>RFPI01000001.1 GCA_009926205.1 Methylophilaceae bacterium
TGCTCGGTTACCTTAACCGGGTAACTGAAGATAATTTAAATTTAAATTTTTGTTAAGGAATTAAAAAATGACACGTTCCGCTTTGTTAGCTGCTTTGTTAGCTCTTGCTTTAACTGCTTGTGGTCAAAAAGAAGAAGCTGCTCCTGCTGATGCTGCTCCTGCTGCTGAAGCTCCAGCTGATGCTGCTCCTGCTGCTGATGCTGCTGCTCCTGCAGAAGCTCCAGCTGAAGCTAAGTAATTTTAGCTAGTTTAGCTTTGAACGAAAAAGCCGACTTATGTCGGCTTTTTTGTTGTCTTTAGTTTTATAGCTAAAGCAATCTTTGAGGTTTACTTCAATGCCTTAAATATTGAGCCAACTTAATCCTGCTTGCTGGTCAGCGAGTAATATTTGCTCAGCCTGCCAGCCCATGGCATGGCTCAACGCCTGTCTGGCTAAATCTGGTGTATTGTTTTGTGCGCTGATATGCGCTGCCACTACAAATTGCAAATCTGCATGTTTGATTTGGGCAAGCAAGCTTGCACTGGTCTGATTATCTAAATGACCTAATCTTCCCCCAACACGTTGCTTGAGGGATAGAGGGTAAGCACCTTGATGCAGCATGTCTAAGTCATGATTGCACTCTAACCATAGGCCATGACAATTTTTTAGTGATGAAAGTATATGAGGGGTAATGCTGCCGGTGTCAGTCAGAACGCCGAGTTTAGCTCGTCCATCGCTGATGGTAAATTGCACCGGTTCTCTTGCGTCGTGTGGCACTGGGAATGGCTGAATAAAAAGATCCGCGACTTCAAAACCTTGGTGGCTATCAATCAGATTAAGTAAATCCTCTTCTAGCAAGGATTCAATTTGCTTGATGGACTGTTGTTGCATGGCACGCATGGTGCCATAGGTCATCAGAACAGGAATTTGATATTTGGCAGCGAGTCGAGATACGCCTGAGGCATGATCTTGATGTTCGTGGGTGACTAAGATCGCATCAATCTGACTGGGTTCTATAGCCAACCTAGCAAGACGCATCTCGGTCTCTTTAAGGCTAAATCCACAGTCTAGTAGTACACAGGTATCGGCCTGCTGAATGAGCAGGCCATTCCCGCCGCTACCGCTGCCTATGCTGGCAAAGCGCATATTATTTTAATTGTTCATACAGTAAGCTAAGGATCTGGCTTGCTGTATTATTTTTCTGAGCCTCGCCTGCTTTATTAACAATGGTGACTCTAGAACTACGCTCTGCAAGCTGCTCAATCTTGACGCGATACTGTTTGGTATTATCAACGAGCTCTTCTGGGGGAGCTTTCCAGAATTGAAGCTTGTCGGAAACGCTGGTTGAGACCGTCTTTTTTTCTTCAGCTGGCGCGGGTTTTTCTTTATCGTCACCCCAGAACTTGAGTGAGTCCAAAATTCCCTTTTTCTTATCCACGCCCAATGAAACATCGATATCAGTGTAGCGAACATAATAGATGCCAGCAGAACGATTGCGATCTTCAACCACAAACCCAACACGGTCCAAAGCTAGGCCGACGCGACGCCATGCACGGTCAAAATCGTCATTGATACTAAGATTAACAGAGCCATCATTTTCTTTATTGATATAAGCGCGCAATGGAGAAGTATTGCTGGTGAGTATAGTTTTAGACTTTTTCTCTTCTACACCCAAGCGAACCATGAGGCGACGCAACAACTCTGCATCTAAATCTTCCGCCTCTGACTGTTCTTCATCACGTTTAGTCCGTTTAGTTGGAGCATAGCCTTGATCGAACTCACCTAAAGTATTGCGCACTCGCACTTTGCCATCATCTGACATATCAGCAATGGCGCGGTGACTGATGAAAATTTCGGTGGCACTTGGGTCATCTCCACGGTCGATACGAGTACGGAATTTTTGACGATTATTGAGCGCACTTAATTTGTCTAGCCAGCCCTGAAACTTATCTAGATAATTGCCTTTGTCATCTTTCAGATTGCTGGCATCTACCCATTCGGTCTCCATCACGCCGGTATCGGTATTTTCTACCCGCACGGCAAATCCAAGTTCAGTCCAAAAATCTCGGATGACAGGCCAGATTTTTTCTGGTCTTGCTTGTACCACCAGCCAGCGCTGTGAACCCGCACGTTCTATTCGAACATTATCAGGGTTGGGCAGGATTTTTTCTTTTTGACCAGCTTCTTCGGGTTGCGACTGACTATAAGTCGAGTAACTGGTCGATCCTGGAATGCTGTAATTGTCGTTAGCAGAAACCGAGGTTAAGTCTGGAGGGACTTCTAATGTTTTGCCTTTGCCTGCGGATTTGTAATCTGGACTTGTGTCTAGAAAAGGTACAGATTCGCATGCTGTCAGCACAAACGCGAGGAGTAAGCCCAAGCATGATTGTTTCAAGAGAGAATTGTTCATAAATAACCTAAATTTGAATCTCGGCCTGTCGCATAGCACCTAACAAACGCGGATGATGCTGAGTCGATAATGGAACCAAGGGAAGGCGAATGCCTGCCTTGATTAGTTTCATTTGGTTCAGTACCCATTTCACTGGGATTGGGTTGGCTTCTACAAATAAGCTTTGATGCAAGCCAAATAATTTTTGATTGATCAGTGTAGCCTGACTTACCTGACCAGATAAGGCTGCCTGACACATTTCATGCATTAATTTTGGTGCAACATTGGCGGTTACCGAGATAACCCCTTTGCCACCGAGCAACATTAATGGCATGGCGCTCGCATCGTCACCGCTGAGCACAGAAAAATCTTTAGGTGCACGTATGATTAAATCAGTGCCGCGCTCTATGCTTCCAGTGGCGTCTTTAATGCCGATAATATTATCCACCTCAGCCAAACGCAGTGTCGTGTCATTATGGATATCGACACCAGTGCGGCCCGGAACGTTATATAAAATTTGCGGTATGGCTACCTGCTCGGCCACTTTACGATAGTGCTGATAGAGGCCTTCTTGAGTAGGTTTGTTGTAGTAAGGGGCGACCAATAGAGCCGCATCAGCGCCTAATTGTTTTGCAGCTTGGGTGAGCTCAATCGCTTCGCTCGTTGAGTTGGCCCCAGTACCCGCAATCACTGGAATACGACCGTTGATATGTTTGACTGTGAATTCGATGAGGCCCAAGTGCTCTTCAACACTTACTGTAGGGGATTCGCCAGTCGTGCCGACAATCACAATGCCGTCAGTTTTTTGTTGTAGATGAAAATCAAGTAGTTGACGCAATGCATCGTGGTCCAAACTACCGTCATCATGCATAGGCGTCACAATCGCGACTAAACTGCCTTGTAGCCTCATGAGTAAGAAAACCTTGAATCAATAAAGGTCAATATTTTAACTGAAACCTTGTGCACTATGGGATGTTTTGCGGGATACAGATGATAATAAAACATTATATCGGTATAAGTTTTGGTGATTTGTGAAATATTCATGAATTGTTTATATTCGCGCATTCGCCTGAGCTACCCCTGAAAAGGCTGATAACAGGTATAATCCACAGGGTTTTTATTCAATTTATCGCCAATATGTTTGAACACTATATTTTGCTTTTTATTGGGGCGGCATTGGTCAACAATATCGTCCTGGTGAAAATTCTGGGCTTGTGTCCGTTTATGGGCGTATCCAAAAAGCTCGAGGCTTCGGTTGCGATGGCGATGGCCACCGCATTCGTATTGACCATAGGTTCTGGCACTAGCTACCTGATAAGCGAGTATCTATTAGGGAGTGAACTATTCTATTTGCGCACACTCTCCTTTATCGTGGTGATTGCTGGTGTCGTGCAGTTTACCGAAATGTGGATGGAAAAAAATTCACCTGTGCTTTATCAGGTGCTGGGTATCTATCTTCCCTTGATCACCACTAATTGCGCGGTGTTGGGTATCCCACTATTAAATGTTCAAGAAAAACACAATCTGATGGAATCCCTTGTATTTGGATTCGCAGGTGCTTTGGGCTTTTCATTGGTGTTAATTATTTTTGCTTCCATGCGCGAGAGATTAGAGGCGGCTGATATACCACAAGCATTTCAAGGTGCAGCAATTGCGATGGTAACAGCTGGTTTGATGAGTATTGCATTTATGGGTTTTGCAGGATTGGTGCGTTAAATGTTGACCGCAATTTGGGTAATGATAGGGTTGGCGTTGGCCTTGGGTTTGTTGCTGGGGTATTCCTCAGTCAAATTCAAAGTCGAGGGCGATCCCCTGGTGGATAGAATTGATGCCATCTTGCCGCAAACGCAATGTGGTCAATGTGGCTTCCCTGGTTGCAAACCTTACGCTACCGCAATTGCCTCTGGCGAGGCAGATATTAACCAATGTCCTCCCGGAGGAGATGCCGGGGTTCGTGCCTTGGCTGATTTGTTGGGAGTTGAATACAAACCACTGAACACTGAGCATGGCGAGCCCAAGCCCAAGTCAGTCGCAGTCATTGATGAGAATGTTTGCATAGGCTGCACACTTTGTATTCAAGCCTGTCCTGTGGATGCCATTTTGGGTGCGGCAAAGCACATGCATACTGTTATCGCCTCGGAATGTACCGGCTGTGAGTTATGTATTGCGCCATGTCCAGTTGATTGCATTACCATGGAGCCAGTGAAAGAATCACCTGATAATTGGAAGTGGCGATATCCCGTTATCCGCATTCAGCCAGTCGCAGAACATACGACGACTAACTCGATACACTAGTCATTAAACAAAGACCTTAATTGCATGTTTTCTCTAAACCGAATTGTTGATTTGATTAAACAGCCCGTTCATCGGACTGAGGTGCATTTGCGTGGTGGAGTGCATCCAGATGAGCACAAGCACGAATCTACACAGCAGCCGATTATGTCGTTGCCGATTCCGCACCAGATTGTGTTGCCTTTGCGCCAACATGTGGGTCATTTACCAAAGTTGTTGGTCAAAGTGGGTGAGCGAGTAAAAAAAGGTCAACTACTAGCTGAAGCTGAGGGCAGCATTTCCGCAGCGATTCATGCCACGACTTCTGGAACAGTCATCGCGGTTCAAGACAGTTTAATCCCGCATCCTTCTGGACTGCCGGATCAATGTATTGTCATTGCGGCCGATGGTTTGGATGAATGGGTGGATTTACATCCTATGGATTGGCGTCAACAATCCCCAGCAAGTTTGATTGAGCATTTGCGTCTCTCTGGGATTGTGGGTATGGGAGGAGCCGCTTTCCCTACCCAAGTGAAATTGCGCACTACACCAAAAAGTCCAGTACATACTCTGATTGTCAACGGTGCTGAGTGTGAGCCCTATATCACCTGCGACGATATGTTGATGCGTGAGCGAGCAACACAGATTATCCAAGGCTTGGCCATAGCGCGTCATATTATGGGTGTAGAAAACTGCATCATAGGCATAGAAGACAACAAACCTGAAGCGCTGCAAGCCATGACAGAGGCGGCAGCTAAGGCAGACTTTGCGGTACAGGTAAAAGTGGTTGCCACCATGTATCCCAGTGGCGATGCGCGACAATTGATACGATTGTTAACAGGCATTGAAGTGCCCAATGATAAACGATCAACCGATGTTGGCCTGCAATGTTTCAATGTTGCCACATTGCTCGCCTTGCATCGCTACTTTGATTTTGGCGAACCCGCTGTATCAAGAATAGTGACCATGACGGGTCGAGTGAATGAGCCACGCAATTACGAAGTGCTGTTTGGTACACCCATGACCGATTTAATCGCTGCATCTGGCGGCGCTTTGTCGGGTGTGGATGATTATATTATGGGTGGCCCCATGATGGGGTTTAGCTTACCTAGCATTCATGTGCCCGTGACCAAGGCCAGTAATTGCATCATTGCCAGTGCACCGGATTTATTCCCCCCAGCGGCAGAGGCGATGCCTTGCATACGCTGTGCGCGATGTGCGGATGCCTGTCCAGTGCAACTGCAGCCACAAGAACTGTATTGGTTTGCAAAATCAGAAAACATTGAAAAAGCACGTGAATATCATCTATTCGACTGTATCGAATGTGGATGCTGTAGCTATGTTTGCCCGAGCAATATCCCTTTGGTGCAATACTATCGTTTTGCTAAGAGCGAGGCGATTGCTCAAGATCGTGCCAAAGAGGCCGCCAATGTGGCGCGTGAGCGCAATGAATTCCGCTTAATGCGTATCGATAGAGAGAAACAAGAGCGTGCCCAGCGTCATGCGCAAAAAGCCCTAGGTAGCAAAGACTCTAGCGAACAAGCACCTGCAGCTGCAACCAATACCGAAGATGCGGCAAGTAAACAAGCTGCAATTCAGGCGGCAATCGAGCGAGCCAAAGCTCAAAAAGCACAAATGAAGCCTAAGAATGTTGAGGATGCACCCACGCAAGTGAAAGCCGAAATTGCTGAAATCGATGCCAGACGTGAACAAGCGAAGCAAGCAGTGACGCAATCTCAAGCGCAGCCTGCAGCTCAACAAGCCTCTCTATTTGATCAGGCCCCGGCCAGTTCGGATGCTAATAGTGCTGATAAAGATTAGGAATCGTTAAATGAGTAGATCCCCTTATGTGAGCCAAGCGCCTAGTGTCAGCAATATTATGCTGAAGGTCATGCTGGCGCTGCTTCCGGCGATAGCTGTGTATGTTTGGGTGTACGGTTCAGGTATTTTGCTGGTTTTGCTTTTGGCTTCGCTCACCGCTTTGGTGGCTGAGGCCTTAGTGTTGCGTATACGTCAGCGTCCGGTATGGCCATTTGTGAGTGACTGCAGTGCCTTGCTGACGGCTTGGCTGCTGGCATTATCGCTACCGCCATTGGCCCCATGGTGGCTGGTGGTAGTGGGGACTTTTTTTGCCATCGTCGTGGCTAAACAATTGTATGGCGGCTTGGGCTATAACCCATTCAATCCAGCGATGGTGGGCTATGCTGTGCTATTGATTTCATTCCCAGCCATTATGACCAACTGGCCAGCACCGCTGAGCTTGGCTGAAACTTCTTTGGATTGGACGACGCAGTGGAACATTATTTTATCTGGGCAATTGCCTGCAGGAGTATTGCCCGACGCCGTGAGTATGGCGACACCATTGGATTACATCAAAACCCAACTGAAGCTGAATCATTCAGTGGATAGTATCTTGCAAGCCGGACAATTTGGTTGGTTTGCAGGCAAGGGGGCTGAGTTGGTGGCTTTTGCTTATCTATTAGGTGGGGCCTATTTGCTTCATCAAAAAATCATTACTTGGCATTTGCCCATCAGCTTTATCCTTGGCTTAGCGCTGATGGCTGCAGGGTTTCATTGGTACCAGCCTGAGCTATATGCGGGTGCGGGCTTGCATTTATTCGCTGGCGCGACGATGTTGGGCGCATTCTTTATATTGACCGACCCAGTCTCTGGCCCCACAACCCCGAATGGCAAAATTATTTTTGCCCTTGGTGTTGCGGTCATGACTTATTTGATTCGCACTTTTGGCGGTTATCCAGACGGTGTGGCATTCTCTGTTTTATTAATGAATATGCTCGTGCCATTGATTGATGCTTGGACGCAGCCTCGCGTGTTCGGACATAAGCCATGAGTGAATCCATCTCTAAACATAGTGTCAAAACGGCATGGGTGATGGTGCTATTTACCATCGTTGGCACCTTGGCCTTGGCCTTGATGCATGCGCAAACACAACAGCCTATTTCTCAAGCAGAGCAGGAGACGCGCATGCGGCTATTTGGCCAAGTGCTGAGTCATGACGCTTATGACAACCCTCTATTGCAAGACAATATCACCATACCGGCTGGCGGAATGCTCAATAACCGTGAAAGCACCGAGCTATATCGCGCTAGATTGCAGGGAAAACCAGCCGCCGTTGTGCTACAGGCAACCGCGCCTGATGGCTATAGTGGCGATATCAAATTGCTGGTGGCTATCGATAAAGACGGCAAAGTACTGGGTGTGCGTGTAATAGCGCATAGAGAAACCCCGGGCTTGGGCGATTATATTGATATCACGCACGATAACTGGATTGAGATGTTCTCGGGCAGTTCGCTCGCGCTTGGCGAGCAGGCCTGGGCAGTAAAAAAAGATGGCGGACAATTTGTCTATAAAACAGGCGCGACGATTACGCCAAGGGCCGTGGTGAAAGCAGTGCATCAGGCCTTACAGTTTTATCAGCAGAATCGTGACAAAATATTCAGTCTGCCCAATCAAAGTGAACTCGCTGTATAGCAACGTTTGAGGAGTTGAATCAATGAGTAGTGGACAACAGGTATTAATTGAACCGCCATCAGCGGCAGCGCCATCTCAGTTTGCAGAAATATTCCGCAATGGCCTTTGGAAGCAAAACCCAGGATTGGTGCAATTGCTGGGCTTGTGCCCTACCTTGGCGATGACGACTAGTTTGGTGAATGGCTTTAGTTTGGGGTTGATGACCGCTATTGTCATGGCGGCAAGCAATGCTTCTGTATCCCCCATCCGCCACTACGTTCCTAGTGAAATTCGTATTCCGGTATTTATTTTGATTATTGCCGCCTTGGTGACAGTGATTGATTTAGGCATGCATGCCTATTTGCATACATTGCATGGCGTGTTAGGCATCTTCATCCCTTTGATTGTGACCAATTGTATTGTGTTGGCACGGGTTGAGGCTTTTGCCGCCAAAAACGAGGTAGCTCCGTCAGCCTTTGATGGGTGGATGATGGGCTTTGGATTAGCGCTAGTATTGGCTGTTTTGGGGGGTGTTCGAGAATTGCTGGGCGCAGGTACATTATTCTCCGGGATCGATTTGGTATTTGGCGTGCAGGCCAAGCAATGGGTATGGCATATGGGCGACTATCAAGGATTTTTATTAGCGATTCTGCCTCCGGGGGCCTTTTTTGGTTTGGGTAGTTTGATTGCGATCAGAAATATACTCGAGCGTCGCGCAGCGGCCAAACTGGCTAAATCTGCCATGAGAGCAAGTTGAACGCGGAGCAGCGTTTACAAATGTTTCAGCGTTTGGCGCTGGCAATCCCAAATCCCACCACCGAGTTGGTGCATCACTCCGTATTTGAATTATTAATTGCGGTAATTTTGTCCGCACAAGCGACAGATAAAAGTGTCAATATTGCCACCGCCAAACTATTTGCTGTCGCCAATACCCCGCAAGCCATATTAGACTTGGGTTTGGCTGGACTGGAATCGTATATCCGCACCATAGGCTTGTACCGCAGCAAAGCCAAAAATGTATTGGCGACCTGTCAAATTCTAATCGAGCAACATCAAGGTCAAGTCCCAGACAACCGTCAAGCGCTAGAAGCATTGCCCGGAGTGGGGCGCAAAACCGCCAATGTGATTTTAAACACGGCTTTCGGACATCCCACCATTGCGGTGGATACCCATCTTTTTCGTCTAGGCAATCGGATTGGAATTGCGCGCGGCAAAACGCCTTTAGAAGTAGAAAAGAAATTACTCAAAAATGTCCCGTCAGATTATTTGCGTGATGCTCATCATTTGCTGATTTTGCATGGCCGATACACCTGTACCGCGCGCAAACCAAAATGTACCGAATGTGTGATTCAAGATTTATGTGGCTATAAAGCCAAGGCCATCGCATGAGTATATTTAATCCCAGCCGCGATGAAGTGAGAGCGTTTTTCTTTGAGGTGTGGCGTAAACATCAACAGCAGTCTGTGCTGACGCCTCTGGAAGAGCTTGCTTTGCGGGTGATGTTGCTGCACCCAGAGTACCATGCGACTTTGGATCGCCCAGAGCAATACGCTCAGCAGGAATATTTCCCCGAGCAGGGTGAAACTAATCCTTTTTTACATATGAGTTTGCATCTTTCATTGTTAGAGCAAATCTCAATCAATCAGCCTACAGGCATCACTCAGGTATACCAACAATTGCTGCTGCGTTATCAAGACGAGATGCAGGTTCAGCATGGCATGATGGAGTGTTTAGTCGAAACCATTTGGCAGGCACAACGCTATCAACAGCCTTTAGATAGTGCGGCCTATTTGCAGCGTCTGCAAGCTTTGGTGCAATAGTCGTCTTGCTTAACTATCGACCTGTGCGGTTTCGGCGATAGGGGTGTCTAAAATACTGAAATAATTCGAGGGTTCCAGCACCGTAGGAATAGCCACTTCCTGCATATCTGGATAATCCTTGCTGTAATGCAGGCCGCGACTCTCATGCCGCTCCATGGCGCTTTTCACAATCAGTTCGGCCACCTGTAGCAAATTACGTAATTCAATCAAATCGTTACTAATTCGAAAGTTGCTGTAAAACTCATTCACTTCATCTTGCAGCAAACGTATGCGATGCATGGCTCGAGTTAAGCGCTTATTGGTGCGCACGATGCCCACATAATTCCACATAAAACGGCGCAGTTCATTCCAGTTATGGGTAATGATGATTTCTTCATCCGCATCGGTCACGCGGCTCTCATCCCATTGCGGCAAGACGACTGCTGGACGGTCGCCTTGTTGCAAAATATCGCTTGCACACAAGTCAGCAAATACCAAGCACTCGAGCAAAGAATTGCTCGCTAGACGATTTGCTCCATGCAAGCCAGTGCAAGCAGTTTCACCCACCGCATACAAGCGTGGCAGGTCGGTGCGAGCCATATGGTCAGTCATGATGCCGCCACAGTTGTAATGGGCTGCTGGAACAACAGGAATGGCTTCACGAGTAATGTCTATACCCAATTCCATGCAGCGACTGTAAATCGTGGGGAAATGCGACATAATGAAATCAGCCGGCTTATGACTGATATCCAAGAACACGCAATCCAAGCCGCTTTTTTTCATTTCAAAGTCTATCGCGCGAGCCACTACGTCACGTGGTGCCAGCTCAAGTCGCGCATCATACTTTTGCATAAAGCGCTGACCATTCGGCAGACGCAAAATACCACCTTCTCCGCGAACTACCTCGCTGATTAAAAATGATTTAGCTTTGGGGTGATACAGACAAGTCGGATGGAATTGTACGAATTCCATATTGGCGACTCGGCAACCAGCTCGCCACGCCATCGCAATTCCATCGCCAGTGCTGACGTCAGGATTGGTGGTATATAAGTACACCTTGCCTGCGCCGCCACTGGCTAATACCGTATGTTGAGCATGGATGGTAATCACTTTACCTGTGGCGGTATCCAAAACATAAGCACCTAAACAGTCGCCATTGTCTTGAGAGGGATTCAGTTTGCGTGAGGTAATCAAATCAACCGCTAAATGATTTTCTAATACCGTGATATTGGGGTGTTGGCAGACTTGTTGTCCGAGGGTAAGTTGAACTGCATGGCCGGTAGCATCCGCAGCATGAATAATTCTTCTATGACTATGCCCACCCTCGCGAGTCAGATGATAGTCCTCGCTATTTTCCTCTTTGGTAAAAGGCACGCCTTGCTGTATCAACCATTGCACAGATTGTTTTGCATGGGTCGCAACAATACGAGTGACTTCTTGGTCACATAAGCCACCACCAGCAATTAAGGTGTCTTGGATATGCGCTTCTATGGAGTCTTCATCGGTGAGCGCGGCAGCGATACCACCTTGCGCCCAATTGCTTGAACTGTCGTCTATGCTGCGCTTGCTGATCAAACAAACTTTCTTGTGCTCGGCCAGTTTCAACGCGACGGTCAGACCGGCTAAACCACTACCGATAATCAATACATCAAATTGTTGCATGCAAAACTCATCTCAATGAACTTTGTTAAGTGTAGCGTTGTCACAGTGAAGTAGCTAGTAATTGTTCCATACGACAATGATGCGCATTTAAAAATTATTTGTCTTTCAAGCAAGCTAACGTGGCTCTAAGGGTGGGATGACATGAATATTAAAGATATAAAATCCATATCAAGTTTCAGTGCTTCAAATATAAATTTCGTAGATACGTCATCAGCGGGTTATACTTCCAAGGATACTAAAAAGTTCCCAGAAAGCGTAGGCTTAATGACCTCAAGCTCTGATAGCGTAGTGATGCAGGACAAGGTAAACCCTAACCGCGAAATCGATCAGGCTTTGGTTGAACGTGCTCAGCGTGGTGATCAACAAGCGTTTGGCTTGTTGGTGGAGAAATACCAGCGCAAGCTTGCACGTTTATTGTCACGCATGATGCGGGACTCTGCTGAAATTGAAGATGTAGTACAAGAGTCCTTTATAAAAGCTTACCGTGCTTTGCCTAACTTCAGAGGTGATAGCGCGTTTTACACTTGGCTATACCGTATTGGTATCAATACCGCCAAGAATTACTTAGTGGCGATGGGTCGTCGTCCTCAAGTTAGTAAAGACATTGAAATTGAAGACGCTGAGAATTTCGAAGATGCCGATGAATTACGTTCTATGGCTACACCGGAATCTGAGCTTATGACCAAAGAAATCGCCAAAACCGTCAATGACACCATGATGTCTTTGCCGGATGATTTGCGTACCGCGATTACTTTAAGAGAAATTGAGGGTTTGAGTTACGAGGAAATCGCCTCGGTGATGGATTGTCCGATCGGAACTGTGCGTTCACGTATTTTTAGAGCACGCGAAACCATCGCTGCCAAACTCAGACCATTGTTAGACACGCCAGAAAATAAACGCTGGTAGTCAATTTAGGAGACTCAAGTGAAACAGCAAGTATCAGCCTTGATGGATGCCGATATGCACAACGAAGATGCTAACCAAGTGATGAATGTCATGGAGTCTAGCTCACATTTAAGACGCACTTGGGCGGAATATCATCTAATTGGTGATGTGATGCGCGGAGAGCCAACTTTGTCTGTGGATTTTACGGCTAAATTAATGCATCAATTGTCTGAGGAACCTGTTGTATTGGCTCCGCGTGCTCAGCAGACTGCTAGTCAGACTCGTTTGCAAAGTCTGTCACATCCAGTTTGGGCTTTGGCTGCTTCTGTAGTGGCTGTAGGATTTGTAGCATGGTTTGTTGTTCAGGAATTGCAACCATCACAACAACCGATGATGAATGCTGCGCAAGATGACTACTTATTAGCTCATCAGTCGGCTGCGCCATCCAATACTGCTTATTTGCTTGAGACTGTGGCGTTTGAAAAATAAATCTAAAGCTTCAACTCTTTTCGTTGCGTAATGCGATGTTTGAAAATAATAGTATGAAAATAATTACAAGTTTTGTAGCCATCCTTTTTGCGTTTCTAACGCACACCGCTATTGCCGAGGATACCTGGTCGTATCTGGAGAAGGCATCACTTGCCGCGCACGAGTTAAGCTATGACGGCATTTACACATACCACCTCGGACAAAATGTTAAATCGGTACAGGTTACCCATGTTAATTATGGACAAGGTGAGTATGCTCGCGTCGTAGTGCTTGATGGCAAGCCGCGCGAGGCACTTAGCCAAGGTGGCGATACAGTAATCTTCAATCAAAAACAAGAAAAGGTTGTGATTGAAAAGCGTCGCGGTCAAAACTCTTTCCCAGCCATACTCCCACTCGATCTAGACACGGTGAAACAGAATTATCAAGCACAACTTTCCAGCACCGAGAGAATAGCAGGTCGTGATGCACAAATTGTTGTATTGCAGCCCAGAGACCAATATCGTTTTGGCTATAAGCTCTGGCTAGATAAAGAGTACGGCCTTTTACTCAAATTCGCGACCTTAGATAGTGTTGGTAATCCTATCGATAGCATAGGCTTCTCACAACTCGTTTTGATGACGGGTCAAAAGCTTGATTGGTTTAGACCCTCTAATGTAGACCGAGGCAAAAACTACGAGATGCAACAACGTCAGGTCAGCAGTCTGCAAGAGGATGAGATTAATTGTGAAATGTCAGACAACTTGCTGGGTTATCGCCGTATCAGTCAGTTTAAACACAATATGAATCACAAACCCAACCCAGTGACTCAAATGGTCTACAGTGACGGCCTTGCGACCGTCTCGGTTTTTGTAGAGCCAATGACGAGAGGTAATCATCCTCGTGTTGGTTTTTCTGAACTAGGCACGACTAATATGCTTGGTGCGATAGCAGAAGGACACCAAATTATCGTGGTTGGTGAAGTTCCTCAGGTAACGGTTACACAGTTTGTCAATGCAGTGAAATTCAAGAAAAAGTAAGAGGCATCATGGTTGAGCAACACGCGCTCGTAGTCGCCATTCAACATCATCAAGCACAAGTCGAAATTGTGCGTCAAAAACCATGCGGTATATGTGGCCAGACCAGGGGTTGTGGGGTCTCGATTTGGGGAAAGCTGTTTGGTCATCAAACCAATAGTTTTGCTGTCGACAATGCATTAAAAGCGCAAGTCGGTGACATGGTTCTGTTGGCTGTTGAGGATGGTGCCGTTTTATCCAGCGCCACCATGGCTTATGGTTTGCCTTTGGCTTTGTTATTAATTGGCGCAGCATGTGGCCAACAGTTTTTACATCTTGCATCCTCTAGTGATGCGAATTCGCTGATGGGTGCTCTATTAGGATTTTTGCTGGGATATGGTTTGTTGCGTAGACGCGTGAATGGTCTGAGTTACTTGAGTAAATACCAACCTCGCATGATTAAAGTGCTTTCCCCAAGCTTAAATTCTTCCCAGTAAATCTTGAAATTAACCCTGTTAAACCACATAAAGTATTTGTATTAACGGAAAAGGATAAAGTGAGTCATGAAAATCGTTGCAAAATTTTTATCTAGTTTTGTACTGGCTGGCTTATTGTCACTGAGTCATATGACTGTGCAAGCCAAAGAACTGCCTGACTTTACCGAGTTGGCAGAGAAACAAGGCCCTACCGTAGTCAATATTAGTGTCACGCAAGTGATGTCTGGTAATGGGCAAGGCAGTTTCCCCGGTATGCCAAATGACGAAGCATTGAACGAGCTGTTTCGTCGATTTGGATTACCTACACCAGGCATGCCTGGCGGACCTCAGCAAGACTTCAAATCTCAATCTTTAGGTTCAGGCTTTATTATCAGTGCTGATGGTTATGTGTTAACCAATGCACATGTAGTGAGTGAAGCAGATGAAGTGATTGTTAAGCTCTCAGATAAGCGAGAGTTTAAAGCGAAGATTGTGGGCTTTGACCGACGTACCGATGTGGCTTTATTAAAAATTGATGCCAACGGTTTGCCCAAGGTCAATATTGGCGATCCAAACCAACTCAAAGTTGGCGAATGGGTAGCTGCTATTGGTTCCCCTTTTGGTCTTGAAAACACCATGACAGCAGGAATTGTAAGTGCCAAAGGTCGCGCTTTGCCACAAGAAAACTTTGTTCCTTTTATTCAGACGGATGTGGCTATTAACCCCGGTAACTCAGGCGGACCTTTATTTAATTTAAAGGGTGAAGTGGTAGGTATCAATTCACAAATTTACAGTCGCAGTGGCGGCTCTATGGGCTTATCTTTCTCAATCCCAATTGATGTTGCCATGGATATTGCTAACCAACTCAAAGCTGGCGGCAAAATCAGCCGTGGTTGGTTGGGGATAGCGATTCAGGAAATGAGTAAAGAACTGGCAGAGTCTTTTGGCTTGAAAAACACTGCAGGAGCCCTAATCGCTGGAATAGAGAAATCCTCTCCCGCTGAAAAAGCCGGCTTGGAGCCAGGTGATGTGATTGTGAAATTTGATGGCAAAGTGATTGCCTCTTCAAATGATTTGCCCCGTGTAGTTGCAGCGACTAAGCCCGGCAAAACTGTGCAGGCGGAAATCATGCGTAAAGGCAGCCTCAAAACCATCAGTGTGACGGTAGGCGATCTCCCAGTAGAGCGTGATGAAGTGGTAACGGGAAACAAGGGTAATGTGAAGCCTGATCAAAATAAACTGGGTCTTGGCCTTCGTGAGTTGAGTCCTCAACAAAAGAAAAAACTTAATGGCAGAAATGGGCTATTGGTGGTTGATTCACAAGGAATTTCCGCGCAAGTAGGTATTCGTCGTGGTGATGTCATCCTGGCGCTGAATAACACCGAAGTGCAAAGTTTGGAGCAATTCAGTAAGCAAATACAAGCCATTCCAGCAGGTAAAAACATAGCTCTGCTGATACAGCGTGGCGAAAATACTTTATATGTTCCGCTTAAGATGCCAGACAACAAATAATCTTTGATGACTGGATTAATCTATCCATAAGAGGGGTGCGAAAGCACCCCTTTTTTGCTTGACCCGTTATACAGCAAAGCAATCCAGCCAGCTTTGCACCTTTTTGCTGTGAGACCAGTCAAAATCCTGTAAAATTTAGCTTGTTTTTATGCAAGGGCGCTTGTTGGCGCCCTTGTTGTTACTAGCGTCTTTGAGATTGAGATAAGCTGCCACACATGAATAACATTCGTAACTTTTCCATTATTGCCCACATCGACCATGGTAAGTCCACCTTGGCCGACCGCATCATCCAATTATGCGGCGGTTTATCTGATCGCGAGATGGAGGAGCAAGTACTCGACTCTATGGACTTAGAGCGTGAGCGTGGTATCACCATCAAGGCACAAACAGCGGCATTGCGCTATACCGCTTTAGATGGTCAGGTCTATCAGCTTAACTTGATTGATACACCAGGACACGTAGATTTCTCCTATGAAGTCAGCCGCTCACTATCTGCCTGTGAGGGTGCTTTATTGGTTGTCGATGCCAGTCAGGGTGTTGAGGCGCAAAGCGTAGCCAATTGTTATACCGCCATCGATCTTGGCGTTGAAGTATTTCCTATTCTTAACAAAATCGACTTGCCATCCGCCGATCCTGATCGCGTGATTCAGGAAATTGAAGATGTGATTGGGGTCGATGCCAGCGATGCAGTGCGTTGCTCTGCCAAAACCGGTGAAGGTGTGCGCGATGTGCTGGAAGCTGTGGTGCATCATGTGCCACCACCTAAAGGTAATCCTGACGGTCCCTTGAAAGCGCTGATTATTGACTCATGGTTTGATAATTATGTTGGCGTGGTGATGTTGGTACGTGTTGTGGACGGCGTGTTGCGTCCCAAAGATAAAATTCGTTTGATGGCCACCAATGCTAACTATTTATGTGAAGAAGTTGGTGTATTTACTCCCAAGTCCATGCAAAAGAGTGCATTGTCAGCAGGTGAGGTAGGCTTTGTTATCGCGGGTATCAAAGAACTCACCAGTGCTAAAGTGGGGGATACCATTACCACCTCTGACAGACCTGCCGAAGAACCTTTGCCGGGCTTTAAAGAAGTAAAGCCGCAGGTGTTTGCGGGTCTTTATCCGGTCGAATCTAATCAATTTGAAGCACTGCGCAGTGCTTTAGAAAAGCTGCGTTTGAATGATGCCTCTTTGCAATTTGAACCAGAAAATTCAACAGCATTAGGGTTTGGTTTCCGTTGTGGCTTTTTGGGCTTATTGCACATGGAGATTGTGCAAGAGCGTTTAGAGCGCGAATACGATATGGATTTGATTACTACCGCTCCCACGGTAGTGTATGAATTGTTATTAAAAAGCGCTGAAGTGGTACAAATTGAAAACCCATCGCGTTTGCCCGAACCTTCTCGCGTCGAAGAAATTCGTGAGCCTATGATTATGGTGAATTTGCTGATGCCACAAGAGTATGTCGGTCCAGTGATGACCTTGTGTAATCTAAAGCGTGGCGTTCAGCGTAATATGCAATATATGGGTAGACAGGTGATGTTGAGCTACGAATTGCCGCTGAATGAAGTGGTATTAGATTTCTTTGATAAGTTGAAATCGGTATCACGAGGCTATGCCTCTATGGACTATGAATTTTTAGAGTTCCGCCCAGCTGATTTGGTGAAGTTAGACATTATGGTAAACGGCGAACGGGTGGATGCCTTGTCATTGATTGTTCATCGCTCGAATAGTGTTTATCGAGGTCGCGAGTTAGCCTCCAAAATGCGTGAGTTAATTCCACGACAAATGTTTGACGTGGCGATTCAAGCGGCGATAGGCGCTAATATTATTGCGCGTGAAACTGTTAAAGCGATGCGTAAGAACGTACTGGCTAAGTGTTATGGTGGCGATATTACGCGTAAGAAGAAATTGCTCGAAAAACAAAAAGAGGGCAAGAAACGTATGAAGCAAGTAGGTAACGTTGAAATCCCTCAAGAGGCATTTCTTGCTATCTTGCGTGTCGAAGACAAATAGTCAGGAAGAAATAAGGAAAAGACATGTTATTAGCGCTTATTATGATGGTGGTATTGTTGGTGACAGGGGTGATATGGCTAGTGGATAGTCTATTGTTTGCCAAGCGACGTGACCCTGCGCAAAAATTACCCGTGCTGGTGGAATATTCGCGTAGTTTTTTCCCAGTTATCTTGGTGGTATTTGTCATTCGTTCATTTATTGTTGAGCCATTCAAAATCCCATCAGGTTCCATGATGCCAACCTTGTTGGCGGGAGATTTTATTCTCGTTAATAAATTTACTTATGGTCTGCGTGTGCCAGTCTTAAATAACACAATCATTCCTATCAGCGAGCCAAAACGTGGGGATATTTTTGTATTTCACTATCCTCCTGATCCATCGATTGATTACATCAAACGCGTCGTCGGTTTGCCGGGAGACAAAATCGTGTACAAAGACCGTAGCTTATTCGTGAATGGCCAAAAAATTGATACCACCGATGTGGGTGATTATCCCTACGAAGGCATAGGAATGAACTACATCAATGCTAAGCGTTTACATGAACAACTCGGCGATGTGAACCATGATATTTTGATTGATGCCGATGCATTTAGTAAGGATGTAGAGGTCACAGTACCAGAAGGTCATTATTTCGCCATGGGGGACAATCGTGACAATAGTCGTGATAGCCGCTACTGGGGTTTTGTGCCAGAGCACAATTTAGTCGGTAAAGCCTTTTTTATTTGGTGGAATTTCTCTGAGTTCGGCCGCATCGGCACCGTGATACATTAATGCAGCATCAGCATAGGGTGAGGCGATAGGACAAGATGATAGATTTAAGCGGATTAGAGCGCGTGCTCGATTATCAGTTTAAAGATCGTCAATTTCTGTTATTGGCGCTGACCCATCGTAGCCATAGTGCTCGCAATAATGAACGCCTAGAATTTCTTGGGGATGGCGTGCTCAATTTTCTGATTGCGCATATGATTTTCCAGTCATTTGCTGAGATTGATGAAGGTGAAATGAGTCGCATCCGCGCTCAGTTGGTCAAAGAATCTACCCTGAGTGAAATTGCCAATGAGATGAACCTGGGTGAGTATTTACGTTTAGGTGAGGGCGAGCTAAAGAGTGCAGGCTGGCGCAGACCTTCGGTATTGGCGGATGCTTTAGAAGCGATTTTTGCCGCAGTATTTTTGGATGCAGGCTATGACTCCGCCAATCGATTAGCACAAAAATTATTCCAACATCGCTTATCTAGCGTTAATCCTAAAGCGGTTGGTAAAGATGCCAAAACGATGTTGCAAGAGCTGTTGCAGGCACGTAAATTAGATTTACCCAATTACCAAATCTTGCGTACTGAGGGTGAAGCTCATCAGCAAACCTTCTTCGTAGAGTGTCGCATCGAAAAGCTGGGTATTTTTACCCATGGGCATGGCTCTAGTCGCCGAAACGCAGAGCAGATGTCGGCTGAGCAAGCTTTGCCCTTGGCACAGCAACAGCTAGCGCAAAAATCTTCTAAATCGCAAGCGTCTAAAGGTTAAGCCTATGAGTAGTGCACCCCAAGCTGATTTTCGTTGTGGTACGGTCGCCATTGTAGGACGTCCGAATGTGGGCAAGTCAACTTTGCTCAATCATATTTTGGGGGTCAAGCTCAGCATCACTTCACGCAAAGCGCAAACCACCCGTCACCGTTTATTAGGTATCCATACCACTAATCAAGCCCAATACTTGTTTGTTGATACCCCAGGTTTTCAAACCAAACATATCAACGCACTCAATCGCATGCTGAATAAAACCGTGACACAAGTATTGTCAGAAGTCGATGTGGTGTTATTCGTGATTGAGGCAGGATATTTTGCTGATGCGGATCAGCAAGTATTGGATTTATTGCCTACCAACAAACCTGTGATATTGGTCATCAATAAAGCAGACCAATTAAAAGACAAAGCTGAGCTATTACCCTTGATCCAAGAGCAGGGCGCACGTTTTTCTTTTACTGCGGTGATTCCTGTCAGTGCCAAAAAGGATTTGCAATTAGATACCTTATTGGATGCCGTTACCCCATTATTGCCTGCGCAAGCAGCGATTTATGACGAGGACGAATTGACTGATAAGAACGAGCGATTTCTCGCCGCCGAGCTGTTACGTGAAAAAGCATTTCGTTTTCTTGGTGACGAGTTGCCCTATGGCATTGCTGTCGAGATAGAGCAGTTTGCACTGGAAGGAAAATTACGTCGTATTCATGCTGCGTTTATTGTCGATAAAGAAAGTCAAAAACCAATGCTGATTGGCAAAGGCGGCGCCAAGCTGAAACAAATTTCCACTGAGGCACGTATGGATATGGAAAAATTGTTTGGCGGTAAAGTCTGGTTAGAAACATGGGTCAAGGTCAAAGGCGGTTGGGCGGACGATGATCGTGCGCTAAAAAGCCTAGGCTTTTAAATAGGGCTTGCGATGGTGATTGGGGCCACAACCCGGCAGGAAAACCAAGCGGTGTATGTGTTGCACAGCTATCCTTTCAAAGAAACCAGTCTGATTGTAGAGTTGTTCACCCGCGACTTTGGTCGTATCGCTGTGGTCGCTAAAGGAGCAAGACGTCCACGTTCTGCATTACGTGGCATGCTGCAGTCGTTTCAATCTTTGCTGGCCACTTGGTCGGGCAAACAAGAATTAAAAACCCTCCATGGTTTGGAATGGCATGCTGGCTTATTGGTATTGCCAGGCGAGTCCCTTATGTGTGGTTTTTATTTAAACGAGTTGTTGATGCGTTTGTTGCCCCGTGACGATCCCCATGAAGCTTTATTCGATGAATATGCATTGACGTTGAAAATGCTGGCCACTCAGGCACAAGATAGTGCCGTGATATTACGCAAATTCGAATTGTGTTTATTACAGCAATTGGGTTACGCCGTTCCTTTAATTCAGAATATTCACGATGAGGTGGTCGATGCCAGCAAGCAGTATTACTACCTGCCTGAAGTGGGCCCGGTGAGCAGCGTCCATGTGGGTCAGGAAAATGGCGTACAATTGAGCGGCGAAACCTTGTTGGCGATGGCTCAAGATGATTACAGTGCGGCGCTAACGCAACAGCAAAGCAAACAATTGATGCGTTTGTTAATCAATTACTATCTTGGCGACCAAGTATTACATACGCGCCAGTTATTGATGGATTTGCAAACACTCTAATACATGAAACTTTTATCACTCTAATTTTATGATGAAACTTGGTGTCAATATTGATCACGTAGCCACGCTCAGACAGGCGCGCGGTACCCCCTATCCTGATCCGATAGAAGCCGCACTTTTAGCCGAGCAAGCTGGAGCTGATGGGATTACTTTGCATCTACGCGAAGACAGGCGTCATATCCAAGATGCGGATGTGTATGCTATGCGACCACTGCTTAAAACCAAGATGAATCTAGAAATGGCAGTCACCGAGGAAATGTTGGGCATCGCCTTAAAAGTGAACCCACAAGATGTATGCTTGGTGCCTGAGCGCCGCGAGGAGAGAACCACCGAAGGTGGCTTAGATGTGATAGCCCAACAAGCCAAGATTGGGGACTTTTGTCAGACTTTGGCCGAACAAAATATTCGTGTCTCTTTGTTTATCGCGCCTGACCTTGCGCAGATCGATGCTGCCCTCAAAGTGGGTGCGCCTATTATTGAAATCCATACTGGACACTTTGCTGATAGCGAGGGTGCTGCGCAGCAGGCTGAGTTGAAAAAAATTACCCATGCGGTTGAGTACGCCCACCAAGCGGGTTTGGTGGTGAACGCGGGACATGGCTTAAATATTCATAACGTACATCATATGACGGCGATTCCTCAATTGTATGAGTTGAATATTGGCCATGCGATTGTCGCACGTGCTTTGATGATAGGTTGGCAAGCGGCAGTGGCTGAGATGAAGGCACTCATACAAATATCAGGAGCGCAGTCATGATATTTGGTGTGGGAACAGATCTGGTCGAAGTAAGCCGCATACAAGAATCCTTGCAACGTTTTGGTCATGACTTTGCTAGCCGTATATTGGGCGAGTTTGAGTTGCAAGAGTTTACTCAATCACAACAACAAGCGCGTTTTTTAGCCAAGCGATTTGCCGCTAAAGAAGCTTTTGCAAAAGCTTTAGGGACTGGCATACGTCATCCTGCCACCTTGGCTAATATTCAAATTGCCCACGACGACATGGGCAAGCCAGTGTTTGATCTGGCGCCTGAATTAGCGGCGCTGTTAGAGAGAAAACAAATATGCTTTGCACATTTATCTATTTCAGATGAAAAAGCCTTTGCCACAGCAGTCGTCATTCTAGAAAAAGCTGATACGGAATAACCGGTATGGCAGTCTCCGATACACCTGATTATGCGCGTCGCTTCGGCGGTGTTGGCCGTCTTTATGGTGAGCCCGCATGGCAACGATTTCAACAACTGCATATCGTCGTGGTGGGGATAGGGGGCGTAGGCAGTTGGGCAGTCGAAGGCTTGGCACGAAACGCAATCGGCAAACTGACTTTGATTGATCTCGATCATCTGGCAGAGTCGAATATCAACCGCCAACTGCCCGCCCTCGACGAAAATTTGGGCAAGGCTAAAGTCGTGGCGATGCAAGAGCGAATCGCGCAAATTAATCCTGCCTGTCAGGTGATCGCTGTCGAGGAATTTGTGAATGCCGACAATGTCGCTGGCTTGATTCCGCAAGATGTGGATGCAGTGATTGATGCGGTGGATGATGTTAAAGCCAAACTAGCACTGATCTTACACTGTCGTCAGCAGCAAATTCCTATTGTCACTACCGGCGGGGCAGGCGGGCGGGTCGACCCCAGTAAAATTAAATGTGCTGACTTGTCTCTTGTCCAAGGCGACCGTTTGCTCGCCAAAGTGCGCAATCAATTACGCCGTGATCATGGCTACCCCAAAGTGCCCAACGCTGGCAAAGGTAAGCCCAAGAAAATGGAAATATGCGCAGTGTATTCCGATGAGCGTGTGCAACTGCCTAATCAGCAGTGTGCTAGCGATGAGGATGCCGCCATTACAGGATTAAATTGTGCCGGTTATGGTTCTTCTGTGTGTGTGACTGCCCCGTTTGGGTTTATGGCGGCAGCTCAGGTAATGGAGTTAATGCTCAGTAAAAATTGAAATTTGCTCAGCTATGCACATGAGAGAGTAGATGTTCATCAGAAGCTGACAGCTCGCCTGTGTCACCTTGTTGGTTTACGCCTATCCTGCGGAATGTCAGATTAAATCTAGAACCGCCAACTTTAAGTCGCTTAGGTACTGAGTGTTGCCAATAATGCTGGAGCTCTCCGCGCATAATCAAAAGCGTGCCGTGCTTGAGTGGAAGAGCTATTTTCAAAGATGGATCATCATTTCTTCTAACAAAAAAGTCCCTGGTTTCGCCAAAATTGGCTGATGCTATTACAGGATTTCTCCCCAACTCTTTCTCATCGTCGGCATGCCAATTCATACTATCCTGCCCATCTCGATACCAATTCAACAAAACACTATTGAACGTGACACCTGCGCAGTGTTCAATCTTTTGCTTTAGGTATAGAAGCCCCTTGTTCCATGGGTTGGGTATGCATTCGATGCCAGAGTAGGTGTAGGTTTTTTCGTTATCGCCATACCAAGAGGTCAATCTCGGCAGAGGCATGACCTTTCCGTACAATTTTATGTAGTCCTGCTTCCATTTGATGTTGGAAAAGCGAATGTTGGACAATGTATCGGCAGAGTATTCCTTCCACTTAGCAGTTCGCCCGTCTACTATATCGTTTTCAAGGAAGTACTCAACAGTTCTGTCGCTAATCTTTTTGTCGAAAAAATGTTCTATATAGAGCATTTCTCCGTTTGGAACGGTAATCAGATAGCCACGCATATCATCTAACCACTTAGCAGTGCAATCACTGCGATTTGGCAGGTCGAATGGGAAGTCAGTTTCTAAGGTTTTAAATAGGTCCATTAAACACCTCCACATGCAATTCCCAAGAAATTAAATTTGTTTTGTAATTGTATTTTAACTTGCCGTTGCTCTTGAAATTTCATTTTTCGTCCCTATCTCTTTCCTGTTCCAACATTCTTATATTCAACAGGAGCTTTTCACCATGGCCAAAACTGCAACAAAAAAACAGACCCTGGGATTTCAGGCAGAAGTCAAACAGCTGTTACACCTGATGATTCATTCGCTGTACAGCAATAAAGAGATTGTGTTGCGCGAGCTGATTTCCAACGCCTCCGATGCCTCGGATAAATTGCGCTTTGCCGCGCTATCTAATAACGATTTATATGCTGGGGATAGTGATCTAAAAATTCGCATTGCCTTTGATAAGGCCGCCCGCACCCTGACCATAAGCGATAACGGTATAGGCATGAGTCGACAAGAGGTCATCGACAATATTGGCACGATTGCCAAATCTGGCACGAAAGAATTCTTTAATGCATTGACTGGCGACCAAGCCAAAGATGCGCATTTGATTGGGCAATTTGGGGTGGGCTTTTACTCATCTTTTATTATTGCGGACAAAGTTACTTTAACCACCTTGCGCGCCGGTGAAACGGAAGCGGTGACTTGGGAGTCTGCCGGTGAGGGCGATTTCACCATTGCGCCTGCAGATAAAACAACGCGTGGTACCGATATTGTGCTGCATTTGCGTGAGGGCGAAGATGAGTTCCTCAATGATTGGAAACTGAAATCCATTATTCGCAAATACTCCGACCATATCACCATTCCTATCGTGATGAAGAAGAGTGAGTGGAAAGATGGTGAACAAGTTCCAACCGATGAAGATGAGACCGTTAATCAGGCATCAGCCCTGTGGGCAAAGTCTAAATCCGATATTACGGAAGAGGAGTATCAAGCGTTTTATCAATATGTATCGCACGACTTTGAACCTCCTTTAAGCTGGACACACAATCGTGTAGAAGGTAATCAAGAATATATTTCTTTGCTGTATATCCCGGCTAAGGCACCGTTTGATATTTATGAGCGTGAGCGTAGTCATGGCATTAAGTTATACGTCAAACGTATCTTCATTATGGAAGATACAGAAAAATTAATGCCGCAATATCTCCGTTTTGTAAGAGGCGTGATTGACTCTGCGGACTTGCCTTTAAATGTCTCGCGAGAAATTTTACAGTCCTCTAAAGACATCGACACCATACGAGCTGCTTCGGTGAAAAAAGTACTAGGCTTATTGGAAGAAATGGCAGAGCAAAAGCCGGAGCAATATCAGGCATTTTGGAATGAGTTTGGTCGCGTATTAAAAGAAGGTCCTGTGGAGGATGCTAGCAATCGAGAGCGTATTGCAGGTCTGCTACGTTTTGCTTCCACCCATACGGATACCTCCGTGCAATCAGTCAGCTTTAAGGATTACATCGGGCGTATGAAGGAAGCGCAGCAAGCGATTTACTACATCACTGCCGATAGCTTTGCCGCAGCGCAACATAGTCCGCATCTAGAAATTTTCCGCAAGAAGGGCATAGAAGTGTTGCTATTGTCTGATCGTGTAGATGAATGGATGTTGGGTGGCTTGACGGAGTTTGACGGCAAGAAATTACAATCCATTGCCAAAGGTGACCTGGACTTAGGCGCTTTGGAAGATGAGCAAGAAAAACAAGCCAAAAAAGAAGTGGAAGAAAGCAGCAAGCCTTTGTTGGAAAAAATTCAAAACACCTTGGGCGAGCGTGTTAAAGAAGTACGTGTAACACATCGATTGACCGACTCGCCCGCATGTTTGGTGGCTGGTGAGAATGAGCTGTCTGGCAATTTGGCGCGTATGCTCAAGGCGGCAGGTCATCAAGCGCCAGAGATGAAGCCAACCTTAGAGGTCAATCCTGAACATGCCTTGGTCAAGCGTTTACAAGCCGAGAGTGAGCAGGCTAAGTTTGATGACCTAGCGCAATTGTTGTTTGATCAAGCGCTATTAGCGGAGGGTGGCCAACTTGAGGATCCGGCAAGTTTTGTTAAACGTATGAATAGCTTGCTGGCATAAGCGCGATAGCAATAAAAAATAATCCCCTTTTCCCCGCCTGAGTGCGGGGTTTTTTTTGGTCTGCTTTTTGCTTGTTCAAGCAAGTGGGTTGCAAAAAGAGTAAAATTTACAGTGTTTGAATACTCGGCAATCTAGCGAATTTGTTGCCAATCTTGATGAATAAAGAAGTGAATAATGAGCCAAGCAGAATCCAAAAAAGTCCCAACCTCTGGTAAGTCTCCAGCTAAACCCAATGCTAAGCGCAGTTCAAGCAAGTCGCCAGCCAAGGCAGGCAGCAAAACACTTGGCCGCTCCGCTATTATTACTGGGCATACCCCCATGCATGAGGCTTTACAGAATCATCTGCTGTATACCGTTTTTAAGACCGAGCAAGCCTCTACTCCTCGCGACTGGTACGCTACCACGGCGTACACCGTGCGTGATCATGTGATTGAGCGGTGGCTCAATACTGTAGAGCGCTATGCGCAACAAGATCCTAAACGAGTGTATTACTTGTCTTTGGAATTCTTAATTGGACGTATGTTAAGCAATGCTGCACTGAATTTGGGCATTGCCGAAGATGTGCGAGCAGGGCTCAAGACCTTGGGGCATCAATTAGAAGAGGTAGTAGAGTGGGAGACTGATGCTGCCTTGGGTAATGGCGGACTAGGGCGATTAGCCGCTTGTTTTTTAGATTCTATGGCCACCATGGATATCCCCGGTACAGGGTATGGCATACGTTATGAATACGGTATGTTCCGTCAAGAAATCGCCAATGGCCAACAAGTAGAAAATCCAGATAACTGGTTACGTTATGGCAATATTTGGGAATTCCAACGCCCTGAGGTGACGTATCACGTGCATTTTTTCGGCAAGGTGATGGAGTTTCAGGGTGAAAACGGATTGGAGCATCGCTGGGTGGATGCCGAACATGTAGTCGCCATGGCCTATGATGTTCCGATTCCGGGTTATGGTACAGAGACAGTCAATAATCTGCGTTTGTGGTCAGCCAAAGCTGCCAAAGAGTTCGATTTGCGTTTGTTCAATGAGGGTAATTATGAACAGTCGGTTGAGAGTCGAAACTCATCAGAAAATATTTCAAAAGTTCTTTATCCCAATGATGCCTCTGCATCGGGACGTGAGCTACGCTTAAAACAACAATATTTCTTCGTATCGGCTTCTATTCAAGATATTTTGCATCGCTTTTTGGCCAAGCACCAAGATTGGAATTTATTACCTGAAAAAATAGCGATACAACTGAATGATACCCATCCAGCGATTGCTGTTGCTGAGCTAATGTATCAGTTGGTGGATCATCACCAGCTTGCATGGGATCATGCTTGGCAGTTGTGTGGCAAAATTTTTGCCTATACCAACCATACACTGATGCCAGAGGCTTTAGAGACGTGGCAATTGGATATGTTTGGCCGATTATTACCGCGTCATTTGCATATTATCTATCGCATCAACCACGAATTCTTGCAGATGGTAAATCATCATTTCCCAGGCGATACTGAGCTGCTACAACGTGTCTCCATTATTGATGAATCGCATGGCAGACGCATTCGTATGGCGCACTTAGCTGTGGTTGGCAGTCATACTGTGAATGGGGTGGCGGCATTACATAGTGAGTTACTCAAGACTACGCTATTCGCTGATTTCAACCGAATTTATCCGCACAAATTTATCAATGTTACCAATGGGATCACCCCACGTCGTTGGCTTAATCAATGTAATCCTGGTTTGACTGGCTTGATTCAACAAGCGATAGGGGATGGTTTCCAAAACGATCTAAGCAAATTGCGCTTATTGCAACCGCTGGCGGATGATGCGGATTTTCGAGCAGCTTTTCGTGCCGTCAAGCGCGCTAATAAACAGCGACTGGCCGCCAAGATTGCCTCATTAACTGGTGTGCAACTTAATCCAGATAGTTTGTTTGATGTGCAGATTAAGCGTATTCATGAGTACAAACGTCAGTTACTCAATGTGCTTCATGTCATCACGCTTTATAACCGCATTCGTCGCGGTGAAGCGCAAGATATGCCTCCACGTACAGTGATTTTTGGCGGTAAAGCTGCGCCTGGTTATTGGATGGCAAAGTTAATTATCCGTTTGATTAATGATGTAGCCGCAATTGTCAATGAAGATGAATCTGTCGCAGGCCGCTTAAAGGTAGTGTTTTATCCTAACTATGAAGTGACCGCTGCTGAATATCTATTCCCTGCGAGCGATTTGTCTGAACAAATATCCACTGCAGGAACTGAGGCTTCAGGCACGGGGAATATGAAAATGGCGCTAAATGGCGCGCTCACAATCGGCACCCTAGACGGCGCTAATGTGGAAATTTTGGAAGAAGTGGGCGATGAAAATATTTTTATCTTTGGTCTAACCACTGAACAGGTGGCTCAGACTAAGGCGCAGGGATATAACCCTTGGGATTACTACAATAGCAATGCTGAGTTGCGCGAGGTCTTGGATATGATTGCTAGCGGCTTCTTCTCAGTAGATGAGCCACAACGTTATCAGGCCATTATTGATACTTTATTGCACAAGGGCGATCAATATTTATTGCTGGCGGATTATGCGAGTTATGTGGATACACAAACGCGCGTTGGACATTTGTTTAATGACGCTGAACAATGGTCTCGCAAAGCTATTTTGAACGTGGCGCGCATGGCGAAATTCTCAAGCGATAGAACGATAGGAGAATATGCCGACAAAATATGGAAAGTATCTGCCGCAAAAGGTTAGAATGGCGTAATGAATTTACGCATATTTTTCAAGATTGCCATTTCTCTCCCTGCACTATTAAGCAGCCCATTGAGTTTCGCACAGACACTCAATGGCGATGTGGTGGCTGTTGCCGATGGAGACACGCTCACTATCCTTGACGCGGATTTGACTCAATACCGCATCCGTCTAGCAGGGATAGATGCCCCAGAAAAGTCTCAGCCTTTTGGGCAAGTGGCAAAACAAAAGTTATCCAAGCTTTGTTATGACAAACCCGCACAAATCAAAGTAGTCACTCTGGATAAATATAATCGAGTGGTGGGCGATGTTACCTGCGACCAAGTGCATGCCAATGCTGAAATGGTGCGTAGTGGTTTGGCATGGGTATATCGTCAATATGCGAAAAACTTCGAATATCTTTTCCCGCTAGAAAAAGCTGCCCGTGAATCTCGCGTAGGTCTTTGGATAGATCCTAGACCAACGCCACCTTGGGAATGGCGCCGGAATAATTTAACGGTGTTTCATTGATGCAGGGTAGAAGGCAAAGTTATGCCACTCTAAGCTTTGTCAGGTTTGCCCTGTGACCCGTCAGCCCTTACAATTCTGCCTTATTGCTTATCTTCCTTTGGTGTATGCCTGATGCGTTTAATCGTGAGTATTGCTAATCAGCGACTGACCCTGTTGAGTGATCAGCAGCAGGTGCGAGCAGAATATTCCATATCCACTGCGAAAAATGGTGTTGGGCAATTAAAAAATTCCGGCTGTACTCCATTAGGTAAACATATCATTCGCGCTAAGATTGGCGCCAACTCCCCAGTCAATGCAGTGTTTGTGGCACGTCGTTGGACCGGAGAAATTTATACGCCAGCTTTACAGCAAGCGCATCCCACGCGTGACTGGATATTGAGCCGTATTCTTTGGTTGTCAGGCTGTGAGATTGGATTGAATCGCTTAGGTAACGTCGATACCATGCAGCGCTATATCTATATCCATGGCTGTCCTGATGATGCCCCTATGGGGATCCCTTTGTCTCATGGTTGCATCCGTATGCGCAATGCCGATGTGATGCAACTGTTTGATATGGTGTCGGTGGGGACTGAGGTCGATATCCAGTTGGACGCCACGATACATTCAGCATGATGGCGCGTTTTTTCAGTCTGCTTTGGGTCGTATTCGGTGTCTTATTATTCACCTTTTTATTCATACATTTATTGCCGGGTGACCCGGTGATGGTCATGTTGGGGGAGAGTGCCAGCAGCGCTGAACAATCTGTCCTAAGACTACAATTAGGTTTGGATTTACCTATTTGGCAGCAATTTACGCATTATCTGTGGCGCATTCTGCAGGGTGACTGGGGTCAGTCACTGTTTAGCCATACTTCAGTGGCACAACTACTAGCAATGCGCTGGTGGGCCACTGCTCAGTTGGCATTATTGGCATTATGTATTGGCGCTAGTGTGGGCTTGCCCTTGGGAGTGTGGGCGGCGCTAGGATATCAACGTTGGCCAGATCATTTAGCCAGTATTTTTAGTCTCAGTATTTCAGCGATGCCTCATTTTTGTCTTGGGCCCCTCATGATGTTGCTGTTTGCGCTTAAGCTTGGATGGTTGCCAGTCAGTGGCATGGATTATCCTAGTAGTATTGTTCTGCCAGCACTCACTTTAGGATTCGGTTTGGCTGCTATTTTGACGCGTATGACGCGTGCCAGTTTATTAGAAGTCTTACATGAAGATTTTGTGCGCACCGCTCGTGCCAAAGGCTTGCCAGAGCGCCAAGTGATTATACGCCACGCCTTGCGCGCGGCTTGTTTGCCAGTCGTCACCATTTTGGGTTTGCAGATGGGCAGTCTGTTGGCTGGCGCAGTGATTACTGAAACGGTATTTGCTTGGGATGGCATAGGGCGACTATTGGTCGAGTCTATCGAGAAGCGAGACTATCCAGTCACGCAAGCTTGCGTCATGGTCATCGCGCTGAGTTATGTACTGATCAACTTCTTGACGGAGTTGTTGTATCAGCAAGTTGATCCAAGATTGCGTCGTCGATTCAATCGCGGCGCTGTATCAGGAGGCGCAGCTTGATGCGCTTACAGTTGAATAGTTTGCCTAGCTTGAGTTGGGCGCATTGGCCTGCAGGGCTTATATTGTTTTGGCTAGTATGCGCACTGCTGGGGTATTTGTTGCCGCAAGCTCAGCCTGACCTCACGCATATTTTACAAGCACCCAATGGACATGCCATCTTGGGCTACGACGATGTGGGTCGAGAAATACTACCGCGCTTGTTACAGGGTGCTCGAATATCCCTTAGTGTGGCTTTATTAGTATCTTTATTAAGTGCGGTTGTGGGGATTAGTTTGGGCTTGTGCGCAGGTTATTTTGGCGGCTTTTTTGATACCTTGTTAATGCGTATCACGGATATATTTTTAGCTTTCCCCGGCATACTTTTGGCGTTGGCATTTGCTGCGATTTTGGGGCCAGGTTTGAGTAATGTGATTCTTGCACTGAGTCTGACCGCTTGGGTCAGTTATGCGCGTTTAAGCCGCATACAAGCGCAATCGGTCAGTCAACAACAACACGTATTGGCTGCCAAATCCTTAGGTGCCGCACATCGCCGTATTTTGTGGCGGCATGTATTACCATTATTAAGTGCTCCCTTGTTAGTCGAAGCAACCTACAGTATGGCGAGCTTGGTCATTGCTGAGGCCAGTTTGTCGTTTTTGGGTTTGGGGGTACAAGTGCCCCATCCATCATGGGGCGCAATGTTGCGAGATGCGGTACGCTATATGTTGGTGGCGCCGCATTATGTGTTGGTGGTCGGATTAAGTTTGGTTTCTTTAGTGTTGGCAGTGAATCGTTTGGGTGATCAGTTGCGTAGCCAGTTTGATGTGAGAGGAAAGTCATGAGTTTGGGTCCAGTGATGATCGATGTGATAGGCACCGAGTTGACCAATGAGGATATTCAGCGCTTGCAACACCCTTTGGTGGGCGGTGTGATTTTATTTAGTCGCAACTATCAATCGCCGTCGCAGTTACAACAATTGACGCAGCAAATTCGTGCGGTAAGAACGCCACCATTACTCATCGCTGTGGATCACGAGGGTGGGCGGGTGCAGCGTTTCCGTGAAGGATTTACTGCAATTCCCGCGATGCGAGAGTTTGGCAAAATTTGGGATGTACATCCCAAAAAGGCAAAACATTTGGCGCACTTGGCCGGCTGGATATTAGCCGCAGAGTTACGTGCGCATGGGGTAGATTTTAGTTTTGCACCGGTATTGGATATGGATTATGGGGATAGTTTGGTGATCGGTAATCGTGCTTTTCATCTCAATCCAGTCGCTATTCATGATTTGGCTTTTGCCCTGATGCAAGGTCTCAAACAAGGGGGCATGCAGGCGGTGGGTAAGCATTTTCCTGGGCATGGGTTTGTCCGCGCCGATTCGCATGTGGATATTCCGATAGATGAGCGTGCATTTGATGAGATTGCCCAGCATGACATGCAACCGTTCCGTAACATGATAGACGATGGATTGGCGGCCATGATGCCTGCTCATGTCATTTATCCTAAAGTGGATAGTAAGCCCGCCGGATTTTCACGCTTATGGTTACAAAAAGTGTTACGTGAACGTTTGGGCTTTGACGGGGTGATTTTTAGCGATGATCTCTCCATGGAAGGTGCAAGTGTAGCGGGGGATGTGACTGCGCGCGCGCTTGCAGCATTGGAAGCAGGTTGCGATATGGTGTTGTTATGCAATCGCCCAGACTTGGCGGATGAGTTGCTGGCCCAATTAAAGTGGAAATCCAGTGCTGTGAGTATGGCGCGTTTGGTGCGTATGCACGGAGCCCCTCAGCCACCCTCTATGGTGAAATTACATGAGGATGCTGAATTTGTAAGTGCGCTTAAGCAAGTCGGGCTGGTTGGTAAGCAAGAGTTGGATTTGTTTGCGCAAGAAGATTAACGATTAAGGCTAATCTATCGCAGATTAATTGCGCGATTGCCCTTGAAACTTCGTATCAAAGTCGCTATCTTAAGTAATGTTGTTGTTCAACTTTTAAAGGAAGTAAACCATGTCAGACAATATTCAAGTGTTATCTCGTGACGCAAGTGCCAATGTGGCGCAAAACAGAGTGCTGCGTAACACTTATGCCTTGCTAGGATTGAGCCTTATTCCTACTGCTATCGGCGCTATGCTCGGTATGCAAATGAATTTCTCGTTTATGGCGCAGCACCCCATTATTTTTACTTTGGGTTTCTTTGCGGTGATGTTTGTCCTATTCCAAGCCATCGCTGCCAATCAAAATCGTGCGCTAGGTATCTGGTTGCTGTTAGGGATGACGTTCTTGTTTGGCTTGATGCTAGGTCCAATTTTGCAAGTCGCTTTCGCTCTGCGTAACGGTGCTGAAATTGTTGGTCTTGCGGCCGGAGGCACTGCGCTGACGTTCTTGAGTCTTGCTGCTATTGGTTCATCCCCAGCGCGCGATTTCAGTGGCTTAGGAAAATTCTTATTTGTCGGTTTGATTCTTGCCGTGATTGCCTCATTGGTCAACATGTTCTTGCATATCCCCGTGATGTCACTGGCAATTTCTGGAATCTCTGTACTGATTTTTTCAGGTTACATTCTTTATGATGTGAATCAAATCGTACGGGGTGGTCAGACTAACTATGTGATGGCTACTTTAGCCTTGTACTTGGATATCTATAATCTATTCGTTAATTTGCTATATCTATTGATGTCGATTATGGGTAATAACCGCGAATAAGTTTATCCGATAAAAAAACCGCCTAAGGGCGGTTTTTTTATGTCTGTATGTGGCTACTTATGAACATGGTTGCTGGGGAAAAATACTCAGTTTTTTCTTCGTCTTTTAAAAAACTGACTCAGCATATCTCCACAAGGCTCAGCCAAAACACCAGCGATGACTGCGGTGTGATGATTCAATTTATCTTCTGTCATTAGATTGACCACGCTTCCACAAGCCCCAGTTTTTGGGTCCTTTGCGCCATACACTAACTGCGCAATACGTGCATGTTGAATGGCGCCCGTACACATAACGCATGGCTCTAATGTGACATATAGCGTACAGTCGACTAAGCGGTAATTACCTAAGATTTTTGCCGCTTTACGTATTGCTTGAATTTCTGCATGTGCGCTCGGGTCGTGCAATCCTATCGGTTGATTATGCGCTGCGGCAATGATTTCGCCATCTTTAACGATAAGCGCACCGACAGGAACCTCGCCTAAACTCTCAGCGAGTTTTGCTTGCTCTAAGGCGATCTGCATAAAATGGCTATGTGTTCCTGACTCATTCATGATGATTCAAAATTCTCCTGATTTGTAAGGCGACCTCGCTAGCGCGCATACCTATGGGGCCAATCCCTTGTGCCAACAATTGGTCAGCAGCAAGTCCATGAATAAAACAGCCAGTAGTGCTAGCTTGCCATGCACTAAGTCCTTGCGCAATCAAGCTTGCCACAACGCCACAAAGCACATCACCGGTTCCACCACTGGCTAAACCTGCATTTCCAGTTGGATTGGTGACACATTGCCCATTTGGGTCAGCTATCACGCTTTGCGCCCCTTTTAAAATGCATACCGCATGATAACGTTGGGCTAGGTCGATGGCTGTCTGTGAGCGCTGGGATTGGACTTGTTGAGTGTCGCATCCCATTAATCTAGCGGCCTCGCCGACATGAGGGGTTATCACATGATGAGCACTGCGTTGCTGCATTAAATGCATGAGTGTCTCATCTCCGTCTTGATGGGCTTTGGCGATGATATTTAATGCATCAGCATCCAGCACCAATGGAATGTTGCTGCTAAGTGCTTGAGTCAATAATTGTTTGGCGTGACTTGATTGACCCATTCCAGGACCAATCGCAAGCGAGTCTAATGGATTTAGGGCGAACACTTGCGCTGGGCTACGCATCATCAACTCAGGGAAATCTATATCAATTTGGGGTGCTTGCTGATGCAAAAAGGCCAGGTAAGTACGCCCGGCGCCAGCTAACAATCCAGCGCGAGCAGCCAGCAATGCAGCACCCAAAAACCCCTCGTCGCCGCCGATAATAGCTAGGCTGCCATGCTGGCCCTTGTGACTATTAGCCTGTCTTTGAGGCCAACAGCAATCTTGTAGACTGAGAATTTTCATAAGCATTAAGATATTACAGCCTAGCAGGTTAAGACAAAAAGTTAGTTTGTTGTAATTTTTGTAACCACCAACGATGCGCTTGTCCCTCCGCCTGTGCATTCCATCCGATATACATCGCTGTGTCTGGTTTGGGCTCAGCCACTTGTTTAATGATCAACTGACCCTTTTGTACGGCCTCTCTAGCGAGATGCTCCGGCAAATAGCCTACCCCTAGACCCGCTATTTGCGCTTGTAGTTTGTGCGCTAGCGTAGGTACGGTTAAAACATCTTGACCACTGACTACGCCAGAAGTTAAAGGCACTAGAGTGCGCGAACTGTCTGCAGCGACGATGGAACGATATTGCACAATATCGAGATTTTTTAGGGGCTCAGGTAACTGTGCAAGCGGATGTTGCGGGTGCACAGCAAAGACAAAATTCAGTATACCCATCGATTTGGAATTGATGCCACTACTCATTGGACAATCCCCCGGTGCGCCGATGACAATATCGCTGCGTCCAAAAATCAATGAGTCCCACACGCCACCATAGACCTCTTGGCTAATTTTGATACGAGTACCTAAATTCAATTGATAAAACTGATCCACTAGATTCCAAATACTCTGGTATGCAATCGCATCGCCCATACACAAATTGAGTTCAGTTTCTACGCCGTTGGCTAATCGTTTAACCCGCCGCTCTAATTCACTGGCAGCCTGTAATAGCGTTCTTCCCTGCGCCAATAGCTCCTCACCAGCAGGGGTGAGGGTGGCCTTATGGCCATTACGGTCAAAAATTTTGACACCCAAGTCTTCTTCCAGCTTGCGAACGTTATAGGTAATGGCAGAGGGCACGCGAAACAGTGCGTTGGCAGCAGCAGCAAAGCTGCCTTTGCGAGCAATGGTATCGATGACTTGTAGTGCATCTAGACTAATATTCATATTTTTTGAATGAAAAAACCAAAATAATTACATTTATATCATATCAGTCTTTATTTATCATAGAGTTAATAATAATTCTTCTTCAGAAATTCTGAATACTAACTCACAACATAATGTCAAAAGGTGATGAAAGATGTTTTTATCAAGTTATATTAAAACGAGAGATAGATTAATGCAGCAAACAAAGACTCAAATGCCTATCGAGTATCGTAGCGCCCGTTCACGCGGTAAGCGTCAAGATAACTGGGTAAGCTCTTTCTTTTCATTTTGTTTTAATGACTATTATGATCCAGCAAGAACACACTTTTCTAAGCTTAGGGCTATCAATGACGATGTGATTGCCCCTGCAACTGGTTTTGATACGCATCCACACCGGGATATGGAAATTATTACCTATGTTTTATCTGGTGCATTACAACATGCTGACAATTTGGGACATGAGCGCACCATTTATGCCGGACAAGTGCAAGCGATGTGTGCTGGAAGCGGGATAGTTCATAGCGAGCATAACCCGTCTAATTCTGACAACGTACATTTATTGCAAATCTGGGTGCTGCCCAACCAAAAAGGTTTGCCTCCCAGTTATGCCGAGGCGGAATTTCCTCATGTAATGAAACGCCAACAATGGTGTTTGATTGCAAGCCCTGATGGCCAAGATGATTCATTACTCATCAATCAGGATATGCGTTTATGGTCTACGCTGATGCAAAAAGATGAGCGTATGCAATTTATGAGTCAACCTGGCAGAGCCTGTTATGTCCATGTGGCAAGAGGTAGTGTGTCCATTAATCAACACAAAATGACGGCTGGGGACGCTTTGGCGATTGAAGAGTTGAGTGATGATCTAATCCTAACAGCAAGTGCTGAAGCAGAAATCTTGTTGTTTGATTTGCCTATGGATTAGCTAATCGTTAAACAATCGTTTTTTTGTATGAGGAGCAAATTATGCAAATGATTCATTTTTTTTCTAAACAATATTTTTTCTCTGCTTTATTACTTGTATTGCTGAGTAGTCTAAATGTACGTGCAGAGGTTGAAACCTACCAAATCGACCCTCATCACAGTTCGGCCAATTTTCTTATTCGTCATGTCGTGGCTAAACTTTCTGGAAGTTTCTCTGATGTGAATGGCGAGCTTAGGATTGATCGCAGCAATTTAGCCAATTCTAGCGTACAAGCGCGTATTAATATGTCTAGTGTGAATACCCATCACGCGAAACGAGATGAGCACATTAAAAAGTCAGATTATTTGGATGTGATGCAATTTGCTGAAATGCAATTTGTCAGTAGTAAAATTGAGCCAGGAAAACAAGCCGACGAGGGTTTGGTGACCGGCACATTGACTTTGCATGGGGTGAGCAAAACACTAACATTCCCATTTAAAATTTTGGGATTTGGTAATGATCCTTGGGGTGGCCAACGTACTGGCATACAAGCCAGCACGGTGATTAAAGCCTCCGACTTCGGCTTTCAGTGGGGACTAAAACCGCAAGCGCCAGTGGGTGACGATATTGAAGTCACTCTGTTGCTTGAAGGTGTTAAGGCCAAAAGTGCCCAGTAATCACGATTAATTTTTTAAACTATTTCACAGCGTTTTTGGAGTATCTATGTCTGATTTATTTTCCCCTGTAAAGCTTGGTGCGATTGCACTCAAAAACCGCATGGTCATGGCGCCGCTGACACGAAATCGAAGCAGCAATGACGGTGTGCCGAATGATTTGAATGTGACCTACTATGCGCAACGAGCATCAGCCGGGTTGATTATTACTGAGGCTACTCCAATTTCAGCCATGGCTCATGGCTATCCATTATTGCCTGGCATTTACACTGATGCGCAGGTGGCAGGTTGGAAAAAAGTCACGCAGGCTGTGCATGCCAAGGGTGGCAAAATAGTGATTCAATTATGGCACGTTGGACGTATCTCGCATCCTAGCTTGTTACCCAATCAGGCGCTGCCGGTTGCTCCCTCAGCCATCAAGCCAGCGGGCAAAGCGGTTACCTATGAAGGGCTGCAAGATTTTGTCACACCACGGGCGCTAATGCGTGAAGAGTTGCCTGCGATTATTCAAGAGTATGAGCATGCGACTCGATGTGCTTTGGAGGCAGGTTTTGATGGCGTAGAGGTTCATTCTGCGAATGGCTACTTGTTAGATCAGTTTTTGCGAGACGGCACTAATCATCGTGACGATGAGTATGGTGGTAGCATGGAAAATCGTGCACGTCTACTTATGCAAGTTGTCCAAGCAGTGGTGGCTATTGCGGGTGCTGATAAGGTGGGTGTGCGTTTATCTCCAGTCAACCCTTTTAATGATATGCAGGATAGCAATCCGCAAGCGATGTTTAACTATGTCACACAACAGCTGAATGCATACAAACTGGCATACTTGCACGTGGTGGAGGGGGGTATTCATAGTGGCGGTGAGACACAGCCATTTGATTTTGCCGAAATGCGTCGTTTGTGCAATTCAGCCTATATGGCAAACTTGGCCTATGATAAGGCGCGCGGCAACGCTGCTATTAGCAGTGGCCATGCTGATGCGGTTGCTTTTGGGGTGCCATTTATTGCTAATCCAGATTTAGTTGAACGTTATCAACATGATTGGCCTCTTAATGAGGCTGATAGCAATAGCTTTTACGGTGGTACAGAAAAAGGCTATACCGATTATCCTTTTTATCAATAAGGTAGATATGACTCAATCCATAGCAAAACCAGCATTGACCCAAGTTCCTATCGATAGCACGATCGCCCAGCGCTGGAGTGGTCGTAGCTATGATAGTCAGCAAATGCTCAACCAAGACCAGACCATTGCGCTGATTGAGGCGGCAAGATGGGCGCCTTCATGTATGGGCGATCAGCCATGGCGATTTGTTGTATGTGACAAGGGGCAACATCCCGAAGCTTGGCAAAAAGCTTACAACTGTTTATCCGAGGGTAATCAAGTCTGGGTAAAAAATGCGCCATGGATTTGTATTGTGTGTGCCGATAGTGTCTTTATTAAAAATGGCCAGCCCAATCGCTGGGCGCAATATGATACGGGGGCTGCTGCGCTCAATCTATGTTTGCAGGCCAGCAGTATGGGCTTGGTTGCCCATCAGTTAGGTGGCTTTGATGCGCAACAAGCCCGTCAATTGTTTGCTATCCCTGAGCAATTCACTTTGATGGCGATGATTGCGGTGGGATATCCAGCAGCGCCTGATTTGTTAAGCGAGGAATTGCGTCAACGTGAATTGGCACCCAGAGCACGCAAGCCCTTGGCAGATATTGCATTTGCCGGAGATTGGCAAAACGCGCTGGTCTAACTGGTTTGCCATGTAGACGAAAGCTTCTGTTAAAATAGCCAACTTTATTGATTAACATATAGGTCATATCATGGCAGTTTTAACATTAAATAAAGAAAACTTTAAAAGCACCATACAGAATAATCCGTTTGTGATTGTTGATTTTTGGGCGCCTTGGTGTGAGCCATGTGTTAATTTCACATCTGTCTTTGAAGAGGCTGCAAAAAACAATCCAGATATTACTTTTGGTATGGTGGATACAGAAGCAAACCCTGAGATTTCAGAATATTTTGAAGTGAGTAAAATCCCCGCTATTTTGATTATCCGTGAGCAAGCGGGTATTCATGCGCAACAAGGTGAGATTGGTGCACCAGCGCTGGATAAATTGATTGAGTGGGCGCGTGATTTTGATATGGCTGCAGTGCATGCCTATTACGCTGAGCAAGATAAGCAGAAAAAATAATATATTTCTCTAATCTGTCATCTATAGAAATAAAAAGCCGCTGTTAGCGGCTTTTTTTATGGATTTTGTTATGCAACCCTTTTCAGCTTTTTTATGATGTATATAATCTACACATAAAAACAAATAAATTGCATGACTCAGTAGGAGAACCATCATGAGCGAAAAATACCAAAAACTCGATAATAAAATGGTTGGGCAAATGATTAAAGCCTTACGCAAAACCAAAAGAATTTCTGTGACTGAATTTTCTGAGCGCACGGGAATTTGTCGAAGTTATATCACCATGGTTGAACAAGGGGATGCAAACCCAAGTGTTGATGTAATCGCCACTTTATTTGCGGGTCTGGGAAAGGAAGTCGTATTCGGAGTAAAGAGATTCAGAAGCCAAACGGCGAAAGCAGCCTCAACCGAATCTCGCGATGCTGCTCTATTGGGCTAAATTACCCAGGTACTTTAAGGGGTCTACAGATTTGCCTTGATATCTAATTTCGAAATGAAGTTTAACTTTATCTGTTCCTGAGCTGCCCATTTCGGCAATTTTTTGACCTTTGACAATTTGTTGTCCTTCTTTAACAAGAGATTTACTGTTGTGTGCGTACACAGACAATAAGTCTTTGTCATGTTTGATAATCACCATATTGCCGTAACCACGGAGATCTCCGCCGTTGTATATGACCTTGCCGCTTCCTGCCGCATTCACTTCCTGACCTAACGTTCCCTCGATATCAATACCCTTGGCATTACCACCCTCAACAAATGGGTTGATAACCTTACCTTTTGCTGGCCATGACCAATCCGAGGAGCTTGTGCTAGCAGGAGCATTAGAAACTGCGCTGTTGGTAGGCGATGGACGAGACTGTTGCGCCAGCTTATCGTTAATATCTGGCAGCTCTTTACTCGTATTATTGGCGACACCCTGTGTTGGGTTGGCTGCTGGCGCGGGTGGATTGTTATGTGTGGTATTCGTACTCGGTGCACTATCCAAAGGTTTCGCAACTACAGGTTCATCTAGGCTCTTGCCTTGAGGCGTGGCAGCGTCAGCATTAAGGGGTTTGGTAACGACGGTATCTTCTAGCTTTTTGTCTAAAACTTTAGGTTTGATTGCTGTCGTCTTCAGCTCTTTTAATTTAAGGGACTGACCAATTTTGATTATATAGGGCGGTTCGATTTGGTTTAATTGAGCTATTTCCTTATAGTCAAAACCATGCTCTAGGCCTATGGAATAGAGGGTATCGCCTTTTTTAACGGTGTATAAATCTGGACGCCAATCTTTGTCTTGTTTTTCATTGGATTTGGCAGGAGTTTTATTGCTGCTGACCGCCGTATCGGATTTGACAGAAATTTCACTAACTGGGGCGGGCGTGGGTGTAACAGACTTACAGCCCAGAAGGAATAAGCTCAGAGAAAATATGATTGCGTCTTTTAAATTCAAGTTGATTCGCATGATTCGCCGTCCTGTCCTGTTAGTCTTTTTTTACACCGTTGAGCAGTGGGACAAATTTTACTGGTTCGAGTTTAGTGGTGACAAATTGGTCCTCACTGGTTCTCTCGATTAGATGGAGTAACTGATCATCTACGCCCACAGGAATGACCATACGACCACCAATAGCCAATTGTTGCATCAGAGATTCAGGAATGTGACTAGCCGCTGCTGTCACGATAATCCCATCAAATGGACCAAAATCCGCTAGACCGATACTGCCGTCAGCATTTTCTAATTTGATATTGCTCAATTTTAGCTGGCGTAGCGTGGTGAGTGCTTTCATCAGTAGGGGGCGTATACGTTCTACTGTATAAACTTCCTGCGCCACTTTAGATAGCACTGCCGTTTGATAGCCGCAACCAGTGCCAACTTCCAGCACCTTGGTGAGAGTTTTTCCAGCGCGCAGCAACTCTGTCATTTTGGCAACAATATAGGGCTGCGAGATTGTTTGACCAAAACCTATAGGTAATGAAACATCTTCATAGGCGCGAATAGACAGTGCTTCATCGACAAACACATGGCGCGGGATTTCACTCATGGCGGCAAGCGTCATTTCGTCACGGATGCCTTGTTCGCGCAGGCGCATCAACATGCGTTCGCGCGTGCGCTGTGAGGTCATTCCAATGCCGTCAATGCGCTTATTCACCATGGTGATTAGTTCAACCAAGCTTTCAGCTGGTCTAGTTGTTGGGTGTAAGTCAAATCGGCTTGTAAGGGAGTGATTGATACTTGGCGATTGGCAACAGCAAAAAAGTCTGTGCCAGGTCCGGCATCTTGCGCTTCTCCAGCGGCGCCCACCCAGTACAAAGTTTCTCCACGTGGTGATTGCGATTTGATGACGGGTTCGGCTTTGTGACGTTTACCTAAACGGGTTGCAACTACGCCTTGGATTTGATCATAAGGAATATCGGGAACATTGATATTCAGCAGCATTGGACCATCCACTGGGCGATTCATCAGATTGGGAATTAACTCAGTGACAATTCTACCGGCGGTATTAAAGTGCGTAGCATTGTGTTGGGACATTGACACAGCGATGGATGGGATGTCGAGCAAAAAACCTTCCATCGCAGCAGCGACCGTACCTGAATAGATCGTATCGTCACCCATATTGGCGCCATCGTTGATGCCTGAAATAATCATATCTGGCAAACCATCAAGCAAGCCAGTTACCGCCAAATGCACACAGTCAGTGGGAGTGCCATTCACATAATAAAAACCTTGATCCGTTTTTTTTACGGTCAGTGGTCTGTCCAGTGTCAGGGAATTACTCGCTCCGCTCCGATTTCTCTCGGGCGCAACCACGACAATTTCAGCAATTTGACTGATGTGATGGGCTAGTGCCTGCAAACCTGGGGCAAAGTAGCCATCATCATTTGAAAGTAGAATTTTCATGCTTACCTTAATTATTTGATGACGTGTCTTGTCACTAGCGCTATTTTAACTTGCTTCAAAGGTCAGGAAAATAAATTCCTCTGTATTGTTGCCCTTTTCTCAGCAATACCTGAGGGCTTTATTCAGCTGGGCGAACGGGCTTAAACAATTAATCCAGCCAGGACCTTGCGGCCCTCTGCCATCAGGATATTGTAAGTTCTGCAAGCGGCTGCGGTGGTCATGCACTCCACCGCAATTTGCGCTTGTATCAGCGGTGAACTGAGCTTGGGATGAATAAACTGATGTTGTTCACCACTGCCAATAATTACTATCTCAGGTTTAAATGATAATAAATGTGCAAAGTGTTCAGTGGTCAAATCCTGAATCTGTCGGACAGGCCAGTCCAGCTCAAGTTTTTCCGCAGTGATGATTAGGCTGGTTTGATAACTTTGATAGTTAATGTCTACGCGACCCTTGCTGTAGGCGGTAACAGCGTAATTTCCATCTTGTTGTGCTAAGTGAAGTTTCATCGTATTTCCAGTGTTTAAATATCGCACTCAAGTGCCCGAGAATATTGGATTTCGTGGCTGTTTGCATTGCTTGAAAAGCGGTTCACAAGTAAGATATCACATTTTTTGATAACGGCAATTTTGCCCTAGGTTAGGCCATGCAGACCATTTTAAAATCCAGCAAGCTCAATAACGTGTGCTACGACATTCGTGGGCCGGTATTGGCGCGTGCGAAGCAAATGGAAGAGGATGGTCACCGCATTATCAAATTAAATATCGGTAATCCTGCACCATTTGGCTTTGAAGCCCCCGAAGAAATCGTGCAAGACGTGTTGCACAACCTAGATCAAGCTTCTGGGTATACAGACTCTAAAGGCTTGTTTGCAGCACGCAAAGCCATTATGCATTACACCCAGCAGAAGAAAATTGCAGGCGTTACGATTGATGACATCATTATTGGTAATGGCGTTTCTGAGTTGATCGTGATGGCCATGCAAGGTTTGCTGAATAATGGCGACCAAGTATTGGTGCCTATGCCTGATTATCCTTTGTGGACCGCCGCAGTGAATTTGGCAGGCGGTACCGCTAGACATTATCTCTGTCGCGAAGAAGACGGTTGGATTCCTGATCTAGTTGATATCGAAAGCAAGATTACCGCCAATACCCGTGGCATCGTCATCATTAACCCTAACAACCCCACTGGTGCTTTGTACCCCGATGATGTGTTGAAAGGCATTATTGAGATTGCACGTCATCATGGTTTGATTGTGTTTGCCGATGAAATCTATGACAAAGTACTTTACGATGGAAGAAAACATACCTCTATCGCCTCATTAGCCGATGATGTGTTGTTTGTGACATTCAATGGCTTGTCCAAAAATTATCGTGCATGTGGATACCGTGCGGGTTGGATGATTATTTCTGGCGAAAAATCTGCTGCCAAGGACTACATTGAAGGCCTGAATATGTTGGCCTCAATGCGCTTATGTGCCAATGTGCCAGGCCAATTGGGCATACAAACTGCGTTGGGGGGCTATCAAAGTATTGATGACTTAGTTGCTCCTGGAGGACGCTTGTGTAAACAGCGTGACTTGGCGTATGACATGCTCACCAGCATTCCTGGGGTTACCTGCTTTAAACCAGCGGCAGCCATGTATCTATTTCCTAAGCTTGATCCCAAGATGTATCCCATCGAAGACGATCAGCAATTTATATTGGATTTGTTGCTAGAAGAGAAAGTGCTGTTGGTGCAAGGCAGTGGTTTTAACTGGAAAACACCAGATCATTTCCGCGTGGTGTTCTTGCCTAATATTGACGATTTGACCGAGGCGATTCATCGCATAGAGCGATTCTTGGCGCAATATCGCAAACGCTTTGCTAAAGCCTAATCAGGCGTAAGCCATTTTGAATATAAAGATTTAACTAAGAAAGTATGCTCATGGAGTCATTGAAAGTTGGTTTGCTTGGTATCGGCACGGTAGGTGGTGGTACATATACGGTATTGCAAAGAAATCAGGCCGAAATCGCAAATCGTGCAGGTCGTCAGATCGAAATTGTGAAAGTGGCAGACCGTGACCTAGCAAGAGCTGAAAGCATTACCGGTGGCAAAGTAGCTTTGACACAAAGTATCGATGAGGTGGTGAGTGATCCCAATATCGATGTCGTGGTCGAGCTGATTGGTGGTTACACCTTAGCCAAAGAAGCGGTATTAAAAGCGATTGCCAACGGCAAGCATGTGGTCACCGCCAACAAAGCCTTGTTGGCTTTGCATGGCAATGAAATTTTTGCTGCAGCGCAACAACAAGGAGTCATCGTTGCCTATGAGGCCGCTGTCGCCGGTGGCATTCCTATCATTAAAGCCCTGCGTGAGGGCTTGGCTGCCAATCGCATCGAATGGCTGGCCGGGATTATTAACGGGACAACCAATTTTATTCTGACGGAAATGCGTGATAAGGGTTTGGCCTTTGCTGATGTATTGGGCGAAGCACAGCGCTTAGGTTATGCCGAAGCCGACCCAACCTTTGACGTAGAAGGTATTGATGCTGCGCATAAATTAATGATTATGGCGGGTATCGCTTTTGCCATGCCCATGCAGTTCGACAAAGTGTATACCGAGGGTATTAGTAAATTAGAAAGTAAAGATATCCGCTATGCAGAAGAGTTGGGATATCGCGTCAAGCTATTAGGCATTAGCAAGCGAAGTGAGCAGGGTGTGGAAATTCGTGTGCATCCTACTTTGATTCCAGAAAAGCGTCTGATTGCCAACGTGGATGGTGCCATGAATGCGGTTCTCGTCAAAGGCGATGCCGTTGGCCCAACTCTATACTATGGTGCTGGCGCAGGCTCAGAGCCCACTGCTAGTGCGGTGATTGCAGATCTGGTTGATGTGGCGCGTATGCAGCATGCCAATTCGGCACAACGCGTTCCCTATTTGGCACATCATCAGATGCAAGCTGCGGATGCCCTTCACATCCTACCGATAGAGCAAATCCATAGTGCTTATTACTTGCGATTACGCGCTTTAGATAAGCCCGGAGTGATGGCGGATATCACCAAGATATTGGCAGAGCGTCAAATTTCCATCGACGCCATGATGCAAAAAGAGCCGCTAGACAATGAAGATGCGGCTGATATTGTGATTCTGACCCATATTACCCAAGAGAAAAATATCAATCAGGCGATTGTCGCGATTGAGCAGTTATCTGCACTAGATGGTCAGGTAGTGAAATTAAGAATGGAAGCACTGAGTCGATGAAATATATCAGTACCCGAGGCCAATCTCCGGCACTTCATTTTTGCGATATTTTATTAGGTGGTCTCGCTCCCGATGGCGGCCTGTACATGCCTGAGCAATATCCTCAGTTTAGCGATGCCGATTTAAACGCCATGCGTGCTATGAATTACCGCGATCTGGCGTATGCCATTTTAAGCCGCTTGATCGATGATATCCCTGCAGAGGATTTGCGTGACATCATCAATCGTACCTATCGTGCTGAGGTATATGCCTATACACGCGAAGGGCAAAATCCTGAAGACATCACGCCAACGCTCAAGCTAGAAGACAATTTATATTTGCTATCGCTTTCTAATGGTCCCACCTTGGCGTTTAAAGATATGGCCATGCAGTTGCTTGGCAATTTGTTTGAATATGTACTAGCCAAACGTGGTGAGACGACCAATATTTTGGGCGCGACTTCTGGCGATACTGGCTCGGCTGCCGAATATGCCATGCGTGGCAAAAAGGGTGTGCGCGTGTTTATGTTATCACCGCATCAGCGTATGAGCCGTTTCCAATCTGCGCAAATGTTTAGTTTGCAGGACGAGAATATATTTAATATTGCAGTGCGTGGCGTGTTTGATGAGGCACAAGATATTGTTAAAGCAGTATCCAATGACCATGCCTTTAAAGCGCAGTACAAAATTGGCGCGGTCAACTCCATCAACTGGGGGCGTGTGGCAGCACAAATCGTGTATTACTTTAAAGGCTATTTTGCGGTGACCAGCAACAATAGCCAAAAGGTTAGTTTTGCTGTTCCTTCAGGCAATTTTGGTAACGTATGTGCCGGTCATGTAGCACGCATGATGGGCTTGCCGATAGACCAATTGGTGGTGGCCACCAATGAGAACGATGTGTTAGATGAATTTTTCCGTACCGGCGTGTATCGTCCGCGCGGCTCAGACAATACCTATCACACCTCAAGCCCCTCTATGGATATCAGCAAAGCATCCAATTTTGAGCGTTTTGTATTTGACTTGGTTGGGCGTGATAGTGCGCAAGTGCGTGCGCTATGGAGCAAAGTGGATCAAGGCGGAAGCTTTGATTTAAAGGGTACAGGTTTGTTTGAGAAAGTCTCTGACTATGGTTTTATCTCAGGTAGCAGCAATCATCAAAATCGTATGCAGATTATCCGCCAAGTACAACAGCAATATGGCGTGGTGATTGATACGCATACTGCCGACGGTATCAAAGTGGCCTTGCAACATAGATCCCCGCATGTGCCGATGTTGGTCCTTGAGACTGCCTTGCCAGCAAAATTTGAAGACGCCATCAGTGAGGCCTTAGGGCAGTTGCCAGAGCGCCCAGCTCCACTGAAGGGCTTGGAGCAATTGCCACAACGCTTTGAAGTCATGGATGCCGACGTGGATGCCATCAAGGCATTTATCGTGGCGCATACCTAGAGATTTGTTGAATTAAACACGGGAGACGGCATGCAGCAATATCATGATTTGTTACGCCATGTGCTTGAACACGGTCATCGTAAACATGACCGCACGGGGACGGGGACAATATCTGTGTTTGGCTATCAAATGCGCTTTGATTTAAATGCTGGTTTTCCTTTATTGACCACCAAAAAAGTCCATCTTAAATCGATTATTCATGAGCTGTTATGGTTTCTTCAAGGCAGTACCAATATTGCCTATTTGAAAGAAAATGGCGTCACCATTTGGGATGAGTGGGCAGACCAAGAGGGTAATTTAGGACCAGTATATGGTTATCAGTGGCGCAATTGGCCTAAGCCAGACGGCTCCCATATTGACCAAATCAGTCAAGTTGTCGATGCCATCAAACGCAACCCAGATTCACGTCGCTTGATTGTGTCTGCATGGAATGTGGCAGATGTCGAGAAGATGAAACTTCCACCATGTCATGCATTCTTCCAATTCTATGTGGCTGATGGCAAATTGAGTTGTCAGCTATACCAACGTAGTGCTGATATTTTCTTGGGTGTGCCATTCAATATTGCCTCTTACGCATTGCTGACCATGATGGTGGCGCAAGTGTGTGATTTGAAGTTAGGTGATTTTGTGCATACCCTCGGTGATGCACACATTTATCTGAACCATCTTGATCAGGTCAATGAGCAATTGCAACGTGATTTCCGTGCGCTACCCAATATGCATATTAATCCAGCGGTGAAAGATATCTTTGCCTTTAAATACGAAGATTTCACCTTGGAAAATTACGATCCACATCCCGCTATCAAAGCGCCAGTCGCGGTGTGATGATGTCTTTGTCGGTCATCGTCGCGCTAGCTAAAAATCGTGTCATCGGACTCAACAATACCTTGCCTTGGCATTTACCCGAGGACTTAAAACGTTTTAAGCAATTAACCATGGGTCACCATATTATTATGGGAAGAAAGACCTATGAGTCTTTGGGTCGCTTGTTGCCTGGAAGACAAACAGTCATCGTGACGCGTAATCCAGATTACAAAGTGGATGGTGCAATCGTGGTGCACAGTTTGGAACAGGCGATTAGCGTGAGCTCCGCCGATAGCGAGGCATTTTTGATAGGCGGAGCAGAGTTGTATCAGCAGTCCTTGCCTTTGGCAAAACGCCTATACCTGACAATGATTGATGCTGAATTTGAAGGCGATGCTTATTTTCCAGAAATCGAATTGGATCATTGGGATTTATTGGAACAACAGGATTTGATTTCACAACAAGGCTGGGCGTTTCATTACCTAAGCTACCAACGTAAAGCCTAGGCAGAAAACGGCCAACCCTGAGTTAGTTATTGCGCGACGCAATCCACGTAATAAATCGCTTTGCCATCCACTATTTCTTTTACCAAGCCATGCACGTCTGTCTCAAAACCGGGGAAGCGTTCGTTGAATTCTCGCGCAAAGCGTAAGTAATTGACGATGATGCTATTGAAACGCTCACCTGGGATCAACAAAGGAATGCCTGGAGGATAGGGTGTCAGCAGTACAGCGGTAATGCGACCCTCGAGCTCATCAATCGGCACACGATCTATCTCGCGATGCGCCATTTTGGAGAAAGCGTCGGTCGGTTTCATTGCCGGTACCATGTTAGACAAATACATTTCCGTGGTGAGACGCGCCACATCGTTATTCTTGTATATCTCGTGAATTTGGTTGCACAAGTCTTTTAGGCCAATTAATTCATAGCGTGGATACTTCACGATGAATTCAGGCAGTACTTTCCATAGTGGCTGATTCTTGTCGTAGTCATCTTTGAATTGCTGTAATGCAGCGACCAAAGTGTTCCAGCGGCCTTTCGTAATGCCTATGGTGAACATAATAAAGAAAGAGTACAAGCCGGTTTTCTCGACAATCACACCATGCTCAGCCAAGTACTTGGTAACGATGGCGGCTGGGATACCGAATTCATCAGAGAAATCACCATCCACATCCAAGCCTGGAGTGATAATGGTGGCCTTGATTGGGTCCAGCATATTAAAGCCTTCGGCAAGATTACCGAAACCATGCCAGCGCTCATTCCCTTTCAGCATCCATGCTTCACGCTCTTCAATGCCTTCTTCTGACAAGTCGTTAGGGCCCCACACTTTAAACCACCAATCAGCGCCCCATTCTTCATCGACCTTACGCATCGCACGTCTAAAGTCCAGGGCCTCCATAATGGATTCTTCCACCAAGGCAGTGCCACCAGGCGCTTCCATCATGGCAGCGGCGACATCGCAACTGGCAATAATGGAGTATTGCGGGCTAGTGGAAGTGTGCATCAAATAGGATTCATTAAAGACATCTCGGTCCAACTTAATCTCTTGAGCATCTTGCACCAGAATTTGCGAGGCTTGGCTCAAGCCAGCCAACAGCTTGTGTGTGGACTGTGTAGAGAACACCATCGATTCTTTACAGCGCGGACGATCCGCGCCGATAGCGTGATAGTCGCCATAGAAGTCATGGAAAGTGGCATGAGGTAGCCATGCCTCATCGAAATGCAGGGTATCAATTTTGCCGTCCAACATTTCTTTAATTTCTTCTACGTTGTATAGCACGCCGTCATAGGTGGATTGGGTAATCGTCAACACACGTGGCTGAGCATTCTTGTCGGTAGCAAATGGGTTGGCAGCAATTTTCTTTTGGATATTGGCCCACTCAAATTCCTCTTTAGGAATCGGACCAATAATGCCAAAGTGGTTGCGGGTTGGCATCAAAAATACCGGGATGGCACCGGTCATAATAATCGAGTGCAATACCGATTTATGACAGTTTCTATCCACCACGACGATATCGCCAGGAGCAACGGTAGAGTTCCAGACTATCTTGTTGGAGGTCGATGTCCCGTTGGTCACGAAAAACAAATGATCACAATTATAAATTCTGGCAGCGTTGCGCTCGGAGGCTGCAACTGGACCGGTATGGTCGAGCAATTGGCCCAACTCGTCGACCGCGTTACATACGTCAGCACGCAACATATTCTCACCAAAAAATTGATGGAACATTTGACCGACCGGTGATTTGAGAAAAGCCACACCGCCGGAATGGCCGGGGCAGTGCCATGAATAAGAGCCATCTGCAGCGTAATGGGTCAGCGCACGGAAGAATGGCGGTGGCAAAGCATCCAAATACGAGCGCGCTTCTCGCACGATATAGCGTGCAACAAATTCTGGCGTATCCTCGTTCATATGGATAAAGCCATGCAATTCTCTTAATACGTCGTTAGGAATATGGCGTGAGGTTCTCGTCTCGCCGTGCAAGAAAATTGGGATATCCTCATTGCGATAACGAATTTCTTCCACAAATTGTCGAATGCTAGCTAGCGCTGCTTCCGACTCGCCCATAAATTCTTCATCATCGATGGATAGAATAAAGGCAGAGGCGCGACTTTGTTGCTGCGCAAAAGAGGTCAAATCACCATAGCTGGTAATGCCCAGCACCTCCATGCCTTCATCCTCGATGGCTTTTGCCAGTACTCGGATACCTAGACCCGAGGAATTTTCGGAGCGAAAGTCTTCGTCAATAATGACGACGGGGAATCGGAATTTCATGGGCTTACCTTTCGCTAAATTCGGTCACTAGATTTTGGGCAGGGTGACGCCAACCTGCCCCTGATATTTACCGCCACGATCTTTGTAGCTGGTCTCACAGATATCGTCTGCATCTGCTTCAAAGAACAATACCTGTGCGCAACCTTCATTGGCATAAATTTTGGCTGGCAAGGGTGTGGTGTTGCTGAATTCAAGCGTGACATAACCTTCCCACTCTGGCTCGAAAGGGGTCACATTGACGATAATGCCGCAACGCGCATAGGTCGATTTGCCCAAGCAGACTGTCAGCACATTTCTTGGAATGCGGAAATATTCAACGGTACGCGCTAAAGCAAAAGAGTTGGGAGGAATAATGCAGTAATCGGCATTCACTTCAACAAAGGAATTGGGGTCGAAGTTTTTAGGGTCGACGATTGTGCTATTCAAGTTGGTGAATAATTTAAACTCACTGGAGCAACGAATATCGTAGCCATAGCTTGAGGTACCGTAAGAGACCAAGCGTTGACCTTCGCTATTGATCTTCACTTGATTGGGCTCAAACGGCTCTATCATGCCATGCTGTTCCGCCATACGGCGTATCCATTTATCCGATTTAATGCTCATATTCCGTCCCTGTTTGCTGGTTATCGTTGTCAAATATCGCGATGTGTAAGATTAAAATTTGTCGCCGCCTAGCTCAATACTATAGCGCCAGAACTGATCTTGACCCTCAAAAATGACTTTTGATTCTAGCGGGTCACGGCTGCCTGCAGGGTATTGATGCACTGGAGTGTCATCTTTGGCCCATGCTTCGACGATAGGGTCTACCAAACGCCATTGTGCCAACACTTCGTCAATATGCAGATACTGTGAAGGATCACCTTCCATCAAGTTCAATAGCAGCGTCTCATAAGAGTCTATGCTTTCATCGCCTTGTTGACGTTGCGGTGCGTCAATGCTCAGTGTGCGTGTGGCAATATCTAAGCCAGGAATCTTGGATTGCACTTCCATCTTGATACATTCGCGTGGCTGAATATTAATAATTAGCCAGTTCTGTTGCTGCTGGCCATTCAGTTCAATCGGCGATTTTTTGAAGCGTATCGCAATGGCGGTATTGCCTTCGTGCATACGTTTGGCGGTGCGAACATAGAAAGGCACGCCTTTCCAACGCTCATTATCGACAAACAGTTTCACCGCTGCATAGGTCTCGGTTTTACTGCTATCGACACCGTCACGTTTAAGTTCTTCCAAATAGCTCAATACCTTTTCGCTATGACCGTCGCCAACATCCACGCGACCGCCAGCATATTGGGCACGGAATACATTTTTATGCAGGTGATTGACATCTACTGGGCGTATCGATTTGAGCAGATTAATCTTTTCAGCACGTATGCTTTCAGGGGTGAAATCTTTAGGCTTTTCCATCGCTACTAAAGCCATGGTCTGCAATAGGTGACTTTGGAACATATCACGCAAGGCGCCCGTGGCATTGTAGAAAGTGGTGCGGTCACCAACACCCAAAGTTTCATTATTGGTAATTTGAACGTGGTCGATATGGTGATGATTCCATAGCGGCTCGAACACGGCATTGGTAAAACGCGTCAACATAATATTTTGAATCGCAGATTTACCGAGGTAATGGTCGATACGATAGATTTGGCTCTCTTTCAGGTACTTGGTCAATTCTGCTTGCAATGCTTGTGCTGTTTGCAAGTTGGTACCGAATGGTTTTTCAATCAGCACGCGGCGCCAATATTTGCTCTCATCGGTCAGGCCAACTTGATGCAGTTGTTGCACGATGGTGGCGAAATCGGTGGGGCGTACAGAAAGGAAGTAGGCCAAATTCTGCGGGAAAACTTTTTCATCGCTGAGCGCGTTTTTTAATTTGCTAAACGCATCTGGGTCAGTCGGTGGGTTGGCATGATAGAAGTTACGCGCGATAAAGCGTTGATAGACTTCTTGGTCATAGCCATTTTTAAATTTCGCGTCTAGCATGCCTTTGATTTCAGCTTGCCAAGCCTCGCGACTCATTTCGCCACGCCCAATAGATAGAATTTTCATCTCAGCAGGGAAGCGGCCAGCCGCATCCAAACGGAATAGGCCGGGGATTAATTTGATGCGCGACAGATTGCCGCTAGCGCCAAACAACACAAAGGTACATGGATTAACTTGTTTGCTCATGAATAATTTCTCACCGTATTCGTCAGGGGACTGTCAGGATAAAGACAGGCTTGATTGCTTATTTATCATGCACAGATTTGACGTAGTGTCCGCCAAAACCGTTGCGCATCATGGATAGCAATTTATAGCTATAACCAGTGGCATCCTGACTTCTGAAACGTGCTTGTAAGGCCAAGGTTAAAACGGGAGCGGCTACACCTTGCTCAACTGATTCCATCACCGTCCAACGACCTTCACCAGAATCCGCCACATAAGGGGCGATATCTTTCAGCTCTTGGTCAGACTTCAAAGCGTCAGCGGTTAAGTCCAACAACCAACTTCTTACCACTGAGCCATGGCGCCATAATTCAGTGACTTGAGCCAAGTCCAAATTGAATTCTTCTTTACCTTTGAGCAAGTCCAGACCTTCTGCCATCGCTTGCATCATGCCGTACTCAATCCCGTTATGGATCATCTTGGTAAAGTGACCTGCGCCGATTGGGCCTACATGTGCCCAGCCGTTTTCTTTGCTTGGTGCCAATGCAATGAGTATGGGCTCCATGGTTTTGGCAACGGCTGGTGTTGCACCCACCATCAAGCAGTAGCCATTTTGCAGACCCCAAACACCACCAGAGGTGCCGCAATCCATATAACCGATACCACGCTCAGCCAACCAAGCGCCTCGGCGTTGGCTATCTTTGTAATTGGAGTTACCGCCGTCGACGATAATGTCGCCCTTGGACAGCATAGGGGCTAAATCTTGAATCTGAATTTCTGTGGGAGAGCCACTGGGTAGCATCAACCAAACAATTCTAGGTTCTTTGCCATCTCCAAGTTTGCTGACTGCATCCGGCACAGAAGTCGCGGCAATCATGCCCTCTTTCTCTGCTAATTGGTTGACCACATCATTGCTGCGGTCAAAACCAACCACTTGAATACCTGCACGAAGCAAACGAGTGGTCATGTTGCCGCCCATTTTGCCTAAACCTATCATTGCTAATTTCATTGAATTTTCCTTACTTTAAAGAATGGGAGAGCTCATTTTTGTTGAGATCCCTATAGAAGACCATCGCGCTTTTGGGTAAGATGGCGAGCTTTTAAAATTTTAACGCTGTTGAAAAACCAGCATTATATCGTGAATCAGTAAGGCTTTGCAGTATGCTAGAGACACAACACACCATGACAAAACAAATTTCCCGTTGGCAGCTTTTTGATAGTCAAGCAGCCATTAATCAAGCCACCGTCCAGCAAATTTTGCGTTTGGCAGATGAGGCTATACAGGCACGAGGCGCTTTCCGCATAGTATTGGCGGGGGGCTCTACGCCAAAAAGCGTTTACGCCATGTTAAAAGATGTGCAAGCGGATTGGTCAAATTGGCATATTTATCACAATGATGATCGTTGTTTACCGGTCGATCATGAAGAGCGTAATAGCTTGATGGCGCGGCAAACCTGGTTGAATCATGTGCCCATTCCTGCCGATCAAATTCATGATATTCCTGCCGAGCTAGGCAATATCCAGGGTGCTAAAGCCTATGCACACACTTTGGCGGGAGTGCCTAGTTTTGACTTGGTTCTGCTTGGTTTGGGTGAGGACGCGCACACGGCCAGTCTATTCCCCGGACATGCCGTGGATAACTCTGCTGATGCGGTGCCAGTATTTGATGCACCCAAGCCACCACCAGAGCGTATTACGATGAGCCAACAGCGTTTAAGCAATACGCGACAGGTCATCTTTTTGGTGACTGGCGCGGGCAAGCAACAAGCGGTCAATGATTGGCGTGCTGGCAAACCAGTGCCAGCGGCACTGATTACACCAGCTAATGGGGTAGACGTGTATTGCTTTGGGGTAACACTCAACGCAGCTTAAAGGCCTATGCTTAGGTGTTTTGAATCACGATATTAGGAAATTTACTTGAGTGATCCAAAGCCAACTTAGCAATTTTAGCCGCGCATTTTCGTGCGATTTGCTGGTAAGTTTTAGCAATCGCACTGTCAGGATTGGCAACTACAGTCGGTTTGCCACCATCGGATTGCTCTCGAATATCAATATGCAGAGGCAGTGAGCCTAGCAGTTCAACATCGTAATCCTTGGCCATTAGTTCACCACCGCCAGCGCCAAAGATGTGTTCTTCATGGCCACACTTAGAGCAAATATGTGTGCTCATATTCTCTACGATACCCAAGATGGGAATACCCACCTTCTCAAACATCTTGAGCCCCTTGCGTGCATCTAATAAAGCAATATCTTGTGGTGTCGTGACGATGACAGCACCGGTGACTGGTACTTTTTGCGATAAGGTAAGTTGAATGTCGCCTGTGCCAGGGGGCAAGTCCACAATCAAATAATCCACCTCTTTCCAGCGCGTATCCCGTAATAGTTGCTCTAAAGCTCCGGTCACCATTGGGCCACGCCACACCATAGGGGTATCCACATCCACCAAAAAGCCTATGGACATAGCTTGTATACCATGGGCTTGCATGGGCTCTATGCTTTTGCCGTCTGTGCTATCTGGGCGACCTTGTATCCCCAACATCTGAGGTTGGCTAGGACCATAGATATCGGCATCTAAAATCCCCACCGTAGCCCCTTCTTGAGCGAGGGCGAGCGCAAGATTCACGGCAGTGGTCGATTTACCTACCCCGCCTTTGCCAGATGCGACAGCAATGATATTTTTTACATTAGGAATTAAGGCGACACCGCGTTGGGCTTGATGCGCTTCAATACGACTGCCAATATTCACTGTGACTTGGCCGATTTGCGGCAATTGTTGTAAATGCTTCTGCACTTGCTGGCGGACATCTTCCATCACAGTGTTGGCAGGATAGCTCAGCACAATATCTAAACTGACATCGTTGCCTTGGATTTGGATATTCTTCGCACTCTTGCTAGAAATAAAGTCCTGACCTGTATTTTGGTCAATTAATTGGCTTAGTGCCTGGCGAATATCGGCTTCTGTCATGCTCATCTACTTCCTCTTACATCATAATGGTTGACTAAAAAATTAAGGTAATTTTAGCTGATGTTATTCGTTTAATGTGAATCATGTCGGCATTTGTTAAAATAGCGCCCTTTATCAACTCAAGACTCTGACTCTGTATGACGCGTAAAATTCTAGTAACTTCTGCTTTACCTTATGCCAACGGCAGTATTCACCTTGGGCATTTGGTGGAATACATACAGACCGACATCTGGGTGAGATTTCTCAAAATGCAGGGACATCAAGTGCATTATGTCTGTGCAGACGATACCCATGGCACGCCTATCATGTTGCGTGCTGAGAAAGAGGGCATCACGCCTGAAGCGCTGATTGAAAAAGTGCATGCAGAGCATAGTCAAGATTTCGCTGACTTCTTGGTAGAGTTCGATAACTATTATTCGACCAATTCCGAAGAGAACCGTCAGTTGGCCAGCCAAATCTATTTGGCTTTGCGTGATAACGGCAAAATTGTAAGCAAGACCATAGAACAGTTCTATGACCCAGCAAAACAAATGTTTTTGCCAGACCGATTTATTAAAGGCGAGTGCCCCAAGTGCCATGCCAAAGACCAATACGGTGATTCATGCGAAGCATGTGGCGCTACCTATAATCCCACCGAACTGATTAATCCATATTCTGCTGTCTCAGGCGCTGCGCCTGTGCGCAAACAAACCGAGCATTTTTTCTTTAAATTGTCGGATTGTGCTGATTTCTTAAGGGATTGGACGCGCAAAGGCTCATTGCAAAACGAAGCGGCCAATAAGATGCATGAGTGGCTTGGCGATGCTGGTGAGAACAAATTATCTGATTGGGATATTTCGCGTGATGCACCTTATTTTGGTTTTGAGATTCCAGATGCGCCGGGTAAATATTTCTATGTTTGGCTAGATGCGCCTATAGGCTATATGGCTAGTTTCAAGAATCTATGCACACGTTTGGGTTTAGATTTTGATGCGTATTGGGGTCAACACAGTGAGGCAGAGCTGTATCACTTTATCGGCAAAGATATTCTGTACTTCCATGCCTTGTTTTGGCCGGCGATGTTGCAATACGCTGGATATCGCACACCTAGCCAAGTGTTCGCCCACGGATTTTTGACGGTGAATGGTGAGAAGATGTCTAAATCACGTGGCACTTTCGTCAATGCGCGCAGCTATCTCGAGCATGTAAAAAATCCAGAGTATTTGCGTTATTACTATGCCGCTAAACTCAACGGCAGTATGGAAGACATCGATTTGAATTTGGACGATTTTGTCGCGCGTGTAAATAGTGATTTGGTCGGCAAGTACATCAATATCGCCAGTCGTACAGCGGGATTTATCCATAAACGCTTTGACGGAAAATTGCTCGGCATGTCGCAACACCCTGTGGTCAATAGCCTGCGCCAAACTGCACAAGATATCGCGAATGCCTATGAGCAACGTGATTTCAGTCGCGCTTTACGCGAGATTATGCGTTTGGCGGATGTTGCCAACGCTTTCGTAGCTGAAGCTGAGCCTTGGGTAGTGGCAAAACAAGAGGGCGATGTTGCAGCGCGCAAGCTGCATGAGGATTGCTCGGCAGCCCTAGAGATGTTCCGTATTCTGACGCTTTATTTAAAGCCCGCTTTGCCTAAGTTGACAGCGCAAATTGAACAGTTCTTGAATATTCCTGCCATGCAGTGGGCAGATATCGCCAATAGCATGCCGGATGGCCACCCGATTCAAGAATATCAACATTTAATCACTCGTATTGATGCAAAGCAGATAGAAGCCATGATAGAAGCCAATAAACAAAATTTAGCTCCAGAAGCAGCTGCGCCTGCGCCAGCGGCCGCGCAAAAAAATCCAAGTACAGAGGCGGACTACCTCTCCATTGATGATTTTTCCAAAGTGGATTTGCGCATTGCAAAGATAGTCAGTGCTGAGCATGTAGAGGGCGCTGAAAAATTACTCAAATTGTCCTTGGATATTGGTGAAGCCACACCTCGTCAAGTATTTGCTGGGATTAAGTCTGCCTACGATCCAGCCACTTTGGTGGGTCGTTTGACTGTGATGGTGGCCAATCTAGCACCGCGCAAAATGAAATTTGGGATGAGTGAAGGGATGGTATTGGCCGCCAGTGATGAGCAGGGTGGCCCATTCATTCTGTCGCCGGATGCAGGTGCTCAGCCAGGGATGCGGGTGAAATAAAAAAAAGTGCTGTTCTAGCAGACAGATAGCCAACTACTAGAACAGCAAAAAAATCGAAAAGGGAGAAGGATTGCGGTCTACTTCTTCTTACCTGACGCTGCGCTGCTAGAAGGAGTAGTCGGCGCTGGTGATGCTGGTGCCGCTGTGCCTCCAGTCACTGTCAACTCTGGGCGCAGTTTAGCCATCGTTTTGTCGCCAATGCCGGGGACATTATTCAAATCGTCTACCGTCTTAAAATTTCCATTCTTCTTGCGGTATTCCACAATCGCCTCAGCTTTCGCCGGCCCGATTCCGTTGAGTGATTCTAATTGCTCTGCCGTGGCCGTATTAATATTGACCACGGCTTGCGCGTTAAAACTCCATGCTAAAAGCAGTAATGCTGTGTAAATCATTTTTTTCATAGCTGACTCCTTGTATCAATGAAATGAGAAAAGTGCACTTAAGTACACGCTTAGAGTCTATGAGGAGTTTTTTGGGAAGTAAATAAAATACAATTAAAACAATTAGTTATATTGATTTAATTGATAAATATGACCAACAAAATTGGCGCTGATAATTCTATGGGGATGTTATAGATTTAATAATTTGCTCTAAGGCCTGCAATGGATTGGCTGCCTGAGTAATGGGCCGGCCGATGACTAAATAACTTGCACCCAAAGAGAGCGCTTGCGTCGGTGTGACGATGCGGGTTTGATCATCTTTGGCTGCGTCGGCTGGACGTATGCCTGGCGTCACCAAACAAAAATCTGGGCCACAGGCCGCTCGTAACATACTGGCCTCTTGCGCTGAACAAACTACGCCGTCAAGACCGGCTTGTTGAGTGAGTAAGGCTAGGCGTTTAACATGATCTAATAAGGTACCTTGAACCCCAACTTGCGCTAATTCTGCCTCCGCCATGCTGGTCAGCACGGTGACCGCTATTAATAAGGGATCGTGACCTGACTTGTTGACCCCTTCACGCGCCGCTTGCATCATGGCAAGGCCGCCACTGGCATGCACATTCAGCATCCACACGCCCAGGCGACTAGCAGCTTCACAGGCTTTGGCGACAGTATTGGGAATGTCATGAAACTTCAGGTCTAGAAATACTGAAAAATCACGCTTAACTAATTGCTCTATTAGTTGCGGTCCTGCGGCGGTGAATAATTCTTTGCCTACTTTGACACGACATAGCTTGGGGTCAATTTGTTGGACAAACGCTAGCGCTGGTTTTGCATCGGCAAAGTCCAGGGCGATGACAATTTTTGCATCTTGGGCATTAGCTAGGCGCATTAGAGATGGCTTTCATCGGGTTCTGATGGGAGTGATTCCCATGCATTACAGGCGGGACACTGCCAATGGAAATGCCGTGCACGGAAACCACATTGCTCACAGCAATAAGCGCTGCGATTGCCGATCGCAGTTCTGACAGTTTGCAACATGGTATGCACTTCTGCATTCGCAGGTTGATTTAAAACGCGTGCTTTTAACAGATGCTCTAGTGTCTGCAAGCTGGGTTTGCGTTCCAAATCTTGCAATGCCATAGACTCAGCAATCTGGCTACCTTGCTCATTCAGTGTGACATCAAACAATACATTAAATAATGAATGTAGCTTGTATTTATCAAAGTAGCCTTGCATCAATGCAATCCCCTCTGAGATTTGATTGAGCGCTTTATAACTATTCAGCATCTTAGGAGCGATCAGCGCAAGATAGCGGGGCTCTTGAAACTCTATACGTTTCCATACCGAAATCGCGACTTTATGATCGCCGTCTGCAGCCTCCATATCGCCCAACATCATGTTGGCACGAACACAGTTTTTATTAGCGTCCAAGGCCATTTCTAATTGTTGTCTAGCGGTATGATTGTCATGCTCAATCACCGACTTAACGGCAAGCTCACAATAATATTGGGCAATTTCTTGACGGAATGGGATGCCGGAAATACGCTCTAATTCAGTAGCAATGTTGATCGATTGTTGCCATTCCCGTTCGCGGGTGTAGATCTCTAAGAGCGCGCGCAAAGCGGCTTGTTGATATCGATCATCATTGAGTGTGACAAAGATTTCTTCTGCACGATCAAACAAACCGGCTTTTAAGTAGTCTTGTGCAAGCTCTGCACGCACAGCTAGTTTTTGCGCTGGGGCAAGCTCTTGTCTTTGCAATAAACTGAGGTGTAGATTAATGGCACGATCAATTTCGCCACTTCTACGGAATAAACTACCTAGGGCGAAATGTAGCTCTAATGACTCAGAATTGGCTTTCACCGCTTCAGAGAAAGCTTCAATGGCTTTATCTTGTTGGTCACTAATAAGAAAGTTTAGGCCACGAAAGTAAGCCGCAGGAAGGCTGGTGCTCTCCGATAATAACTGATGGATATCAACCCGCGCTGCTATCCAGCCGAGTGCAAAAAACAAGGGCAGTGCGATTAACCACCAAAATTCAAATTCCATGCTGTTTCCTTGTAGCGGCTTGGATAATGCCACCTAATTTAGGGCAAACAAGATTTTACTTTTGTTAGTGCAAAAGGGCTAGTTTTCATCGGTTTGACCGATGATACGGAGCAAAAAAAAGCAGTTTCCGAAGAAACTGCTTTTTCAGACCTGCAACATGCGAGTTACTTAAGCTGATCAACGCGCTCGCGCAACTCTTTGCCGGCTTTGAAATGCGGCACATGTTTACCAGGTACTTGCACTTTACTACCAGTTTTAGGGTTGCGTCCTACACGTGGCGGACGGAAGTTCAAACTAAAACTTCCGAAACCACGAATTTCGATACGCTTTCCTGACGCTAGGTTTGCCGTCATGGCTTCAAGGATTGCACGAACAGAGAGTTCTGCATCCTTGCCCATGAGTTGGGGAAACTTTGCGGTTAAATTTTGAATCAGCTCAGATTTCGTCATGACCAACCTTATTCGTTGTTTTTGCTATCCAATTTGGCTTTTAACAAAGCGCCCAAGTTCGTAGTGCCAGCATTGGCAGCACTGTCAGCTTTGGCCTTAGGTGCAGCTTCAACTTGTTCACCTGCATCTTTTGCCTTAATGGATAAGCCAATTACGCGGTTTTTACGGTCTACATTGACGATTACAGCTTCAACACTGTCGCCTTCTTTCAATACTTCAGTTGCGTCAGATACTTTCTCTTTAGAGATGTCAGCCGCTTTGATATAGCCTTCAACGTCTGTATCTAAAGTGACTGTCGCACCCTTAGCATCTACTGCTTTAACCGTGCCGGTCACAATCGCGCCTTTATCATTCATAGAAGTGTAGGCACTGAATGTGTCACCATCTAATTGCTTAACGCCAAGAGAGATACGCTCTTTCTCAACATCAATGCTCAATACCACAGCAGTTAATTCATCACCTTTCTTGTAATTGCGGATGGCTTCTTCGCCAGCAACATTCCAAGACAAGTCTGATAAGTGCACTAAACCGTCGATGCCACCTGGCAAGCCGATAAATACGCCGAAATCAGTAATCGATTTGATTTGACCAGTAACCTTGTCACCTTTTTTGTGCGCGCCAGCGAAGTCTTCCCATGGATTGGATTGACATTGCTTCATGCCCAAGGACAAGCGACGACGCTCTTCATCAATTTCCAAAATCATGACTTCAACTTCGTCACCTAACTGAGCAATCTTGCCTGGGTGAACGTTCTTGTTGGTCCAATCCATTTCAGAAACGTGTACCAAACCTTCTATGCCTGGTTCGATTTCAACGAAAGCACCGTAGTCAGTCAAGTTAGTCACTTTACCGAACAAACGAGTTTGTACTGGGTAACGACGGCTTAGGTTCACCCAAGGATCATCACCTAGTTGTTTGATGCCCAAAGATACGCGGTTTTTGTCTTGATCAAATTTCAGGATCTTGGCTTCAACTTCTTCGCCTACAGTCAACACCTCAGATGGGTGCTTAACACGGCGCCATGCCAAGTCAGTAATATGCAACAAACCATCGATGCCGCCCAAGTCAACGAATGCACCGTAATCAGTGATGTTCTTCACAACACCTTTCACCACAGCGCCTTCTTTTAGGCTTTCCATCAAGGCTTCACGGTCTGTACCCATGCTGTCTTCAAGCACGGCACGACGAGATACGACAACGTTGTTACGTTTACGATCTAATTTGATAACTTTGAAATCCCATTCTTTGTTTTCGTATGGGGTTGTGTCTTTCACTGGACGTAAGTCAACCAAAGAACCTGGTAAGAAAGCACGGATACCGTTGACCATCACAGTCAAACCACCTTTAACGCGGCCATTGACCATACCCTTGATGATGCGGCCTTCGTTCATCGCTTCTTCCAAATCTAGCCATGCAGCGAGACGTTTTGCTTTTTCACGAGACAGTTTGGTAGAACCATAACCATCTTCTAGAGATTCAATACAAACTTTCACGAAGTCACCCACTTGGACTTCGACTTCGCCGCGGTCATTCAAGAACTCGCTGGCGTCGATGACGCTCTCGGACTTCAGTCCAGCGTTCACCACTACAAAATCTGAGTCAATCGAAACAACTTCAGCGGTGATCACTTCACCGGAGCGCATTTCCTGACGTGACAAACTTTCTTCAAATAGTGCTGCAAAACTTTCGCCGTTATTGGCGCTAGAGGTTGATGCTTTAGCCATTAAATTAGGTACCTAAAAAAATCCACTGCTTGAGGTGGTTCGCCTTTAGACGACCACAGTGGGTTGAGTTATAAAAGTTGCCGGTTTTGGGGCCTGCAACGCCATTTCTATCGAATTTGATAGGAAAGGGCGAAATTGTATCGCAAAAGCGAACGTGAAGTAAGTGATTTTTTAGAAAAAATGTAAAAAAATGAGGAGATTAGTCAAAGGCAGATAAAAGATTTAAATGCTTTTTTGATACCAATCTAAGACTTGAGCGACGGCCTGCTCGATATTCAACGTATCTGTATCTAATAAATGCGCATCGGCGGCTTGTACAAGTGGTGAGGAACTGCGCTCACGGTCACGCTGATCGCGGGCTTGTAAGTCCTGTAAGATGGCTTGATAGTCTGCTGCCACCTTACACTGGCTCAGTTGTTTGAAACGTCTATCAGCTCGCACTTCGGCACTAGCGGTCAGAAAAACTTTACATTGCGCATCGGGGAAGATCACTGTGCCCATATCTCGACCATCAGCGACCAGTCCAGGCAATTGTCTTAGACGGTGTTGCCAACTGACCAGCGCCTTGCGCACTTGCGGGTGCACAGCAACCTGTGAGGCGCCTTGGCTCATTTGCTCACTTCGCACTTGAGCACTGACCTCATGATTATTTAAAAAAATCTGCTCGCCATCGAAGTGGACATTTAGGTGAGGAACCAAATCGCCCAAGGCGCTGCCATCTTGCCAATCAATATCATGTTGAAGACCAGCAAGCGCAACCAAGCGATACAGTGCGCCAGAGTCTAGGTAATGAAAACCCAGCGTATTGGCGACACGTTGTGCGACAGTCCCTTTGCCCGAAGCAGAGGGGCCATCGATAGTAATCACGGGAATATGATTCATCATCCGTTTAATCCTGACATACACCGGCAAAGCGGGTGAAATAGTCAGGGAAAGTTTTAGCCACGCAGTCAGGGTCATTGATGCGAATAGGCACGCCGCCCAAGCTCACTAGAGAAAAGCACATGGCCATGCGATGGTCATCATAAGTGTCGATAGCAGCATTGGGGGTGAGATTTGTCGGCGGTGTGATGCGGATAAAATCTGCGCCTTCCTCGACTTGTGCGCCCACTTTTCGCAGCTCAGTGGCCATAGCGCTGATACGATCAGTTTCTTTAACCCGCCAACTGGCGATATTACGCAGGGTGGTAGTCCCCTCTGCAAACAGTGCCATGACCGCCAAGGTCATCGCAGCATCAGGAATATGATTGCAGTCTAAATCTAACGCTTTAAGTGGTTGATTGGCGGCTTTAACAATCACAGCGTTGTCAGCATATTCAATCTGCGCGCCCATTTTGGCGATTTCATCGACAAAGCGAATATCGCCCTGAATGCTATGTTGACTTACCCCTTCGATGCGAAGTCCGTCTCTGCCCGCAGCAATCGCACCAGCTGCTAAGAAATATGAGGCTGAGGAGGCATCACCCTCGACATACAACTGACCAGGGCTTTGATAGTGCAGCCCCGAGGACAAGCTAAAGCCTTGCATGTCGCCGTGCACTTGCACATCGACGCCAAATTGACGCATCAAATTTAAGGTAATCGCAATATAGGGTTTAGAGATCAGCTCTCCCTCCACCACGATTTCAGCGGCTTTGCCTGTCATAGGCAAGGCCATCAAAAGGGCGGTAAGGAACTGGCTAGAAACATTGCCGCGTATCGACAATTTGAGGTGTTCTTTTAGTTGCGCTGGATGAATAGCCAAAGGAGGAAAGCCCGCTTGCTGCAGATAATCGATATGAGCGCCTGCTTGTAGTAGAGCATCGACCAAGTCGCCAATAGGGCGCTCATGCATACGCGCTACACCCGTTAACTGATACTCACCTCCAGCAAAAGCTAGTGCTGCGGTAAGTGGGCGGAAGGCGGTCCCAGCATTGCCGAGAAACAAATCTGCTTGGCGATTTGGAAACTGACCTGCACAACCCTGCACCAACCAGTCATTTTCTGCCAGCTGCTCCAATTTAATACCCAACTTGTCGAGTGCTTCTAACATGCGCGCGGTATCATCCGAGGCTAGTAAATCCCGAATCGTAGTCGTGCCTTGTGATAAAGCTGCTAATAATAGTGTTCGGTTAGAAATACTTTTTGAACCTGGCAGTTTGACTGCACCACCGACATGCGCCACAGGGGCTAAATCCAACACCTTCATCATGATGATTCTCTTTGCTTTGCCCAAGCATTGCGTGCTTGGCTGGCGTGTTCTAAAAATTCTTGTAGGCCCTGTGCGTCTGATTGTTGCAACATTTTTTGTAGCCGGCTTAATTCTGCTTGATATTGATTTAGCTCACTGAGTAAAGCATCTCGGTTAGCCAAGCTGATGTCGCGCCACATCTCCGGAGAGCTTCCTGCTATGCGAGTAAAGTCGCGAAAACCACTAGCGGCAAAAGCAAACAATTGATCAGCATTGTCGCGAGAAGCGATATCGTGTACCAATGCGAACGCCAATAAATGCGGCAAATGGCTGACGCTGGCAAAAATGGCATCATGTTCGCTCGCGGTCATGCGGCAAATACGCGCACCGCATTGCTCCCACATGGATTGGACAGCTTGGATATGCTGTTCGGTATTATGCTCAGAGGGGGTTAGCACTACATTTTTGGCTTGGAATAAATCGGCACGTGCAGCACTCACTCCGCTCTTTTCAGCACCAGCAATAGGATGCGCGCCGACAAACTGAGCGAGTAACTTTTCTGGATGTGTCGCCTGCTTGGCCACCTGCGCAACATAAGCAGCAATATCAGATTTTGTGCTGCCCACATCAGTAATCACGGTCTTATCGTTTAAATGAGGCAGGATCGCTTGCAGAATCGCTGGGGTCTGTGCCACCGGCGTGGCAATCACCACCATATCAGCCTCATGCATCGCCAATCCAACATCCTCATGGGCTTCATCGATCGCACCCAAAGCGATGGCTTGCTGCAAGCTCTGTGGGCGACGCCCAACGCCAACCACATGCTGCACAGCTCCTTGCTGTTTGAGCGCGAGTGCCAATGAGCCGCCAATCAGGCCTACTCCAAAAATAACTAATTTATTCACGATGATTGATTGCTGTTGCCAGCCAAACACAAAGCCCGCATTGTAGCATTTAAGCGCTAAGCGGATGAGTGCTTTATGTATTTTTGCGCGCTTCATATTTCTTAGGGGCGATTTTCTATGCTTATCAATGGCTGTTTTATTCCTGTGCAGCCGCGGCATTTTGCAATGCATCATGAAAATCATGAGGCGAGTTTCCTATTTTTGCCCATGTTGTAAAACAGCTTATCTCGTCAGAATGCGTCCTGCGTTGAGATGCTCTCAGCGTAGTTTTTTAATAATTTTTAGGAGATACATTATGTGGACTAAACCAGCTGCTACAGAAATGCGCTTCGGTTTCGAAGTAACAATGTACGTTTGCAATCGCTAAGATTTAATCGTACGAATGGAACTGGACTGTCTTTTGGCAGTCCAGTTTTTATCATTTTAAATAATAGAAATTAATCGAGAAAAATATGCATATACGAGTATTAGGTGCAGCAGCAGGTGGTGGCTTTCCCCAGTGGAATTGCAATTGTCATAATTGCGATGGACTGCGTAAAGGTACTATCAAGGCAACAAAACGTACGCAATCTTCCATTTGCGTGAGTGGTGATGGTGTCAATTGGGTATTGTTCAATGCGTCACCAGACGTGTTGCAGCAAATCCAATCCTTTGGGCCGCTGCAGCCTGGTCGTGCTATTCGTGATAGCGGTATTGCTGGCATTATCTTGATTGATGCGCAGATTGACCACACCACGGGCTTATTGATGTTGCGCGAGGGTAAAATCAAGCGTGAAATTTATTGTACCGATATGGTCTATTCCGACTTAACCACAGGCAACCCATTACTCAAGATTTTGGATCATTATTGTGGTGTGAATCATCATGAAGTTCCAACAGACGGCAAGTCTTCATTCACAGTGGCGGGTGCACCCAACCTCAAATTCACAGCAGTAGCGCTTAAGAGTGCTGCGCCACCATACTCTCCTCACCGTAACGACCCTCATCCTGGCGATACCATCGGCGTATTGATTGAAGAAATCAGCACCGGCAAGAAATGTTGGTATTCCCCTGGTTTGGCCGAAATTGAGCCACATTTACCAGCGCTGATGAACCAAGCCGATTGTATTATGGTAGATGGTACTTTCTGGACTAATACTGAGATGATTGATATGGGTTTGATGGATAAAACAGCCCGCAGCATCGGGCACAACCCTCAATCTGGCCCTGGTGGGATGATAGAAGAGCTTAATAAGTTTGATGCATCACGCAAAGTGTTGATACATATCAACAACACTAATCCGATTTTACGCGACGATTCTGCCGAGCGCGCTGAGCTCACCCGTCATGGCATTGAGGTTGCCTACGACGGTATGGATATTATCTTATAGGAGAACACAATGAACGCTGCGGCAAAACCAGCTTGGAGCCAAGAAGAATTCGAGGCCAAGTTAAGAGAAAAAGGTCAGGGGTATCATATCTATCATCCTATCCATGTGATGATGTATGAGGGCAAGTTGACCAAAGAACAATTGCAATGTTGGGTAGCGAATCGCTTTTACTACCAAATCTCCATTCCCATGAAAGACGCAGCCATCTTATCCAATTGTCCTGATAAGGAAATTCGTAAGGGCTGGATTGTGCGTATTGTTGACCATGATGGTGAAGGTGATGTGGAAGGCGGTATTGAGGCCTGGATTAAATTAGGTGAAGCCGTGGGTCTTACCCGTGAGCAAGTGACTTCACTGGAAATGGTGAGTCCCGGCGTGAAGTTTGCTGTAGACGCTTATGTCAATTTTGCCCGTCAACGCCCATGGCAAGAGTCTGTATGTTCATCATTGACCGAGTTATTTGCACCGCATATCCATCAACAACGTATTAGCTCCTGGCCACAAATGTACCCATGGATTAATGAGAATGGTTTGGTTTATTTCAAAAAACGTCTCACTGAAGCGCGTCGTGATGTTGAGCAAGGTTTGCAGGTGACATTGGATTACTTCGGTCATTCACGTGAAATGCAAGAGCGTGCCTTGCAAATCTTACAATTTAAATTAGACGTATTATGGGTGATTGCAGATGCGATTATGTTGGCTTGTACTCAAGTGACAACTGAAGGTCGTGATTACTTGCGTCAACCCGTTTACCGTCCAGAATAAGGCACTATTATGTCGATACAACTCAGCCAAGTTTTTGCCATTGCACCCCACCATCGTTTTCAGTGGGAAGAAGCACAAGAGTGTTTTGTGATTTTATTTCCAGAAGGCATGGTTAAGCTGAACCAAGGGGCTGGCGAAATTCTAAGCTTGGTCAACGGTCAACATTCTGTGCAACAGATTATCGATGCTTTGAAAGCAAAGTTTCCTGGCGCAGATGACATCGATGGTGACATATTGGCAATGTTGGAATTAGCGCTTTCCAAGGGTTGGCTGAGTGAAGTTGCTCAATAGCGTCTTAAATCAGGATTAGGAGAAATAGCATGTCAAAGACCGCATCATTAGGACGCTCAGAAGTACAAAAAGAAATCGCCATGAATAATGGCGTAGCCCAATCCGTAACCCGCACGCAGCCTTTGTGGCTGTTGGCCGAGGTAACATATCGCTGTCCTTTGCATTGCGCATTCTGCTATAACCCGACCGATTATGATAAGCACACGCAAAATGAATTGACCACAGAACAGTGGATTAATGCCTTGCGTGAAGCAAGAAAATTAGGCGCTTTGCAACTGGGTATCTCTGGTGGCGAGCCTCTATTGCGCGACGATATCGAGGAGATCGTGGTAGAGGCGAAAAAGTTGGGGTATTACAGCAACCTGATTACCTCAGGTGTGGGCCTCACCGAAAAACGCATTCAAGCCTTTAAAGAAGGCGGCTTGGATCATATTCAGTTATCCATGCACGATATTACTGAAGAAATTAACAACTTTATTACCAATACGCGCACTTTTGAATTAAAGAAAAAAGTGGCTGCCATGATTAAATCGCATGGCTACCCTATGGTGTTGAATGTGGTGATACACCGCTACAACATTGGTCATGTCAAAGAGATTCTAGAGATGGCGGAAGCATTGGGTGCTGACTATGTAGAGTTGGCCAACACCCAGTACTATGGTTGGTCTTTAATCAATCGTAGTCAGTTGATGCCCACCATGGAACAGTTGCAGGCGGCTGAAAAAGTCACCAATGAATTCCGTGAAAAGCATGGCAACAAGATGAAGATTTTCTTTGTGGTGCCAGACTATTATGCAGAACGTCCTAAGAAATGTATGAATGGTTGGGGCGAAGTATTTATGATCGTGACCGCTAATGGCGATGTACTGCCATGTCACTCTGCTCGTGTATTGCCGAACATGCAATTCCCCAATGTCAAAGGCGATAGTTTGTCTTACGCTTGGAGTGAGTCAGATGCCTTTAATAAATATCGAGGCGATGCATGGATGAAAGATCCATGTCGCACATGCGATGAAAAAGAGAAGGATTTGGGTGGCTGTCGTTGTCAGGCCTTTATGCTGACTGGTGATGCAGAAATTGCTGACCCAGTATGCACCAAGTCGCCTTATCGTCATCTTATCGTTGAGGCAATTGAGGAAGCGAAAAACCCTGTGATTGCATCGCAGCCAATTATCTTCCGTAACGATAAAAATTCTCGTGCGTTGATGGAAGGCGAATTTGCCGATCGGGTAAAACCCTTCCACGCTTTACCATAAGCGACATACAATACAAAAAGCCCCGCTCATCGGGGCTTTTTTTAAATTCCATCGTTACTTTTTGCTTAAGAAAGAGCCACCATGCAAAGCAAGAGCTCCTTTGTATTGACCTTGGTCCTGGCCAGTTTGGCCGCCTTAGCGCCTTTTGCGATTGATACTTATTTGCCAGCATTTCATACCTTGCAAAGCGAATTGGGAACATCCGATATCGCTATTCAGCAAAGCCTGACCTTTTACTTGGTTCCTTATACCCTGATGACCCTATGGCATGGTGCTATTTCTGACTCGATAGGGCGTTTGGCGGCGATACGCTGGGGTTTAACGGTGTTTGTTTTGGCTTCGATAGGCTGTGCAATGGCGCAAACGGTGGAAACATTGTGGTTTTTCCGAGCATTACAAGGCTTATCGGGCGGGGCGGGTAATGTGGTCGCTCGGGCCATGGTGCGTGATTTATTCGAGGGTCCTCAAGCACAACGTGTGATGGCGATGGTGCAGATGCTGTTCGGTATAGCCCCTGCGATTGCACCGATTATTGGTGGTTGGCTATTAGGCATCCATTGGCAGGCCATATTTATTTTCCTAGCCCTATACGCCGGTCTTAGCCTCACTGCGGCTATGATTTTGTTGCCTGAGACGATGCCCGCGAATAAGCGAGTGCCTTTATCGGCCAAACAAGTATTAAGTGATTACCGCGTTTTGCTACAAGATAGCGAATTTAAAAAATTAATCTTTGCCGTAGGCGCTAATTTTGCTGGGTTTTTTCTGTACGTTTTGTCGGCCCCAGTTTTTCTCATGCAGCATTTGCATTTGAGTGAACAACAATTCGCTTATATGTTTATCCCGACGGTTGCGTGCATGATGCTGGGCTCTTATTTTGCTAAGCGTGCCGCTGGCGTATACAGTCGACAACAAGTGATACACGCGGCTTATCGCTGGATGGCTATCATTGCAGTGTTTAATCTAATGCTGAGCTTGGCTATTTCCTCTTGGCAAGACTCCATTCCCTTGCTCGCGCTGATTGCCCCGGTGGCCTTATTTAATATTGGAATGGCGCTGGCCATGCCAGTACTTTCCTTAGCCGCGCTGGATAGACATGCGCGTATCCGCGGCACGGCAGCCTCGGCACAAACTTTTGTACAAATGCTGATTTCGAGTATTTCGGCCGGTTTGGTCGTGCCTTTGTTGTGGTTTAGTCCTGCTGGTTTGGCGCTGGGGATGTGTGTGTATTGTCTACTAAGTTTATTGGTGATAAGGCGTAGCCATTTATGGATGGGACAATAAAAAAGGAGGCTAGGCCTCCTTTTTAAATGCTTCAATGGGAAAATTTAAAGCAGCAATTACTCCACCAACAAATCACGTTTATTGGGTGCACCATTCATCGCATCTGCATCTGCCATAGGCTCTTTGCGTGCGCTAATGACTGGCCATACCTTAGCCAAACGTGCATTTAATTCGATAAAGTCTTGCTGATCCGCAGGCACATCATCTTCAGCAAAAATCGCCTCTGCAGGACATTCTGCTACGCATAGCGTGCAATCAATGCATTCGTCTGGGTTAATCGCCAGAAAGTTTGGGCCTTCAACAAAACAGTCTACTGGGCAAACATCTACGCAATCTGTGTATTTACATTGAATGCAGTTTTCGGTGACAACATAGGTCATGTTTTTTCCTTTTTCAAAAAACGGCGTTATGCGCCTATTTTAAACCAAATCCAGTCAGTTCGTTAGACTATCATGCCCGCGCCAACGGTGTTGTTGGTGGATTCATCAATAATAATAAATGCACCCGTTGCACGATTTTGACGATAGCTATCAACCATCAGCGGCTGTGCCAACTTAAAACTAATGCGCGCAATGTCATTCATATTCAAAGTGTCGACTGATTGCTGCTCTAGGCTATTCACATCCACGCGATATGCAATGGCACCCACTTTGGCTTTCGATTCGCGGGTAGTGTGGCGAATAACATAGGTCCTTGCAGGCGACAATGCTGTTTCGGACAACCAACATACCATTGCCTCAATTTGTTTTACCGGCTCTGGTACTTCGCTACTTTTTACTATCATGTCACCACGCGAGGTATCGATCTCATCTTGCAGTAACAGAGTCACAGACTGCTCGGTAATCGCTTTGTTCAATACCGTGTCGCCTAACAAAATAGATTTCACGGTCGAACTCAGTCCATTTGGCAGCACAGTAACGCGATCACCGACGGCAATCTCACCTGATTCAACCCGTCCCATAAACCCTCTAAAGTCGTGCAGCTCAGGATTATCAGAAGCATGTGGGCGACAAACAAATTGCACGGGGAAACGGAAAGCCTCGTCCTGTTCAGTGTGCGCGGCTGGCGCATTTTCCAAAATCTCTAACATGGTAGGACCTTGATACCAGTTCATATTCTCGCCGCGATCGACCAACATATCGCCATTCAGCGCGGATAAAGGCAAAAATTGAATATCATGACCGTCACGTTGCAAGCCAATTTCGGTCGCGAATTGCAAATACTCAGATTTGATGCGATCGAAAGTCGCCTGATCGTAATCTACCAAGTCCATTTTATTGACCGCGACCACAATATGAGGAATCCCGACCAAGTGAGCAAGATAAGAGTGTCTGCGCGTCTGCGTTAATACCCCTTTGCGCGCATCAATCAAAATAATGGCTAGATTAGCCGTGGAGGCAGCGGTCACCATGTTGCGCGTGTACTGCTCATGACCTGGCGCATCAGCAATAATGTATTTACGGGTACCAGTGCTGAAATAGCGATAGGCAACATCAATGGTAATACCTTGTTCGCGTTCAGCTTGTAAACCGTCTGTCAGCAAGGACAAATCTACGGCTTCCATCCCACGCTTTTTCGAGGTTTTTTCGATTTGCGTCAGGGTATCAGCCAAGATGGTTTTGGTGTCATATAGCAAGCGACCAATCAGCGTGCTCTTGCCGTCGTCCACGCTACCGCAAGTCATAAATCTTAATAAACTATCGTTACGCATTAGAAATAACCCTCTTTCTTGCGTTGTTCCATCGAGGCATCAGATGTTTGGTCATCCAAACGCGTAGCGCCACGCTCGGTGATGGTCGTGGTTGCTGTTTCTAGCACGATCTTGCTGACATTGTCCGCATCGGATGGGACAGGTGCTGTACAAGTAATATCCCCTACGGTACGGAAGCGCACCTGCATATTGATGACTTGTTCACCTGCTTTAGGTTGATTAATCACCTCACCGCTAGCTAATGGCACATTGACAGGGAAGATGGCTCCATTACGCATCACCACATCGCGTTGATGGGCAAAATAAATGGAGGGCAAAGCTAAGTTTTCACGCTCTATGTATTGCCACACATCCATTTCTGTCCAATTAGAAATCGGGAAGGCGCGAATATTTTCGCCTTTATGGCTACGCGCATTGTATAAATTCCATAGCTCAGGACGTTGGTTCTTGGGGTCCCACTGACCAAACTCATCGCGGAAACTCATAATGCGTTCTTTAGCGCGTGCTTTCTCTTCATCACGACGTGCACCACCAATACAGCAATCAAAACCAAACTCTTCAATGGCTTCTAGCAATGTGACCGATTGATGCTTATTGCGTGGTTCATCAGGCGTTTTTAATACCACGGTACCGCGCTGCATGGAGTCTTCAACTGAGCGCACAATCAAGCGTTCACCTAATTCGCTTGCTCGCTGGTCACGGAAATTGACCACTTCTTGGTAGTTGTGACCTGTATCAATATGCATCAATGGAAAGGGGAAGCGTCCTGGGCGGAAAGCTTTTTCAGCGATACGCAATAAACACAGCGAGTCCTTTCCACCGGAAAACAGTAATACCGGATTACTACACTGGCCAGCGACTTCACGCATTATGTGTATCGCTTCGGCTTCCAGCCAATCTAAATGGCTTAAGGTTGATTTACTACTCATGGTTGATTACCTAATTAAAAAACTAATTTTTTTTGACATGCAAACCACATTCTTTGCTGGTGGGGTCTTCCCACCACCAGCGCCCAGCGCGCACATCCTCGCCCATAGCCACTGCCCGGGTACATGGTGCGCAGCCTATGCTGGGATAGAAAGCATCATGCAGTTTGTTGTAAGGCACGTCATGCATACGGATATAGGCCCATACTTCATTTTCGTGCCAGTCACTTAATGGATTAAATTTTTCCAGTCCGTTGCCAGCATCAAATTCCTGATGCGGCAAATTTGCTCGTGTAGCAGATTGCTCGGCACGCATACCGGTTATCCATGCTTGCTTGCCTTGCAAAGCGCGACGCAATGGCTCGACTTTGCGCATTTGGCAGCAAGCTTTACGCATCTCTATGCTTTGATAGAAGGCATTGATGCCATGTTGTTGAACGTAATGCTCAACCGCCTCGGCTTGTGGAAAATAAATCTTCAGTTTGGTTTGATACTTTTGCTCAAGCGCTTGCATCAACTCATAAGTTTCAGGCGGCAAACGGCCAGTATCTAAAGAGAATATGCTGATGGCTAATTTCTCACGCAGGATTAAATCGCTCAGCAACATATCCTCAGCACCTAAGCTATTGGCAAAAGTGATAGAGGGAAACTGCTGGCAAGCTTGGCGTAACAGCGCCAGTACGGCCGTCGTTTTTGCCTTAACACTGTTTACCAAATCCTCTGTCAGCTCAGGGCTGGTGGCAGGATTTTTGGCTGCAGAGCGAATCAGAGATATGTCACCAAACATAGTTGTTTAGTCCTAGCGAGGAATGCGGCGCCAAGCAGGTTGTGGAATATCCACGGCTGCTTGATAGGGCTGTTGGAAATCCTGTAAACCTGACAAGGCCTCCTGCGCTGAACGATCAGCGCGGATTAAGTAGCTATCGAAGCCACAGCGTTTAAGGAAAAATAGCTGATCACGCAACACGTCGCCTATAGCACGCAACTCATTGCGATAACCATAGCGAGTGCGTAATAGATTGCCTAAAGAGAAAATACGACCATCGGCAAAACGTTCTACAAAAATAGCAATGATGGGTAGACGATTGATATCGCCCACGCTTTCAACAAGCTTCTCTAGACTTTCATGCGTTGCCACGATGATGCCCAACTCGCCCTTTTCTAAGCGTTGTTCCAGCGCATTGTTCGCCTCGTGGCGACGGGCTAACCAAACAGCCAATGGAAGCAAAATTTTGCCTTGGGCAGGAATGTCGGTTTGTGCGATTTGCTCGGCGCTGTAGCTTTCCTCGCCGGTTAATTTAAACAGCACCACTTTGCCGGCTTGTTTACGAACCTGTTCTTCACCCAGCGTTGGCGGGCTTACACGTGTCCACTCATCAGCGACGATAGCATTGTTACGAATTAAATTAGACATGTGCTACTCCAGTGTCTTGCTCAGCAGACTTGGCGTAGACGTGCTGCTTGAAAGGGTCTACCCCAATTCTGCGCACGGTATCAATAAAGCGTTCCTCATCTTGACGCTCACGCAAATACACTTCGATTAAGCGTTGCACCACGCCAGGCATTTCTTCGGCACTAAAAGATGGACCGATAACGGTTCCGATGCTGGCGTCATTGCCTTGCTTACCGCCTATGGTGACTTGATACCATTCTGAGCCATCTTTATCTACGCCCAAAATACCAATGTGTCCCACATGGTGGTGTCCACATGCATTCATACAGCCGGAGATATTTAATTCGATATCGCCAATGTCATGTAAGTAGTCCAAATTATCGAACTGTCTCTGTATGGCTTCTGCAATCGGGATGCTCTTGGCATTGGCCAATGAGCAAAAGTCGCCACCAGGGCAGCAGATAATGTCTGTAAGCAGGCCTATATTTGGCGTTGCTAAACCGGCAGCACGCGCTTTTTCCCATAAAGGTAATAAGTCGGACAGTTTTACATCGGTCAATATCAAGTTTTGTTCATGCGAAACCCGTAACTCAGCAAAACTATATGCATCCGCTAAATCTGCTACCACGCGCATTTGTTCGCTAGTGGCATCGCCCGGAGCTTTGCCGTGCGGCTTTAAAGACAGCGTCACGGCGCGATAACCAGGTTGTTTGTGGGCATGTACGCAGCGCTTTACCCATGCAGCAAATGCTGGATTGCTGCTGATGGCAGCATCAAAACTAGCATCATGCGCAGGCAGTTGTTGGTAGGGCATCACATCAAAATATTGGCCTACGCGCTTCAGTTCTTGCTCGTCTATCGTGTTGGGGCCGTCTTTAATATGTTGCCATTCTTCTTCTACTTGACGACGGAACTCGTCTATCCCCAACGCTTTGACTAAAATTTTGATACGCGCTTTGAAGGCGTTATCGCGTCGACCATGCAGGTTATATACACGAATAATGGCTTCGCAATAGGTCAGCGCATGTTGCCATGGCAAATGCTCACGAATCACTGTACCTAAGATAGGTGTGCGACCTAGGCCGCCTCCAACCCACACCTGAATGGCCATTTGTCCAGCATCGTCAAAATAGAATTGCAAGCCGATGTCATGTGCTTGAACCAAGGCACGGTCTTGCTGCGTGCCAGATACCGCAATTTTGAATTTGCGCGGCAACAGGGCGAACTCAGGATGGAAAGTACTCCATTGGCGCATAATTTCGGCCATCGCACGTGGGTCTAGAATTTCATCCGGCGCGACACCTGCAAACTGGTCTGTCGTGATATTGCGGATACAGTTACCTGAGGTTTGAATTGCATGCATTTCAACAGTCGCCAATTCAGCCAAGATATCCGGCACATCTTCTAGCTTAGGCCAATTTAATTGCAAGTTTTGACGGGTGCTGAAATGCCCGTAGCCCTTATCAAAACTTTGCGCGATATCAGCTAATTTACGAAGCTGTTTGGATGATAGCGTGCCATAAGGAATGGCGATACGCAGCATAGGCGCATGACGTTGGATATACAGTCCATTTTGTAGACGCAAGGGTCTAAATTCATCGTCATTGAGTTCGCCAGCGAGATAGCGGCGGGTTTGGTCGCGGAATTGAGCGACTCGTTCATTTACGATTTGATGATCTAAGGCGTCGTATTTATACATAATTCAAACTCTTTTAATAAGGGCGCTATTTTAATGGAGCACCAGTTTGATACCAACATATATCAGAATGGCGGCCAAGGCTAAACGTATCCAGTGTTCAGAGACTTTAGAGCTCATATGGCTGCCGATGTATATGCCTGGAATAGAGCCTATCAGCAATATCCCCAGAAGTTCGTAATTGATTGTGCCCAAAGTGGCGTGGCCAAGGCCAGCTACCAATGTCAAGGGAACGGCGTGGGCGATATCGCTACCCACGATGGTAGTAATTTTTTTATTCGGATATAAGGCAATCAAGGCAGTCACACCTAAAGCACCTGCACCCACAGAGGTCATGGTGACTAGCACGCCCAGCACAATGCCGAGTAACACAGTGGCGATGTCTACATATTTCTCTGGCACTAAACTCGCGCCTGCTAGCCATTGCGTTAATTTGTTGCGCAATATGACGGCTATCGAGGTCACAATCAGGGCAATACCAAGCCAATACTTGATGGTGCTAATCGCACTGGTTGAATCGATATCAATGTTTTTCAGTAACAAAATGGTAGCGATAGAGGCAGGAACACTGCCTATGCCAAGGCGGGTGACAATTTTCCAATCAATGTTACCCAGCTTGCCATGCGCAAAAATGCCTGCAGTTTTGGTCACGGATGCATAAAGTAAATCAGTGCCGACGGCAACGGCTGGTTTAATGCTGAATAGCATCATTAAAATCGGGGTCATAAGTGAACCGCCACCGACCCCGGTGAGTCCAACCAACCAACCCACTACAAAACCCGCAAAAATATATCCAAATTCCATAAAGCCCTTATATCCATTGATGTGGCTATGTTTAGGGTTGCAGATTATAAATGAGTCGAATATATTGTTTTAATAATAATTTATTCTTTGGTATATTACTTTGAGTTATAAACATAGAAATAAATTTACGTATCGAGAACGCGAATGAAATTACACCAATTACGCTATATCCGCGAAGTCGCTAGACAAGGTTTGAATATCTCTATGGCGGCGGAAAATCTGCATACCTCTCAACCCGGCGTGAGTAAGCAAATTCAGTTGCTTGAGGAAGAGCTCAATCTGCAAATTTTTCAGCGTAACGGCAAACGTTTGACCGGAGTGACTGAGCCAGGAAAAAGTGTATTGGAATTGGCCGAGCGAGTGCTACGTGATATGGAGAATATCAAACGTGTGGGTGAAGAGTTCAGTCATGAAGATGTAGGTACACTGACGATAGCCACCACCCATACGCAAGCGCGTTATCGCTTGCCAGCGGCGGTGAAAGCTTTTATGGATCAATATCCAAACGTGAAATTAAATATTCACCAAGGCAATCCTATGCAGGTGGCTGAACAGGTCCAGTCTGGCGATGCAGATATCGGCATCGCGACCGAGGCAATCAGTCATTTTGACAAACTTTTATGTTTGCCGGCTTATGAGTGGAATCGCTGCGTGGTGGTGCCGCCGGGTCATGCTTTACTTAAGGACACGCCACTTACATTAGAAAAGTTGGCGCGTTATCCGCTGATTACCTATGACTTTGCTTTTACTGGCGGATCATTGGTCAGTAGCGTTTTTGCCAAGGCAGGCTTAACCCCCAATGTGGTATTGACGGCGATTGACGCTGACGTGATTAAGACTTATGTGCAGTTGGGTCTGGGCGTGGGCTTGCTGGCGAATATGGCGTATGACCCAGAACGAGATACCAATTTAGTGGGTGTGGATGTTAGTCATCTTTTCCCGCACAGCATTACCTATGTAGGTATCCGGCGCGATGTGTATTTACGCCGTTATGCTTATGACTTTATTGAACTGTTAGCGCCTAAGTATGACCATCAGGCAATCCTAAAAGCGATACATGGCGAGTAGTTAGATTGACGATTTTGTAAGGATTTCAGTTATAATCCTAGGTTCTGTATTTCTTTCGCCAATCTAATTTTTTCGGAGACCGCTATGGCTAATCTATTAGAACAATTAAAGACCATGACCACGATAGTGGCAGATACCGGTGATGTTGAGGCTATCAAAACAGTTAAGCCTTACGACGCCACCACTAATCCATCTTTGTTGCTTAAGGCAAGTACATTGCCACAATGTGAGCCTATGATTGCTGAAGCGATTGCTTACGCAAAAGCCAATAGCAACAACAAAGAAAAACAAATCGAAGATGCTGCTGACAAATTGGCGGTATTAGTTGGTTTGGAAATTTTAAAACATATCCCTGGCCGTATTTCTACCGAAGTTGACGCACGTTTGTCCTTCAATATCGACGCGATGGTGGCCAAGGGTCGCAAAATCATCAAGCTTTACCAAGAAGCAGGCGTAAGCAAAGACCGCGTTTTGATTAAATTGGCTTCCACATGGGAAGGTATCAAAGCAGGTGAAATTTTGGAAAAAGAAGGCATCAACTGTAACTTGACATTGTTGTTTGGTTTCGGTCAAGCACGTGCATGTGCTGAAGCTGGTGTATTCCTGATTTCCCCATTCGTAGGTCGTATCTTAGACTGGTACAAAGCAAAAACTGGCGAAACCTACACTTCAGAAACAGATCCAGGCGTGATTTCAGTGCGTCGTATCTATGCATACTACAAAGAGCATGGTTATAAGACTGTGGTGATGGGTGCTTCTTTCCGTAATATCGGCGAAATCACCGCTTTAGCAGGTTGTGATCGTTTGACGATTGCGCCAACATTATTGCAAGAGTTGGAAGCCACACAAGGCGATTTGCCACGTGTATTGGTAGATGGCGGTAAGAAACAAGACGCCCCAGCAAAGATGACAGAAGAAGAATTCCGTTTTGCCTTGAATGAAGATGCGATGGCTACTGAGAAGTTATCAGAAGGTATTCGTGGCTTCGTGGTTGACCAAATCAAGATGGAAACAGCTTTGGCTGCTAAGCTTTAATCGATTTAGATCTATCCCCTAGATGCTTTTGTCTAGGGGTTGTGATGCGTTGACATATCAGTTTGTTGCGCTATAAGATAGCCGTCCAACTTTTGTTTTAACGCATCAGCTTCTAAAAAAATGTAGTAAAAACAGAGTAGTAATTAAAACCATTAATGGAGAAAAAATCATGGCATTAACACAAATGGCATTAGACTCATTGGATTTCGACGCAACCGTAGCTTTGGCTGAAAAGGTTGCTCCACACGTTGATATCTTGGAAATTGGTACACCATGTATCAAGCACAACGGTATCAAGTTGTTGGAAACATTGCGCGCTAAGTTCCCAAAGAACCAAATCTTGGTTGACTTGAAGACTATGGATGCTGGTTTCTACGAAGCTGAGCCTTTCTACAAAGC
>RFPI01000002.1 GCA_009926205.1 Methylophilaceae bacterium
TGATATGCAAGTCAGTACAAGGTCAAAAATAATCTCGGCATCGAGCGCACGAACGCTAAACAAACTAAGCCAATAAAGCTGCGCCTAACATCCCAGCAATATCATCAGACTGTGATACCCGAATATCTAATGCGCCGCGCAGGACGGGAATCAAATCCCACTCTAGCTGTTGTCTAAGCGCAGGCAAAATCCAATCTTGGGCTTGCATCACTCCTCCACCCAACACCCAATGCTGGATATCCACAATCTTGGCGGCATGGGCCATCGCTATCGCTAAATATCTGCCCGCTTCGGCAAACGCCTGCTGGGCTGCCACATCCCCCTGTTGCGCCTTTTGTGATATTTGTTGCGCGCTCAGATGTTGTCCACTCGCTTGCGCGTAGTTTTGTACCACGCCGCCTGCGGAGGCATATTGCTCAACACAACCGTGATTGCCACAGCCACATAGCCTGCCGTCAGGCACCACAATGAGATGGCCGAACTCCATAGCAACACCATGATCGCCGGGGAATGGCTGACCAAGGTAGATCAGACCTCCGCCTATGCCTGTGCCCAAACCGATATACATGAGACTCTGCGGTGGCGCGAGCTGCGCAAGATGATATTCGGCCAATGCCGCACACAATGCATCGTTTTCGATATGTACTGGGCGTTTAATCGTAGAAGCAACTGGCTTGGCGATATGTGCGTGGTGTAAACCCGGCAAATTGGGCGATTGAATAATAGCTTGTGTAACAGGATCGATAAAACCGGGAAAGCCTATGCCCACACTTTCCACTTGGGGATATTGTTGCAAGACGCTGCTGATTTGCTCTGCTAATAAATCAATGATGCGCTCTAGCGCTTGATTCGGTTGTTGTTTGCAAAGCGCAGAAAAATCTGCCTGAAAACGTTGCTGATGTAACAACTTTAATCCATCGAAGACACCCACGCGGAGATTCGTTCCACCCACATCAATACCAATGCGCAGCGCCATTAATGCAACCTACCATATTGTTGTAATTGAGTTTGTAAATCACGGCAATATTGCTCATTGACTTGCGACCAATCGAATTTCCACTGCCAATTGCCCTCTACAGTACCGGGAACATTCATCCTATGATGCCCATCCAGTCGCAATAGATCTTGCATAGGAATAATGGCTAAGAAGGCAGAACTGGCCAATGCAAGACGCATCAAATCCTCTGGCATTTGGCAGGTATCACCTTCTTGCTTCCAGTCATGCGCGATTAAATAATTCAATACTATTTGCTGCTGCTCCACTGTAAGGCTCTGATACCAACCCAGCGAGGTATCATTGTCATGCGTACCGGTATAGACGACATCTTCAGCCATGATGTGCGCTGGCAAATAAGGATTATTCGCACTGCCGTCAAAGGCAAATTGCAATATTTTCATGCCGGGCAAACCAAAGCTTTGTTTCAATGCTTCGACTTCAGGGGTAATGATGCCCAAGTCTTCGGCTATCAGTTTCAGCGCAGGCATGCTTTGCTGTATGGCCTGTAACAAAGCTGCACCCGGTGCCTCTTGCCAACTGCCATTGATGGCAGTAGCTTCTTGTGCAGGAATTTCCCAGGCAGCTTGTAAACCACGGAAATGATCGATACGAAGAATATCGAATAGCACGGACTGCGTCTGCATACGCTGTATCCACCAAGAGAAGTGTTGCTCTTGCATAGCAGGCCAGTTGTAGTGTGGGTTCCCCCAACGCTGACCGGTAGCGGAAAAATAATCAGGCGGCACTCCAGCCACCACGGTCATGTTCAACTGATCATCTAATTTGAATTGCTGAGGTTGTGCCCAAACATCAGCACTGTCGTAAGACACAAATATGGGAATATCCCCAAATAGCTGTATGCCACGCAAATGCGCATATTGTTTCAGTTGTTGCCACTGACTAAAAAACAAAAACTGCACAAATTGGTGAAAATTGATGGCCTCGTGAAGCGCCTTCCGGGCGGTATCTAGCGCATGTGGCACACGCAACTTTATTTCCTGCGGCCATGTATTCCAAGGCTGTTGCACATAATGCTCACGCAAACTGAGAAACAAAGCAAAATCATCTAGCCAATACGCATGGCGCTGACAAAACTCTGATAATGCGTGTTTTTCAGCGTCATTAGCATGCGCATTAAACTCATGAAATGCCATACTCAACGCCGCCGCCCTTTGCTCTGGTAGTGTTTGTTGCAGCCATGTTTGCTGTTGCAGTTCAGCGAGTGAGATAAATTCAGGATTGCCGGCATGGGCCGATAAACATTGATAGGGAGATTTGTCCCCATGCGTCATATTCACTGGCAAAGTTTGCCATACCTGACAACCACAGCCCTTCAGTAAATCGATAAAGCGATAGGCATCTTCACCCATGCTACCACTCGGCAAAGAGCTAATATGCAACAACAATCCGGCTATTTTTTGTTGGTAATTAAACATTCACTTCCTGACCACGTCGCATCGTGCCGACATTGTCTGCTGCTTGGGTACCTTGGCTAATCGATTGCGTCAAATGTTCAGGCACATCCTCTTTGAGGAGTTGATATAAATTGGCCAGATTGCGGCGATACAATCTATCAAAGCTTTGCACGCTCACCGCATCGTTATAATCGCCAAACCACCAAAACCAATCCGAGCCTTCACAAATAGCCAACTGTCTTTCACAAGCTTTTTGCTCATCTGCGCTTAATTGTGCAGAAGCCATCACACGGTCATACACAAGTTTGGCATCGCATAACAAATCCCAAGCATTGTTTTTATCGTGCTCCCCTATCCAAGTACTAAAGCTGCCATATACCCAACTACCGGCGGCAATATCACTCAACGTTGTAGGTGGAGGTAACTGGCCTTGTTCGGTCAGGGTAAGTACTTCGCTAAAGGTCGTGGTTTGAATCACGGGATGCTGAGCAAGCGCCTCATAGAGCTCTTTAAGGAAATAGAAACCGTTATAGGGATAATATTCCCAAGCGTTTTCTCCATCCAAAATCACGCTCACCACGGCTGGGCCATTGCCATTGCGTTGTGCATGTATCTCTTCTAGCTCATGGATAAAATCTGCCACCGCCACACTGGCGTGTTGTTTGGCATATTCAAACCCTATCTTGTCTGACAACATGTCATCACGGAAGAAACAGACAATCTTGTGTCCCTCATGTTGTATCGCATAGCTTTGGTATAAGTAATCCGCTTTATCGGGAATATTGCTATGGCTCATTTTTTGCAGACTATTAGCGAGCACCCCTTGTCCGGTCGCAGCCCAATGCACCCCTTCCGCTGCCATTAATCCCAAGCCTTCATAACTGACTGCACCCTCGGCTGGCCACATACCATTGGGCTGACTACCGAAGCGTTTTTTGTGAGATTGTTGAGCGGAGCGAATATGCGCCAAAGCACGTTGTTTGCCATTAGGGTAGGCTTTATGCAGAGGCAAAGGCGCAAACGGCATAGCGTCTCGCGTGGACTTAAAATCCAACAACAAAGGTAATATAGGATGGTAATGCGGTGTAGAAGAGACCTCGATACGCCCTTGTTTAGCCAAGTGCTGATAACGTCCTGGCAGCTCACGCATAATTTGCGCTATCAAATTGAATAATTTCTGACGTTCTTGCACGGTAAATTGTTCGCCCTTGCTCATCAAGCTTTGAACGAACAAATTATGGCGTTTAATACTTTCACCCATCCAAGCCAAGTGATACCAAGTGATCAAATCGGCCATATATTGCCCAGACAGGTAGTTAGAGGCTGTCGATTCCTCATGCTTGAGTGCCCGATAAATATTGTGCAAACGTTGATATTGCGCATAGGGCGCGAGCATTTTCTCGTGATGGCTTTTAAAGCAGCTATCTACGATTAAGCAACGCTCATGCTTTTCCAAGTACTCCAAGTTCTCGCGTGCCAACATCGCCAACAGAGGATCACGAATCTCAGCGCTATCAAACTGTTGTACGTAGTCCTCTATTTGATCCAGTAGCACTGGCACAAAGTTGAAAGTGACTTTGACATGTGGGTTCTGCTCCACGTGATAAGCCATATCGGTATAGTCTTTAATGGCGTGCAAATAGGTCCAAGGCAACACATATTCGCCAGTCAGGGTGTCGCGGTAATCCGGCTGATGCATGTGCCAATACAAATTGAGGTAAAGCTTGGACGGGTGGTCAGACATATCAATACTTCCAAATACAAAAAAACAAAATGCCAGCGCGAAACCGCGACGGCGAATAATCACTAGCGAATTCTATGGGTTGGCTTTCCCAGCATAGCAGGCGTCACCAGCGTAATCCCTTTGTCAGTGACATAAAAGCGCTTTTTGTCCTCTTCTGGATTAAAGCCTATCTCCATGCCTTCAGGAATCTCTGCCCCTTTGTCGATGACCACGCGATTTAATTTCACATTTCGCCCTATGGTGACCTCGGGCAAGATGACGGAGTCTTTGATCTCACAAAAACTATGGACACGTACATCCGAAAACACGACTGATTGATTGATGACAGAACCACTGACAATACATCCACCAGAGATCAAAGAGTCTGTCGCCATACCACATCGGCCTTTATTGTTAAAAACAAACTTGGCAGGTGGCAGTTGCTCTTGATAGGTCCAAATGGGCCAATCACGGTCGTATAAATTCAACTCAGGGGTCACCTTGGTCAGTTCCATATTGGCCTCCCAATAGGCATCCACTGTCCCTACATCACGCCAGTAGTAATTGCCATCTTTGGCGCCAACACAACTATCGGTAAAGCGATGGGCATACACACGATATTTGTCAATGATGCGTGGAATGATGTCTTTGCCAAAGTCATGCTCTGACTTGCTATCGTCCGCATCGTAAATCAATTGCTCATATAAAAATGCCGCAGAGAAGACATAAATCCCCATACTGGCAAAAGCCTGCTCAGGATTATCCGGCAATGCTTTGGGATGATCAGGTTTTTCTTGAAATTCGATGACGCGGTCTTCATTGTCCACACCAATCACACCAAACGCTTTTGCATCTTGCAAAGGCACATTGATACAGGCGATGGTTAAATCGGCTTTATTTTTTACATGGGCAGCCAACATCTGACCGTAGTCCATTTTGTAGATGTGATCACCGGCCAAAATCAACACATATTCTGCACCGATGTTGCGCATAATATCTAAGTTTTGGAAAACCGCATCAGCCGTACCTTTGTACCAATCTTCCTTAACTCGTTGTTGTGCAGGCCATAACTCGATAAATTCATTAAATTCACCGCGCAGAAAACCCCAACCGCGTTGGATATGTTGATTCAAGCTATGCGATTTATATTGTGTCGCAACACCAATGCGACGAATACCCGAGTTGATGCAGTTCGACAGAGGGAAATCAATGATGCGGAATTTGCCGCCAAATGGCACCGCCGGCTTAGCACGAGCGTCCGTCAAGCTTTTTAGGCGAGACCCTCGTCCGCCTGCAAGTATCAGGGCGACCGTATTTTTGGTCAGCGTACTAATAAACCGTGATGTCATTTCCTGCTGCATGATACAACTCCTCAGTGTTTTTTCATTGTTAGCGGCAAGATGCGCACGACAATTGCTATAATGCACAGATGCTGGTGTTCATTATAGGCACGATAGCAAAGGATAATCCAGCCCCCAAATCAAGCCTTCCAACAAAGTTGTTAAGAGATTAATTTGAACCAAATTTCAGCCTCACTGATACAGGTAGTGCAAGCCACCCAGCATGACCCCTTTGCTTGCTTGGGAGCACATGCTATTGACGACAAAACATGGTCGGTCACCTGCTTTCAGCCTTATGCTGACCAAGTCGAATTTCTCCAAGGCAAAAAATGGCTGCCACTGGAACGCATCCATGCCGACGGTCTGTTTCAATGGCAGGGCAAACAGGCGGTAAGCTCGCCCTATCAAATTCGCATTACCCAAGGGCAACATCAATATGTTGTGTTTGACGCTTATAGTTTTCCCCACAGCATTTCTGCCGATGATTTATACCTGTTTGGGGAAGGTCGCTTAAATCAGGCCTACCTTATGTTGGGTGCACAGCGTATGCAACTAGAAGGCATAGAGGGTGTGCGCTTTGCAGTATGGGCCCCTAACGCCGAAAGAGTCAGCGTGGTCGGCGACTTTAATCGCTGGGATGGCCGTATGCACAGTATGCGTAGCCATGGCAGCAGTGGCGTATGGGAGATTTTCGTCCCACACCTACAAGCTAATGATTTATACAAATTTGAAATGCGTAACCGGCAAAGTGGCCAAGTCTTGGTGAAAACAGATCCTTATGGCTTTGCCTTTGAGCCACGTCCCGGCACAGCGGCTAAAGTGGTCGATTTGGACAACCATCAATGGGCTGACCAAGACTGGTTAAAAGCTCGCTGCGAGGCAGATTGGTTGCATCAACCTTTCAACTGCTACGAGTTGCATCTCGGCTCATGGCGCAGAAACGATGACAAAACTTTCCTCAATTTTGAGCAAATTGCCGATCAACTTATTCCCTATATTCAACAAATGGGTTATACCCACGTTGAATTAATGCCAGTATCGGAACACCCCTTGACCGAATCATGGGGCTATCAAACCACAGGCTACTTTGGTGTCACCAACCGTTATGGCACACCGCAACAATTCAAATCCTTTATCAACCGTTTGCACCAAGCCAATATCGGAGTGATTTTGGATTGGGTTCCTGGTCATTTCCCCAAGGATGATTGGGCCTTGGCTCGCTTTGACGGCACGGCCCTGTTTGAACATGAAGATCCGCGTCTTGGTGAACATCAAGACTGGGGGACATATATTTTTAATTATGGCCGTAACGAAGTCCGCAATTTCTTATTGGCCAACGCCTATTTTTGGCTTAACGAATATCATATTGATGGCTTGCGCGTCGATGCGGTAGCTTCGATGTTGTATTTGGACTATTCCCGCAAAGAGGGCGAATGGTTGCCCAATCAATATGGCGGTCGTGAAAACTTAGACGCTATCGAATTTCTTAAACAACTCAATTTAATGGTGCACGCTGATTTCCCTGGTGCCTTTACCATAGCTGAGGAATCTACCTCATGGCCGATGATTTCTCGCCCAGTATATGCGGGCGGATTAGGCTTTTCTATGAAGTGGAATATGGGCTGGATGAATGACACGCTTAGCTATATAGAAAACGATCCTGTGCATCGTAAATACCATCATCACAAGCTCACCTTTGGTCAGTTATACGCCTACAGCGAAAACTTTGTTCTGCCCTTTTCACATGACGAGGTAGTGCATGGTAAGAAATCTTTGCTGGATAAAATGCCCGGCGACGCATGGCAAAAATTCGCCAATTTGCGTCTATTGCTGACCCATCAACTTTGCACGCCCGGCAAAAAGCTCAATTTTATGGGCAATGAAATAGGCCAAGGACGTGAATGGAATGTGAATGGCAGTATAGACTGGAGCCTGCTAGAGTCGCATTGGCACGCTGGCATCCAAAAGGCTGTAGAAGATTTAAACCAATTATTATTAAAAACCCCTGCGCTTTATGAGCTCGATTTTGAGGGTCAAGGATTCGAATGGATTGATTGTAATGATGAGAATCATTCCACGCTAAGCTACATAAGACGCGCACGAGACGGGCGTTTTGTATTAATATTACTGAATTTCACTCCTGTTCCGCGCCACCACCATCGTATCAATGTGCCGGAAACTGGGGAATATGTAGAACTTTTTAACAGTGATAGCGCCGAATATGGTGGTAGCAATCTCGGTAATGCCGGTCGTATCCATACCGAGCAAGTCGCATGGATGGGGCCTCACCTGCATTTAACCTTGCCGCCTTTGGGCGCTCTGATACTGCAATTAGCCTAAATTTTTTTAAAAGCATTTTGAACGAACAATAGAAATAAGCATGACAAATCCAACACAAACGCCTTCATGGCAAGCGCTTAGCCAACACTACCAAGAAATTTTTCCGCAACATATGCGAGATATGTTTGCCGAGGATGCACATCGCGCAGAAAAACTATCGCTAAAACTCGATGACTTTCTGCTGGATTATTCCAAACAGAGAATTACCAGCAAAACGCTGGAATTGTTATTACAGCTCGCGCGTGAGACCGATGTGGAAAACTGGCGTGAGCGTATGTTCACCGGCGAAAAGATTAACTTTACCGAAAATCGAGCAGTGCTTCACACCGCCCTGCGCAACCGTAGCAACACACCAGTATTAGTCGATGGCAAAGATGTCATGCCAGAGGTGAATCGTGTATTGAAAAAAATGCGTGAATTCACCGAGCAGGTTCGCGCTGGAAAATGGCAAGGATATTCCGGCAAGCGCATCAACACCGTGGTCAATATTGGTATTGGTGGTTCTGATCTTGGTCCTGTTATGGTCTGCAACGCCCTCAAAGCCTTTGCCAGCCCTGATTTAGATGTGCATTTTGTGTCCAATATTGATGGCACTCACCTAGCACAAACCTTGCAGGTATGTGACCCAGAGACTACCTTATTTATTGTCGCTTCTAAGACATTTACCACACAAGAAACGATGACCAATGCTCGCTCTGCACGCACTTGGTTCCTGCAGCATGCCAATGACAGACAACATATCGCTAAGCATTTTGTGGCACTCTCCACCAATGCCATGGCGGTTGAGGAGTTCGGCATAGACCCAGTGAATATGTTCGAATTTTGGGACTGGGTAGGCGGTCGCTACTCTTTGTGGTCAGCGATAGGTTTATCCATCGCCCTTTACATCGGCATGGACAATTTTGAGCAACTGCTCGCAGGCGCACATGAAATGGATCACCATTTTAGAACCGCCCCGCTTGAAAAAAACATGCCCGTGATCATGGCGATGTTAGGCATCTGGTATAACAATTTCTTTAATTGTGAGACCCACGCCATTCTGCCATATGACCAAGGCTTATCGCGCTTCCCTGCTTACTTACAGCAAGGCGATATGGAAAGTAATGGCAAATTCGTCAATCGCAAAGGCGAGCGAATTGAATACTCGACTGGTCCCATCATTTGGGGCGAAGCTGGCACCAATGGGCAGCACGCTTTTTATCAGTTGATTCACCAAGGCAATAAACTTATCCCTTGTGATTTTATTGTGCCCATCAAGAGCCAATATCAAGTGGGTGAACACGGTAACGAGCATCACAATATTTTGTTGTCCAATATCTTGGCGCAAACCAAAGCGTTGATGCAGGGCAAGACCTCGAAAGAAGCTAAAGCAGAACTTGAAGCACAAGGCTTAGATCACCATCAAATCATGACGCTGTTACCGCATCGTGTATTTGGTGGCAATCGTCCAACCAATACCTTGATGATAGATGAGCTGACCCCTAAAAGTTTAGGTAAATTGATTGCTTTGTATGAGCATAAAATTTTCGTACAAGGGATCGTATGGAATATCAATTCATTCGACCAATGGGGCGTCGAATACGGCAAACAAATCGCACAGAAGATTTTGCCGCAGCTTTCCAGCAAAGACAGCATCAGCGACCATGATGGTTCCACCAATCGACTTATCAATTATTTTAAGCAGCATCACAAGTAATATAGCCCGTCAGATTTTTGCCTTGGCTTAAATCCCAAAAAAAACCCCGCACAAGCGGGGTTTTTTATCATACAAAGCTAAACCACATTAAAGTTATACGTCACGATTTGGCTATTGCCGGCCAAATCCGATACAGTCAAAGCGACACTCGCTGGTCCTGCATTGGTGGCGACGAAAGAAACCGAGTCAAGCATATCGGTTGAACTGCGTTTAAATACCAAGCCCGCAGAAAAGTTAACGCATTTCAAAGGACTTTGCTAAGGTTTGCGTCATCGATGCGCCGATGCGCTTTGCTAAACGATTGGCAAAATCCTCTTTGCCAGTGAAGTCGACTATATTTTCTTGCTTGATGACTTCACGCGCTACATAGTCAGCACTGCCCATGCCGTCTGCAAGACCAAGCTGAACACTGCGCTCGCCATTCCAAAATAGTCCGCTAAAAATTTCTGGATTGTCTTGCAAACGGGTCCCGCGACCTTGTTTTACGACATTAATAAATTGTTGATGCACTTCATCCAAGACAGACTGAACATACTGTTTATGTTTGGTATTCACTGGGGAGAATGCATCTAACATAGCTTTATTCTCGCCAGCAGTCATCAAGCGACGCTCTACTCCTAGTTTTTGCATCACACCGGTAAAGCCAAAACCATCCATAAGGACACCAATAGAGCCTACGATACTGGCTTTATCTACATAAATCTTATCTGCGGCAACAGCAATGTAATAACCACCTGAAGCACAAATATCCTCGACGACGGCATACACGGGAATATTGGGATGTAGATGCTTTTGACGACGAATTTCATCGTTGATAATTCCTGCTTGCACTGGGCTGCCGCCAGGACTATTGATGCGCAAAATAATGCCCTTGGTAAAGTGATTATCATAAGCCTCGCGTAAACTAGCGATGACATCATCTGCCACCACATCATCCTCAGCTCCAATCACACCATGGATATCAATCAGTGCAGTGTGATTGCTGTTGCTGCGCAGTTGGCTGTCACCTATCCAATCAAACAAATAGAATAGCAATAGGAATAGATAGATAAAGGTCAGGATTTTGAAAAATACCCGCCAAAATCTATTTCTCTGTTGTTCTTTAACGGCCACTTGCAAAAGTTTTTGCAGGGCTTCTCTCTCCCAGTGGTTGGGTTGTTCCTGTTGATTTGCCATTTAACTCACACTATCCGTCAATTTGAATAAAAACTTGTTGATTACTTTCTAATACTTTTAATTTGCGTAGGTATTTTCCTGCACAAGGTCCTGCAACACAATAGCCGCTGTGCGGCTCATACAATGCGCCATGGGTAGCACAGATGAGATATTGACCTTGTTTATCGAAAAACTCACCATGATTCCAATCGAGCTCTACTGGCAAATGCTGACATTGATTGAAGTAGCCGTAGACTTGACCTTGGTGGCGAATTACAAAACAGGAAACATCCTCTGCCCCGCCCAAATTGACCATCACACGCTTACCTAAGCCGCTATTGTGCAAGTCCTCACTGGCGCAGACTGGAATTAATTTTTCAGGCATGTTGCTTTAGCCAAAGCGCTAGGTCAGAAAATACATCAAAACACGCCAGTGGCTCATGTGCCAGCAAGCGTTGTTTAGGATGAGCGCCAAAGGTGACACCGACACCCGCCACACCCGCATTCTGCGCCATCTGCAAATCAAAGCTAGTATCACCTACCATCAAAGTTCTCTCAGGCACGGTCATGGCTTCTTCCATCATTTCTTGCAACATCTGTGGATGTGGCTTGGAAAAACACTCGTCTACCGTGCGTGTCGCCATAAAGTGATGTTTTACACCGCTACGATCTAATGCTCGATTCAAACCTGCACGACCCTTACCGGTGGCAACCCCCAGTTGTATATCCACTTGGCGCAAATGCTCGATGATTTCTTGTGCGCCATCGAATAAAGGGATGTCATTCTCCCCGGCCCCATAATAATAAGTGTAGCGCGCGGTGATTTGACTCAACAGCGTATCAGGAATTTTTCCGAATAACTCATATACGGCTTCGCGAAAGCCCAAACCGATAATCGAGCTTGCCGCCTGCTGCGTGGGCGCAGGTAATCCCACATCGACACTGGCCTGACAAATGGCATCCACAATAAGCTGTGTAGAGTTGGCTAGGGTGCCATCCCAATCAAAAACAATAAGATCATAATTTTTCTGTACGGTGTTCATGCTGATGACTTTGTATTTTGTTTTAAAGTAGTTTTAATAAATAAATCTAATTCTGTCGGCAAAGGTGCCTCAAGTTCGAGCTCTTGCTTGGAGACAGGATGCTGAATGATGGTTCGGTAAGAGTGCAAAAACATTCTCTTTAGGCCTTGTTTCTGCAACTGCTTATTCAATTCAAAATTGCCATACTTTTCATCACCTAGAATTGGGAACCCCAAATGCGCCAGTTGCACCCGCAACTGATGCGTTCTGCCGGTGACCAAATGTGCTTCAAGCAAGCTAAATTCGCCCACCTGCTGTTTTAAATAAAACACCGTTTCGGAATGTTGCACTTCGATGCCGTGTGAGCTTGCCTTAGGCAAGGCGGTGGATTTTACTACGGTTACTTTACGCTCGCCGTTAGCCAGCGTATGTTTTTGCAGATTAAGACGTACCCGCTGTTGCTGGTTTTTCCACACACCCGCGACTAATACCAAATATCGCTTATCCGTTTCGTGACGGCGTATTGCATCTTGCAGTGCCACCAATGCAGCACGCTTTTTAGCCAACATCAAAACGCCAGATGTTTCTTTATCCAAGCGATGTACCAATTCTAAAAATTTGGCATGTGGACGCTCTGCGCGAAACTGTTCTATGACTCCACGACTGACGCCACTGCCCCCATGGACGGCGATACCCGCTGGTTTATTAATCACAAGCAATGCTTCATCTTCAAAAATTACACTGGCTTGCAAGATGGGTTTGCTGGTGGTGGATACATGACTGGTCTTGGGTAATGTCTTAATCGGCGGAATACGAACAGCGTCACCCAACTGGAGCTTATAAGAAGCATCTACGCGTTTTTTGTTCACACGCACTTCACCACTTCTAAGAATGCGATATAAATGACTTTTTGGCACATCTTTATAATGCTTAGCCAGATAATTATCGATACGCTGGGATTCGCTACTCTCGTCCACAGTCAGGATAAGTACCTGTTGCTGAAGCTGATTGTGCTTTATTTTGCTTAAATTCGTCATCTCGCCTATACTAGTACCTTCTGAATTGGTATGCACATTTTGCATCCTCAGAATTTTTAGAATTACTTCATAAAATCATAAAGTTATTACAGATTTATATGAAGATGAATTTTGGTTAATTTCGCTCGCCAAGAAAAACTAAGTAGCGATTTGTAAAAACTATATTGCGCTCATACTGGACATATAAGGTTCAAACCTAAATGGTTAAGCCCTAAGGGGTCAGTAGGCAACGACTTGAATTTTAGCTGATTTCATCAGCTGATTTGTAATTAAACAGATTTATTTAGCAACCATCACAGACGAGGTCAAACACTTAATCTTTCCCAAGCAGCTACTTTATGCATATCATTCTATTCGTTGATATGTCACATTGATGGGCCTAAAACCGAGGCCTTTCCGCCAGTGAAGCGCAAATCGCTAACTGAGCTAATGCCAAGCCTGCTTAAAGATTAATTGTTGGATACATCCTCGTGTTGTTAATAATCCTAATTAAGTCATTCCTCCCCCACCCTGCAGTGTAGAGCGCAGGGAGCCTCATAATGAAAAGAATGTTATTTAATGCAACGCAATCTGAAGAATTGCGCGTTGCGATTGTCGATGGTCAAAAACTCATCGATCTCGATATTGAATCCGCTGGACGTGAACAACGTAAAAGCAATATCTACAAAGGCGTGATTACACGCATTGAACCCTCTCTTGAAGCAGCATTTGTCAACTACGGTACCGACCGTCATGGTTTTTTACCTTTCAAAGAAATCGCTCGTAGCTACTTAAAAGGTGATGGCGAGAGTGGCAAACGTATACAAGATCAAATCAAAGAAGGTCAGGAACTTATCGTTCAGGTTGATAAAGATGAGCGTGGCAACAAAGGTGCCGCCCTGACTACATTTATCTCCTTGGCTGGTCGCTATCTGGTATTGATGCCGAACAATCCACGTGGTGGTGGCGTTTCTCGCCGCATCGAAGGCGAAGATCGCAATGAATTGCGTGACACCATGGCACAGTTGGAATTGCCTGCCGGCATGAGCATGATTGCGCGCACTGCCGGTATTGGCCGTACTGCAGAAGAGTTGCAGTGGGATTTGAATTATTTGATTCAATTATGGACGGCTGTAGAAAATGCCTCCACTATTCAAGAAGGCCCTTTCTTGATTTATCAAGAAGGCAGTTTGGTCATCCGTGCTATTCGTGACTACTTCCAACCGGATATCGGCGAAATTTTGATTGATACGCCTGATATCTATGAACAAGCCGTTCAGTTTATGAATCATGTAATGCCTAACAATGTCACCAAGGTGAAGTTGTATCAGGACCAGATTCCTCTATTCTCCCGATTCCAAATTGAACATCAAATCGAAACCGCGTTTGCGCGTGAAGTTAGATTACCTTCAGGTGGCGCAATTGTGATTGACCATACCGAAGCTCTAGTTTCTATTGACGTAAACTCTGGACGTGCTACCAAGGGTAGCGATATTGAGCAAACCGCGTTCAATACTAACCTTGAGGCCGCTGAAGAGGTAGCTCGTCAATTAAGACTGCGCGATATTGGCGGTTTGATTGTGATCGACTTTATTGATATGGAAAATCAACGCAATCAGCGCGATGTAGAAAACCGTTTACGCGACGCATTGCATTATGACCGTGCACGCGTTCAAACCGGCAAGATTTCTCGCTTTGGTTTGCTCGAGTTATCCCGTCAACGCCTGCGTCCAAGCTTGGGTGAAGGCAACCATATCCCATGCCCACGTTGTCATGGCATTGGTCATATCCGTGGTATTGAATCCACCGCTTTGCATATCTTGCGCATCACACAAGAAGAAGCTATGAAAGAAAACAGCAAAGCGATTCAGGTGCAATTGCCTGTCGAGGCAGCTACCTTCTTATTGAATGAAAAGCGCTCAGATATTCATAAAATTGAACAACGTACCGGCGTTGAAATTATTCTTATTCCGAACATCCATCTTGAAACACCTAATTACAGCATCGTTAGAATTAAAACGGATGATAGCCGCGATGATGGTCCAAGAAGCTATGAGTTGGTAGAAATGCCCACCGAGGAAGAATTGTCAGCCGCGCAACAAGAGGTTCCAGCTGCAAAAATGCAAGCGGCAGTTAAAGGCATTACTCCAGTTGCACCTGCGCCTATGGCTAAAGTTGAGCAAAATGGCTTGTTGAGTAAAATCAAGAAAACCATCGCTGGCTTTTTTGTGCGTCAGCAAGACGACGGCAAAGACAAATTCGACCGCAACGGCAATCGCCGTGACCGAAACCGTAGAAGCCGCGGTGGTCGCAACCGTAATGATCGTAACCAAGCACGCTTTGAGCCTAATGGTCAAAAAGAGCAACGCCCACCATTTACGCCACGCAATGAGCAAGCATCAGCAAAACCACAACAAGCTGCTATTGTTGAGTCTGATGCTAACGCTGCTTCACCTCAGGGACTTGGACAACAAGAAGGTAGAGAGAATCGCGAATCACGCAATAGCCGTCGCAATAGAAATCGTCGCGATCGCAACCGACAGAATCGCCAAGGAGAAGTGGGTGAAAAACCATTTACCCCTAATCCAGTTGCTGAACAAGTCACTACTGAATCAACAGCTAGTCCAGCGAAAGTTGAAACTGTGGTTGTAGAAACACCTGCAGCGAATAACAATGAAGTTGCGGCCAAACCTGCAAAAACGACCTCTGTCAAAGCAGAGAAAGCTGCAAGACCAGCGAAGAAGACGGCGCCTGCGAAAGCAAGTGAGGCCTTGCCAGAAATTGTAGAGACCAAGGCCAAGCCTGCTGCTAATGAGGTAGCTGAAGTTGATGCAGATGATAAGCCAGGCAAGAAAAAGGCACGCACTCCAGCACGCAAACCTGCTAAGACTAGCAAGGCAGGCAAAGCGGATAATGCTGAAGTGTCAATCCAATTGGTTGAAACAAAGTCAGATGCAGTTGCCAGCGTAGTCAACGAAGCAAGCGCTCCGTCACCTGCAAAAAAACCTAAAAAAGCTGCCGCTTGGCAAAAGAAAGATGCCAAACCAGCGAAAGATGAGCCATTGATGATTGTTCAAACCAATCCCAATGAGTAAGTCTTGATAGAACAAAAAAGCCTTGGCATTGCCAAGGCTTTTTTATTGTCCATGTCTTATAGAAATATTAGTTACTATCCCCTACATCTGCTCCATAAAACATGGTCTTAAGCTTTTTCAATTGATCGCGATAATCGGCAGCTTTTTCAAACTCCAAATTCTTGGCGCTATCATGCATGGCTTTTTCTAAACGTTTGATCTCTTTAAGCATCTGCTTCTCTGACAAGGCGTGATAACTCTTCAGTTCTTGTGCTGCTTTTCGTTCCTGCACAATTTCATCTTTGGTATAAGCCCCCTCAATGATATCTTTAATACGCTTGCTTACTCCTTTAGCAACGATGCCATGCTCTTCGTTGAATGCTAGCTGCTTGGCTCGACGACGACCTGTTTCATCCATCGCCATCTTCATGGACTTGGTGATTTGATTGGCATAAAAAATTACCCGGCCATTCAGATTACGCGCAGCACGACCTGCAGTCTGTATCAGCGAGCGACTGGAGCGCAAAAAGCCCTCCTTGTCCGCATCCAACACTGCTACCAAGGCCACTTCTGGAATATCCAAGCCCTCACGCAACAAATTAATTCCAACGAGGACATCAAACTCACCTAAACGCAAATCACGAATGATTTCTACACGCTCTACGGTATCAATATCCGAATGCAAGTAACGTACTTTAATGCCATGTTCTGACAAGTAATCGGTCAAGTCTTCGGCCATACGCTTGGTTAGCGTAGTCGCCAACACACGCTGTTGTTGCTGCACACATACCTGAATTTCTGAGAGCAAATCATCTACTTGGGTATCTGCTGGTTTAACAGTGATCTCTGGATCAACTAAGCCAGTCGGCCTAACCACTTGCTCCACAACTTGTTGGGTATGGCTTTCCTCATAATCTGCTGGAGTTGCCGAAACAAAGATTGCTTGGGGCATAATTCTTTCGAACTCCTCAAACTTGAGAGGACGGTTATCCAGAGCTGAGGGCAGACGGAAACCATAGTCCACCAAGTTAGCTTTACGCGACAAATCACCACGGAACATCCCGCCGATTTGCGGAATAGTGACATGACTCTCATCGAGTATCATCAAAGCATTTTTGGGTAGATAGTCAATCAATGTTGGCGGTGCATCTCCTGGCGCACGACCTGATAAATGTCTGGAGTAATTTTCAATCCCTTTACAAAAACCAATCTCATTCAGCATTTCTAAGTCAAAACGCGTACGTTGCTCGATACGTTGCGCCTCAAGTAGCTTGTTGTTCTTAATAAAGAAATCGACGCGCTCGCGCAGTTCTGCCTTGATTTTCTCAATCGCCAATAAAGTGGTTTCACGCGGAGTCACATAGTGACTGGATGGATATACCGTGTAACGTGCCACCTTATTCAAAATTTGCCCGGTTAAGGGATCAAACAGCGTGAGATGGTCAATCTCATCATCAAACAGAGAGATACGCACTGCGGTTTCGCTGTTTTCTGCAGGGAAAACATCAATCACGTCACCGCGTACACGGAAACAACCTCGGGAGAAGTCAAAGTCATTACGCTCATATTGCATACCAATCAAGCGCATCACCACATCGCGCTGACTCATTTTGTCACCCTGTTGTAGGTGTAATACCATGCCATGGTAATCCACTGGGTCGCCGATACCGTAAATTGCCGATACAGAAGCCACGATAATACTGTCAGGGCGCTCTAGTAATGCCTTGGTTGCGGATAAGCGCATCTGCTCTATATGCTCATTAATGCTGGAATCTTTCTCAATAAACAAATCACGCGAAGGGACATAAGCTTCCGGCTGATAATAATCGTAATAAGAAACGAAATATTCAACCGCGTTATTAGGAAAGAACTCTTTAAATTCTGCATACAATTGTGCGGCCAATGTTTTATTGGGAGCCATCACAATGGCAGGACGGCCTGAGCGCGCAATCACATTGGCCATGGTGTAAGTTTTACCAGAACCCGTCACACCTAATAGGGTTTGATATTTCAAACCATCATTAATGCCATTCAATAGCTTCTCTATGGCTTGAGGTTGATCTCCTGCTGGAGGAAACGGCTGAAATAACTGGTACTGACTGTTGGGAAAAGAGACAAACACAAATCACCTCGATAGTTAGCCTTTGATTTTATCAGGCAATCTCTAGATAAAGCTAATAACTCGCAGCGAATCTATAGTGCATGTTGGATGTAATTCTAAAAAGCGAACTTTATCCTGATAACCATTGTCATTAAGAGGACTTTAAATATTTCCCTACGTCAATGATAAGGCCAGGTATTCCTCTATGAATCAAATTACCGCAACAAACTCCATCATGAGTCATATCGCCAACAGAAAAAAATTATTTGCTTTTGGCATGTTGATTACTTTTTCTTTATTGATGTTGCAGGCTAAACCCAGCCATGCCTATGACAAAGCCAAATTATTTGATGCCTTTTTATCTATTGTCATGATCAAAGGCTACACCATGGACGGCAGCATGGCCTATGGTTCTGGCGTTGTTGTTTCGCAGAATAAGGTATTGACCAACTGCCATATCATGCGGGAGACAAAAGAGCCTTGGGTGGCCAAGGGTGAAGATACCTTTGCTATTAGTTCGGTGCAGGCCGATCGTTATCACGACTTATGCTTGGTTCATGTTGATAACCTTCCTTACAAGCCAGCTTTGATTGGTTCGATTAGCCAACTCAACAAAGGTGCTCCTATCGTCAGTATAGGTCACTCTAGCGCTAACCCTTCACCAGTGACGGCCATAGGCAAAGTGCGAGCGGTATATCCTTTCCATGAGGGATTGGTGATTAGTGGCACTGCCCGATTCAGTATGGGCGCGAGTGGAAGCGGTATGTTTGATGATGTAGGCAATTTGATTGGGATTAATACCTTTAAGTCACCAGGCCGCAATGCGTATTTCTATGCCCTGCCAATTGAATGGCTCAAGCAGGTTGAGAAATTACCTGTTGAGACGAAATTTCCTATCCCAGGCAAAGCCTTTTGGGAAGAGGCCGAACAGGACAAACCTTACTTTATGCAAGTGGTACAACCTGAACTAAATGGAAATTGGGCAGCATTGCAAGAAATTGCTTTGAAGTGGACCAAGGCTGAAGCGAATAACGCCGAGGCATGGTACGAATTGGGTTTTGCACTTGAGATGAACAAACAAACGGTGCAAGCTTTAGATGCCTACCGTAAAGTTTTGAAACTCAATCCACAGCACACAGAAGCGATGTTTAGATTAGGTTTAAACGCCGCTGAAAAAGGCAATCAGAGCGAACTGGAGAGTTTGCAAAAGCAATTGGCTACCCTGGACGGTGACCTTGCGGATCAATTAAGCAAGATAGCCAATTGTAAATCTGAGTGTTAATCAGCTAATTATGGGCTTTTGCTGTTTATCCCAACTAATTTTATGAGTAAAATTACGGGTTTGATTTCCCCTACAAGGATTGCAACCCGTCATGTCAGGCTCGCCACTCTCACAACGCGTTTTATCGATTAAAGAATCCCCGACTTTGGCGGTAACAGCCAAAGCCGCAAGACTCAAGGCCGAAGGAAAAGATATTATCGGTCTTGGTGCAGGCGAGCCGGACTTCGATACTCCCCAACACATCAAAGACGCTGCTAAGAAAGCTATCGATAGTGGCTTTACCAAATACACCCCTGTCGCTGGTATTCCCGGTTTGAAAAAAGCCATCGTGGCAAAATTCAAACGTGACAATCAGTTAGATTACAACGAAAAGCAAGTCATCGTCGGCGTAGGCGGTAAACAGTGTATTTTTAATTTAGCCTTAGCCGTTCTCAATCCTGGAGATGAAATTGTAGTCCCAGCACCCTACTGGGTCTCATACGCTGATATTGGTATGGTGGCTGGTGCAAAGCCTGTGATTATTGAGTGTGGCATTGAGCAGGACTTCAAACTTAAGCCTGAGCAATTGCAAGCTGCCATCACAGCAAAAACCAAGCTTTTCATGATTAACTCGCCATCTAACCCTACTGGCTCAGTGTACACGCTAGATGAGCTGAAGGCCTTGGGCGAGGTGCTAAAACAACATCCGCACGTACTCGTTGCGACAGATGATATGTATGAACATGTCAATCTGACTGGCCAACCTTTTTATAACATCTTAAATGCAACACCCGAATTGAAAGATCGTTGCATCGTGCTGAATGGAGTTTCCAAAGCATACTCTATGACAGGCTGGCGTATTGGTTATGCTGCTGGTCCAGAAGCGATTATTAAAGCCATGGAAATTCTGCAATCACAATCCACTTCTAACCCAACCTCTATTTCCCAAGTTGCTGCACAAGCTGCTTTAGAAGGCCCGCAAGAGTGCATACAACCCATGGTGAAAGCATTTATTGAACGTCATGCGTTTGTCGTCGACCGTTTTAATCAAATGCCAGGCCTGAATTGTATTAAAGCTGGTGGTGCTTTCTACGCCTTCCCTGACGCCCGAGCAGCCATTGAGAATCTCTTCAAAAAAGGAAAAATCCCTGCTGCAACCGACCTAGCCTTGGCAGATTATTTATTGGATGAATTCGGTGTAGCGGTCGTACCAGGTAGCGCCTTTGGTGCAGAAGGCTATTTCCGTATTTCATTTGCCACCTCGATGGAGAATTTAAAGAACGCTTTGGACAGAATTGAACGTGCTTTAAGCGTTTAATGGTAATAAATTTGCGCTTTTTCGCAGATTGCTTATTGACCAAAACGGCTCAAATCTTTATTATCACGCCTTCACCGATTCCCCGATAGCTCAGTCGGTAGAGCAACGGACTGTTAATCCGTGTGTCGCTGGTTCGAGCCCAGCTCGGGGAGCCAGATTTAAATACCCGCTTAGGCGGGTATTTTTCTTTCTAAAGTTTGCGCTAAATCAATCCTGGCTCGTATCAATCGTTCTAGCATTTTGTTGTAACCACAAAACAACAAAGGAATTGATGATGCTAGATATCTTATTTAAAACGCCCGTGGGTTTATTATCTGTCCTCACGCTGGTGATGGTGTTTGTCATCATGGGCTTTATATATCGCTACTTCTACAAAAAAATGCGTGAGGAACGCAAAGGCAAATAAGTCAATTGTAGGATAGATACTGCACTAATTCTTGCTGATGTATAATCAGACTCATCTTATTTTTTTGCTCGAGCTTCGATATGAAACCAAATAGATTTACCCAATTCGCCCAAGCCATCATGAGTGGAATAGGACAAATCGTCTTACTGGTCATTACCTTGGCGACTGTGTTTGGTATCGCCCAAGAGATAGGTATTATTTGGAGTAATCGTGCCATCGCGGTCAGTGATATCTTGATGCTATTCCTCTACCTCGAGGTGATGTCCATGTTGAATCACTATCTTGGTTCAGGCAATTTGCCGGTGAGATACCCACTCTATATCGGCATTATTGCACTGGCGCGTTTTTTGGTGCTGGATATCAAAGAGCTTGATGGCTTAAGAATGTTTGCTTTGTCTGGTTCAATTTTGTTAATTTCACTCGCCATTTTAATTGTGCGATATGGTCATGTGCGTTTCCCCTATAACGACGACTAATCAAGAGTCATTAGATGCAAATTAATTGGAATGAATTTAGCCCAATAGCGTCTTTTGCTGGCGGTTTGTTAATTGGTTTATCGGCGGCTCTATTGCTGTTATTAAATGGCCGTGTTGCTGGAATCTCAGGAATTATCAGACAAGCCATTTTCGCTTCGAATAAAGAGATGACATGGCGCTTGAGTTTTATTTTAGGCATGCTGATTTCTCCATCAATTTATTTTGTTTTATTCCCCTACGCTCCCATTCAAATCCATGACAATGTCACTTTATTAATGATTGCTGGAGTACTTGTTGGCTATGGCACCTCAATGGGGGCTGGTTGCACTAGCGGACATGGAATTTGCGGCCTATCCAGATTATCCTTGCGATCACTGACCGCTGTCGTGTTATTTATGTCAGCCGCGGTGCTAACAACTTTCTTGGTAAAACATTTCTAAGATGAATATGCTGATGCTCATCATCTCATTATTTTGTGGCTTGATCTTCGGGTTAGGTTTGCTTATTTCTGGAATGGCAAATCCGCAGAAAGTATTGGGTTTTCTTGACATCACCGGTCTTTGGGATCCAAGTCTGATCCTGGTAATGGCTGGGGCTATATTGGCTGCTTTACTGCCGTTTCAATGGGCTAAAAATCAGTCGCGCAGTCTGTTAGGACAAACCATGCAATTACCTGACAAAACGCAAATTGATAGACCGCTTATTGTAGGTAGCCTTCTGTTTGGGATAGGTTGGGGGTTAGCGGGGATATGCCCCGGCCCCGCGATAGTGTTGCTGGGGCTCAAGCAAATCAATGCAATTTATTTTGTGTTGGCGATGTTGGCTGGGATGTGGATATTTCAAATACTGCAAAAACGCAAATAGATCTCAGTGTTACCTCAAAGCTCTCACCTCGGGCAAATTCCTCCACCAACCATATACATCCATGCCACACCCAAACACATACCGATCTGGCACTTGTAGTCCAACATAATCCGCTTGAACCGGCTTTTTATTTGGTAACACTTTCTCAAATAACACAGCAATTTTGACTTGCTTAGCCCCCATGTCGAGACATTTCTGCTTGATTGCGGCTAGGGTGATGCCTTGATCTAGGATGTCATCTAATATCAGCACAACCCTACCCTGCACGTTCAGAGGCGGCTCAACTTTCCAAATCAACTCTGCACCCGATGTTTGCATGCCATAGCGAGATGCTTGTACATAGTCAAAATGCAGAGGGAATGTAAGTTTAGCGAGCAACTGTCCAGCGAAGTAGACTGCTCCACCCATCACTGCCAAAACAATCGGCTCAACACTCTCAAAATCCTGACAGATTTGATTGGCCACCAAGTCTGATGCCTTTTGCACTTGTGAGCAATTGAAGACTATATCCGAGGAGTCTAATATTTGCTGAGGAGACATAGTCGATGAACTCATATTGTTATTTCGCTCCAAAACCACTAAATATCACTCTAATCGTACGGAATACAATCAGCAAGTCGAGCCAAAATGAGAAATGTTTGATGTAGTAGAAATCATAAGTCAACTTAGTCCACGCTTGATCTGAATTAGAAGTATACCCATGCATAACCTGCGCCCAACCAGAGATACCTGGGCGAACAATGGCACGATAAGCATAAAAAGGTACGCTCTTTTCATATTCCGCATGCAATACCGCGGTTTCAGGTCTAGGCCCAATCAAGCTCATATCGCCTTTTAATACATTCCATAACTGAGGTAACTCATCCAATCTATATTTACGTAATTTAGCGCCTATAGGAGTTACGCGATGATGATCATCAGACAGCTTTTGCGGTTTACTTGAGTCTTGGGGTGTCATCGTACGAAATTTATACATAGCAAACTTTTTCCCAGCCAATCCAATGCGTTCTTGAACAAATAAAACACTACCATACCCGTCACGCGATACTATCAAAGCTACCAATAAAGAGAGCAGGATAATCACTGGAGAAAAAACAATAATTAATAATGATTCAATCAAACGTTTGATTGCCATATACAATTTGGATGGGGCTAACACACCAAAATTATTTTCCATCAAATGGTTGATGTCCACACTACCGGTCATCGCCTCGTACAAGTGATTTGCGCTATAGACAGGAATACCATTGATGGCTGCATGCGCTACAAAACTTTCCCACTCTTTACTTAAATTACCAGATCTAAAATCTACAACAAGACCATCAAAAGATCGTAAAGCGCTAATTTGATGTTGTAGCGTCAATGTTTCACTTAATAGAGAAAATTTATGTGGTTTAATAGATTTAAATCGGTCTGTAATTCCGCAGGGAATAAGCGCTAGATTAAGCCGACTTTTATTCACATTGGCCTTTATCATCAAACTCAATTGAATGCCACTAATCACAAAGCCTGTCAGTAGTATCTTAATGGAATAAGGCAGACGAAATACTAAAATGACCAACATCAAAGAAATATAAATAGCCAACAACATATTGATTGAACTGCTTATTTTTTGATTTCCGGCAAATCTATCAAAGCGATAAATCATAATTAGAGTAAAAACATATGCCAAGAAATTGACGAAAGTCGATATTTGTATCGTTGGGACCAAAAAGTTTTGTAAATAATTGATCTTTACTGGCATTAAGAGCACAGGTAACGCGATTAATACCAAACAACAAATTAGTAAAAATATAGCTTGCAAGCCATAACGCAAAATGGTCATTAAAAAAGCCTTAAATTTATAATCAAATTATCCTGAGCTTTTGACTATCCTCAGAATTAGAACTTTCTTTATTTTATTCAGAATATTCGCGCATAGATAGAAAAAAGATAAATCCATGGGAAGTTTTTCAATTTGATGAAATACCTTCCAATTATATTTTATCAAGGATAGCCTATTACTAGATACGGAGTTGGGTGTTTTACGATAGTCTGCAAGACAAATTTTCAGACCATGTCCATAGGGAATTTTCTTAAGCAATCGAAGCCATAGAGCATAATCTTGTCGCTTAATTAGTGGTGGAAAATATGCTTTTCCTAATTGATAGGCATCATAAATAACTGTTGAACAGCATATTTTGTTTTCAAACAGCATTTGCTTATGCGTTACCACATCTGGAATATCATATTTATTGGTGATAGGTCTTGAATATTGATCCATCAAATCATAAGCAGTATAAGAAAAGGAGATTTGGCTACTTGTCATAAAATCTATCTGATGGGCAAGTTTCTCTGGTCGCCATTTATCATCACTATCTAGAAAAGCGATATATCTTCCATTAGCCTTCTTAATTGCAAGATTTCTAGCGCGCGCGGGCCCAGAATGTTTTCGTAATTTGTAAAATTTCACACGTTTATCGGCCTGCTGCAATTCCTCGATAAACTGCTTTGTTTGGTCATGTGAACAGTCATCGACCACGATAATTTCCAAATTTGAATAACTCTGATTTAATACAGACTGCACAGCTTCAATCACATAAGGCATAGAATTATGTGTCGGCATGATGACTGAGACTAAATCTTGTTTTGCATTATTGTTAGACATGTCTTCCTCTCTATTTAAATATTATTGTTGGAAACTAGATTTAATTAATAAGGCACTCCATACAAATTTATTAGCGATTCAATCGCCAAATCATTGTTATTACTCTCTTGATCGCGAGCATATAAGCTTTCACGCTGACTAAAAGGCCAAGTAATTAAAAATCGATTTTCTGAGATTTTTTTATAGACATAGCCATTCATGCGAATCATCCAATACATCCAGATATCATCTGATAAAGGGCTAGCAAGTTGAAATATTTGTGATTGACATACATCATGGTGGAATACATCTGGTGGATACAAAACACCTGCCCCTGATGTCGCAAGTAGAAATCTAGGATTGATGACATCTGAAAAACCAACATCATGTTTCCATTGATGATAGGGATTAGGTTTTTTTGTTATATCCAGCGTAATTAAATGGCCTCGGTTACAAATCACCTCACGCTTATGAGGTTGAAACGAATTAATTAATCTTTCGACCATTTTTGCTTCATAGAAAAGATCATCATCCACAGTAATCACATAGCAATTTGGGTAAGCCTGCAAAGTAGGAATAATTTTTTTATAAGATTTTGTATCCTCACAAAAATGAATTTTTAAACCATCGCCACACAAGCCAAGTACCTCGTTAGGTATTGTTGACTGATCTGTATAAGCAATCCACAGCACGACTTGGTCTGGTTTTATTGTTTGCGTAAGCAAACATCTCAATGTGTAGACTAGTGTTTTGTATCTTGCTGGATATGATGTTAAAGATAGGATGAGTGGCGCATCTAAATCATGCTTTTTCTGCGGATGCCTACGAAACCACCAACGATATTGGACAACCCCTATGGCGATCATACCAAGGAGAAATCTCAATAAGGCAAATACTCTAAGTTGCCGAAGAATACGATAGAGAAATAGGTTTTTTAAAATGCTAAACAAAGCATGAAAGTAATGCATTCGATCGATCCATTTTTGTTGGAATTTTTATTAAAAAATCAGTTATTTTTTTGCGATATGACTCGTAGCTGAGCCATATTTATTTCTTATTCACATTATTATTAGTTTGTAAAAACGCAGTAATAAGCGACATTCAATAGCAAAGGATATATTAATTTTTCTATATGCTTTAATGTCACACACTTAATAGCTTAGATTATAATAGCCAAAACAGCAAAAATTTTAAACATAAAAGCAAGAATATATTATGAAAATTAGACACTCTATCAAGTATTACTTGATTTACTTCTGCGCTTTTTTCATCATGAGCGTCGCTTATTGGATGAAAAAACATTTTGGCCAAGTCAGCCTGAATGAAATAGTGACCAATGTGGTATTGGCCAATAATATTGGCGCATTACCTAACTTACACATCTATCAATATTTTATATATAACCCTCTTGCACTTACCTTAATCATCATTCTGCTAGAGCGCATGGTGAGTTATTGTTTGCAGCATGGTGTTAGAAAAATGGTCGCGCAAATGATTGATCATCATGTATGGAGTCATGTTAAGCACACCATCTCTAGGATTTATCAATTTAATGTACCGCTCGCGCTACTTGGAATTTCTTGTTTATATTTTTTAACATCGATAAGCAATATTTCATCATTTTCTTCTGGGATGATTTCCCATTCCTTAGATTTTTACAAACAGAATTACCACATTGGAAGTGTCACTCATCCAACTCCAGCCAAAAAAAATCTTATTTATATCTATGTTGAAGGCCTAGAAAACACCTACAGTGATCTCAACTTTTTTAGTAAGGATCATCTATTTCAAATGCACGCATTAGAGGATAGCAAATATGGCTATACCTATCACTTCGATCGATTTAAGCAATATGAAGGGGCCAACTTTACTATCGCTGGATTAGCGGCTACTCAATGTGGTTTACCCATCACACCACAAGTGATGCAAGCATCCAAAACTTTCGAAAGATTTAAGAAAAGGCAATTTTTACAGGTGAAATGTTTGGGTGACTACCTTACTGAGCAAGGATATTACAATGTCTTTATGGGCGGCGCGTCTTTAGAATATGCCAAAAAGGGAAATTTTTTTAGGAGTCACCAATATCATGAAGTCTATGGCAGAGAAGAATGGCAACGTTTAAAAATTTCTTCTAGCGACTTTCACAAACTGGGGGGCTGGGGATTGTATGACGATAGTCTATTTCGCCAAGCCAAAGATAAAGTACTAGAGCTTCATAAAACCAAACAGCCATTTAATTTAACCATGCTGACCGTTGATACGCATATGCCCATAGGCTACTTATCCAATACATGCAATAACGCGAATTTCAAGGCGACCGTATTTACTGACATCATTGAATGTACGGCTTATCTTGTATATGACTATATAGAATTTTTACAGGCGAATGGCATATTAAAAAATACATTAGTGGTCATTAGCGGCGACCACATTGGTATGGATGGTTTATCAATTTCCAATAAATTAAAACTCAATCCTAATCGAACAGTATTTAATCTATTTATATCGCCCACACCATTGGAAATAAATAGAAAAGAGTTTTCTCATTTTTCCATGTTGCCAAGCGTATTAGAGGCTCTGGATTTTAAGGTAGAAGGCAAACGTCTTGGGCTTGGTTTGTCTGGGTTTGGCGAGATTGATGATATGTTAAAGAAGACACATCTATGTCTCCTCAAACAATCAACCCAAGAATTATTGCACCGTCAGATTATTACAATCGCTTTTGGTAGGGTAGCAATAATCCGTATAGCTATAGATGAGACTCAAGCGACACTAAATTTTCAGTATTGTTTTTGAGTATGTTTGCCAACGCCAAGTATCAGCACACATTTGCTGGATATTATATTTTGCCTGCCAACCCATCAATGTTTTTGCCAAACTTGGATCAGCATAACAAATTGCGACATCCCCTGCCCGTCTTTGCGTAATTTGATATGGCACACTCTGCTCTGTCACTTGCTCGAATGCATGTACTAATTCAAGCACGCTATGAGGTTGGCCTGTCCCTAAATTCACAGTAATGGAAGTATTCTTCTCAAGCATATAGCGTAGGCTTTCTAGATGCCCAGCAGCCAAATCTTGAATATGAATATAATCGCGCAATCCTGTACCATCTGGGGTTGGGTAATCATTGCCAAACACGTTCAAATGGGTCAACTCACCACTGGCTACTTTGGCAATATAGGGCATTAAATTATTGGGAATACCATTAGGATCCTCGCCTATGTATCCGGAAGGATGGGCGCCCACAGGATTAAAGTAGCGTAATATTCCCACCCGCCAACTTGCGTCACTGGCTTGAATATCCCGCAGAATCTGCTCCACCATATACTTGGTTTGACCATAAACGTTGCTTGGGCTTAACGCTGACTGCTCATGATACTTGCCAACACCATCATCTCCATAAACAGTCGCAGAAGATGAAAATAAGAGCGTTTTGACACCAAATGACTGCATAGCCTGAAATAAACTTAGGCTGCCTGAAACATTATTTTCGTAATAGCGCATGGGCTGTGACTGTCCCTCACCCACGGCTTTCAATCCAGCAAAATGGATAACTGCGTCTATCGGATTATTCTGAAATACTTGATGCAAACATTGATCGTCACGAATATCACCTTGGATAAAGCTGACTTTTTTTCCGCTGATTTTTTCCACACGTTGGACAACATCTGCTTTGCTATTACTGAGATTATCCAGCATGATCACTTGATAGTCAGCTTCAAGCAATTGCACGGCGGTGTGCGAACCTATATACCCTGTACCTCCGGTGATTAGTATCGTTTTTTTTGTCATTACAAATAATCTATCCCTGTAAATTTTCGTATATCGCGAAGCTGGCGTTTTGTTGGTCGCCCAGTGCCTCGCTCACGCTTACCATGCTCAGCCAACTTGGTGACTTTTGCATCTTCTCTACGCTGAATACTTTTCTCAGTTTCTTGGTAAAGTAATTGAGCTTCTGGAGCCCCACGTCTCACTGAGGATAAGGCAAGCACAACAAGCTCAATTTCAAAATCTTTGCGTCTGATGAATAAGGTAGCGCCGATTTTTACCTCTTTTGATGGCTTGACACGATCATTATCGACCAGCACCTTGCCACCTTCTATGGCATCAGTGGCTAGACTGCGCGTCTTAAAAAATCTTGCCGCCCACAGCCATTTATCAAGCCTAACTTTTTCACCATCCAGCGCCATGATGATTAATCCTGACCGAATAAATCTCGGCTATATACTTTATCCAGAACGTCTTGCAAATCAGGGGTTACACGATTGGCTACAATCACATCTGACAGTTGCTTAAAAGCAGTTAAGTCATTCACTACACGTGAGTTAAAAAAACTACTTTCGCTTAACACTGGTTCATAAACGATGACTTCAATACCCTTAGCCTTGATACGCTTCATAATGCCCTGGATACTAGAGGCACGGAAATTATCTGAGCCAGCTTTCATAATGAGACGGTATATTCCCACTATTTTGGGATTTCTTTCTACAATGGTATTCGCAACATAATCTTTTCGTGTGGTATTCGATTCAACAATCGCCTTAATCAGATTTTGTGGAACCTCTCCATAGTTGGCATATAGCTGCTTGGTATCTTTGGGCAAACAGTAACCGCCATAACCAAATGAGGGGTTGTTATAGAAATCACCTATACGCGGATCCAAACATACGCCTTGTATGATTTGTTTTGTATCTAATCCGTGACTGGCAGCATAGGTATCTAATTCATTGAAATATGCTACTCGCATGGCAAGATAAGTATTGGCAAATAATTTAATGGCTTCGGCTTCTGTACTATCTGTTAATAGCACAGGCGCATCATGCTGGGCCGAACCTTGAAGTAACAAATTGGCAAATAGTTTCGCACGCTCTGATTGCTCGCCAACAATGATGCGCGAGGGATATAAATTGTCATAAAGTGCTTTACCCTCGCGTAAAAACTCAGGCGAGAAAATGATGTTATCGGTGTTAAACTCTGACTTTAGTTTTTTGGTGTAGCCCACCGGCACAGTTGATTTAATGACCATCACTGCACTCGGATTAATCGCCATCACATCACGCACAACTGCCTCAATCGACTTGGTATTAAAGTAATTGGTCTCAGGGTCATAATCAGTGGGCGTAGCAATCACAACAAAATCTGCATTGCTATAAGCATCCTGCTTATCCAAAGTGGCCCGTAAATTAAGTGCTTTATGGGCTAAATATTCTGAAATCTCTTTGTCTTCTATTGGAGATTGCTTGCGGTTAATTAAATCTACTTTTTCCGCCACAATATCCAAAGCCACAACTTCATTTGCTTGGGCAAGTAATACCGATATGGACAAACCAACATATCCAGTACCTGCAATCGCAATTTTCAATTTTCGCTCCCTATTTTTACAGCAATATGCAATTGCTATTCTATTAACCACGCTTGTTTTGCCAGCTCATCACTGGCTTTTGCTTCAACCCAATGTTCACCTGCGGGCAGTATTTCTTTTTTCCAAAAAGGCGCTTCTGCTTTTAGATAATCCATCACAAACTCACACGCAGCAAAAGCCGCTTTTCTATGTTCAGAGGCCGTCAACACCAACACGATTTGGGCGCCGGCAGGCAATCTACCCACTCGATGAATGACGCGTACAGCAGTTAAAGGCCAACGCTGCATTGCCATCTCAGCCATGTGTGTAATAGATTTTTCAGCCATTACTGGATAGTGCTCTAGCTCGATAAAGTCAACAATGTTTGACGCATCTTTTCCTCTAACCAAGCCAACAAAACTAGCAATCGCACCGCAATTATCTGTCGCCTGACGCATCCAAGCGAGTTCAATGGAGATATCGAAATCTTGGGTTTGAATATCCACTTTTATCATATTAACCTCCAGATACGGGAGGAAAAAATCCTACTTCGTCTTTATCTTGAATAAGGTATTCATCGCTTACCAATTCATGATTGACTGCTGCACGTATTTGTTTATCTGCCGAGAATATTTCTGACCATGATTCACCGCGCTGTGCAAGCAGACGTTTCAAATCACTAATAGTGTGAATACTCTCTGGTAGGGATAATGGCTCGATAGAGTAATTGAGCTTTTCTTTCACGCGAGCAAAGTACAGTATTTGAATATTACGCACACTACTCTCCTGCATCGGGTAAAGCCTCGATATCATCTACGGCTAACTTTAAGTTTTCTTCAGCTGGACTCAGTTCTACACGCTCAATTTGAGAAAAGCGACGTGAAATTTTTTGCGTGGTGATATGGATATCTTGCACATCATCATTGGCCTGACGAATATGCGTAGCTAGATTTTGCATACGCCTATCAAACAATCCAAAGTCTTTGCTTAACTTGGACAATTCATCCTTGATGATATGCACTTGCTTGCGCGTTTCGACATCTTTAAGCACAGCACGGGCAGTGTTTAATACCGCCATCAAAGTAGTCGGAGAGACCACCCAAACCCGTTTATTCATAGCGTAATCGATTAAGTCACGGTGACTGGCATGGATCTCAGCAAATACCGCCTCCGCCGGAATAAACATGACTGCACCATCAGAGGTCACATTACTAATAATGTATTTTTGCGAAATATCATCAATGTGTTTTTTAACATCGGCTTTGAACTGGGTTTGTGCGCGTTTTCTTTCCTCATCACTGGCAGCACTGTCGCTGAGTCTATGGTAGTTTTCTAGGGGGAATTTGGAATCTACAGCTACAGTACCGGTGGGCTCAGGTAAAAATAATGCACAATCAACGCGCGTGCCGTTGGGCAATGTATGCTGCATCGCATAAGATTCACTAGGCATAATATTTTTCACTAAGCCTTCTAATTGCACCTCACCAAACGCACCACGTGAACGTTTGTCGCCTAACAATGCCTGTAAACTCACCACATTGGTAGTGAGGCCATCGATTTTCTCTTGTGCCTTATCTATCGTTGCCAAACGTTCCATCACACGGGTAAAGGTTTCATTGGTTTTCTTAAAGCCTTCATCCAATCTCTCCGTGACCTTGCCACTAATTTCTTGCAATCGCTCATCCACCACTTGTCTTAAAGTGGCAACACTCTCGGTCAATTGCGTCGATGTCCTCAACATGGTGTTTTGAATCAACGCTTGTTCGGCTTGGCCTTGCTCGGTCAGGGTGGTATGTAATTTTTCTAGCACTTCGATACGTGTTTTAGACAAACTTTCCGTTTGCGCCAACTGCATGGCAGCTAAAGTCTCGCGGGTTTGCCCTAGCTCTTGAGCTACCGCATTGCGTAAACGCTCATTACTCTCTTGCATCTGATTAGCTAAGCGGTCACCTAGTCGATTTAAACCATCGTTTAAATCTCGTAACATGGAGATATGTTTTTCTTCTAGGGTTTTGGCTAATACATCGGCGCTATTTTGCTTGTTACGCAAAAGCAGTAACAACAGCAAAATAAAGATGGCAATCAGTAATGTAATAACAACAATTTGCATGTCACACATTATACTCCAGCTCGCCTAAATATCCCTGTCTAAGTAGACGCTTAGGCAATCCTAAGCTGGAAGAGGCAGGCCAAGTTCGTGTAAAATTACGAATCATGATTAAAATAACCCTGCTGAGGAGATAGGCGTGAATATTCAGAGCCATATTGTTGACTTAAATACCCCATCTGGCGTGATGAGAACCTATATTCACCGCCCTGCTGGCGAAGGACGCTTCCCGGCTATTTTGTTTTATTCTGAAATATTTCAACAAACTGGACCGATTGAGCGTGCCGCACGTTTTATGGCTGGTCACGGTTATGCGGTATTAGTCCCAGAAGTTTTTCATGAGCTGAACCCAATAGGTACCGTCTTAGGCTATGACGATGCAGGTCGTGATAAAGGCAATGCTGACAAAGCTGCCAAAGATGTGCAAGGCTACGACACAGACAATCGCGCTATGATTGAATACGTTAAACAGCAAAGTTGGTGCACGGGCGATATCGGCGCCATGGGTTTCTGCATTGGTGGTCATCTTGCATTCCGTGCCGCCTTGCAGCCTGAAGTAAAATCGACAGCTTGTTTCTATGCGACTGACTTACATACGCAGGTAATCCCAAATAAACCTGGTCAGCACTCTATGGAAAAACTAGACCATATCAAAGGTGAATTGCTGATGATTTGGGGTAAACAAGACCCGCATATTCCGGCTGCTGGTCGTGCTGAAGTGTATGCAAAATTGAATACTACCGATATTAAGTTCACTTGGCATGAGTTCAATGGACAGCATGCATTTATGCGCGATGAAGGCGATCGGTATGACCCTCAATTAGCCTCAATTGGCTACCAATTAGCATTACAAATGTTTGGACGAACATTAAGATAAACGAGATATTGACAGTCAAAAAAAGGGGGCAATATCGCCCCTTTTTTTTATGCTGATAGCTTAGCGCGTCAGAATCGCCAAATCAGCTTTCAAATCATCGATATGTTCTAATCCAACCGCAATTCTCACCAAATTATCGCGTATACCAGCAATTGCCCTATCCTCTGCCGTGACCCGACTATGGGTAGTCGTCGCCGGATGGGTAATTGTGGATTTGACATCCCCTAAATTGGCTGTAATTGAAATCATCTTGGTCGCATCAATGACTGCCCATGCTGCTTCTTGTTCGGTTTGCCCTGGCTTTGCCTTTACCTCAAAGCTCACAATACCAGCACCACTACTCTGTTGACGCATGGCCAACTGGTGTTGAGGATGCGAGGCCAAACCTGGGTAATAGACGCGTTGCACACCCGCTTGTTGTTCTAACCATGCGGCTAATTTCAGCGCGTTATCGGCATGGGCTTGCATACGAATATGCAAGGTTTCCAAGCCTTTAAGAAATACCCATGCATTGAAAGCGCTCATCGTCACGCCAGCAGTTCTGAGGAATCCATATACTGGCTCCATCAAAGTCTTACTTCCTAACACCGCACCACCCAAACAGCGACCCTGACCATCAATATATTTGGTCGCGGAATGAATAACAATATCTGCCCCAAGCTTAATCGGTAATTGAATGGCTGGCGTACAGAAACAGTTGTCTACTACCAATAATGCACCTTTGCTGTGGGCCAATTTCGCCATAGCGGCAATATCACAAACTTCTGTCAGTGGGTTTGATGGCGTCTCTACAAATAATAACTTGGTATTAGCTTGTATCGCATTTTCCCATTCAGCAATATCAGTCAGTGACACAAAGGTCACCTGCAAGCCCCAACGTTTAAGAATATTGCCAAACAGCTGCACGCTAGTACCAAAAATACTGCGCGAGGCCACGACATGGTCGCCGCTGTTGCATAAGCCCATGACGCAAGCCAGAATTGCAGCCATACCGCTGGATGTCGCCACACACTGCTCTGCACCTTCTAATGCCGCCAGTTTGTTTTGCAACATGGTGACCGTAGGATTAGTAAATCGTGAGTAGATATTGCCTGGCTCGCTACCACCGAATCGAGCGGCTGCCTGAGCGGCATTTTTAAAACGGAAACTGGAATTCAAAAACAATGCTTCGGAGTTCTCACCAAATTCGGTCATCTCCGCCCCAGCCCTCACTGCCAAGGTATCAAAATGTAATGACTTGCTCATAGCATAGTTTCCTGATTAGGCTGGTTGAACATTAAGCGGACTCGTCAGCATCAGCATAATCATCCGCTGATTGCGAACCTACAAGATTTAAATCTAGTTGCGTAATCGAATCCGTGGGACGCTTCACTTTTTCCCCGTCCCCACGGGCATTTTCCACAGCGGACAAATAAGCCTCATCGATATCACCGGTGACATATTTACCATCAAAACAGGAACAATCGAATACTTTAAGTGCTGGATTGCTCATCTGCACTGCGTGTACCAAAGCATCGAGATCTTGATAAATCAAAGCGTCTGCACCGATTTCACGACAAATTTCTTCATCACTGCGCCCTGTAGCCAACAACTCATGACGACTAGGCATATCAATGCCATACACATTTGGGAAGCGCACAGGTGGGGCTGCAGAAGCAAAAAATACCTTATTTGCGCCCGCATCACGGGCCATTTGTACTATCTGTTGTGAAGTAGTGCCACGTACAATAGAGTCATCCACTAACAGAACGTTTTTTCCCTTAAATTCCATGCCTATCGGGTTAAGTTTTTGTCTTACCGACTTCTTGCGCAATGCTTGTCCCGGCATAATAAATGTTCGACCAATATAACGATTCTTGATGAAACCCTCACGATAAGTCAGGCCTAATTCATTGGCTAACTGCAAGGCACTGGGGCGACTGGTGTCAGGAATCGGAATCACTACATCGATTTGTAGGTGTGACCACTCTCGACGAATTTTCTGCGCTAAACTTTCGCCCATATGGAGTCTTGTTTGGTAAACAGACACACCATCCATCAAAGAGTCTGGACGAGCAAGATAGACATACTCAAAAATACAAGGGGTTAATTTGGCATTTTGTGCACATTGACGACTGAAAAAATTGCCATCCATGTCAATAAAAACAGCCTCACCAGGCTCGACATCTCGCACCAACTGAAAGCCCAGCACATCAAGCGCCACACTTTCAGAAGCAACAATATATTCAATCCCTTTTTCTGACTCGAGCTTACCTATTACTAATGGACGTATGCCTTGTGGATCACGGAAAGCAAGTAATCCATAGTTAGCCACCATCGCTACAACAGCATAAGCACCTTTGACACGCTTATGAACGCCAGCGACAGCATCAAAAATCATATCCGCATCCAATACCGCACTATGGGCAGTTTGCTCAATCTCATGCGCCAACACATTCAACAATACTTCTGAGTCAGAAGTGGTATTGATATGACGCAAATCCTGACGGAACATTTCTTGTTTCAGTTGAGCCGAGTTGGTCAAATTACCGTTATGTCCCAACACGATACCGAATGGAGAGTTCACATAAAAAGGCTGGGCTTCTGCCGCAGATGAAGAGCCTGCAGTGGGATAACGCACATGTGCAATCCCCGCGTTACCAATCAAACTTCTCATATGGCGGGTCTGAAAGACATCTTGCACCAAGCCATTATTTTTGTGCATGTAGAAAGTACTGCCATCGCAAGTCACGATACCCGCAGCATCTTGCCCACGATGCTGAAGTACCAATAAGCCATCATACAATAGCTGATTGACAGGGGTTTTTCCGACGATACCTAAGATTCCGCACATATATGATGACCTATAGCGATTTACTCAAAATGAACTTTTTCTGCAACGACTGCAGGCATCCATGGCAAAAGTTTACCTACCATAGCCTCAATTGGCGCACTTAACAAGGCAGAGCGCCATGCAGGATGCTGCGGCAAAGTGGTTAATCCGCATAGCATCACGACAATAGTCACAATAAAAACACCTCGGACGAATCCAAAAAAGCCGCCTAACAGTCTATCGACCCAGCCCATTCCCGCTACTTTTACCACTTGTGATAAAGCGATACTGAGCAGCGTAAAAATGAGTAATGTCGCCAAAAATAAAATAATAAATCCCGCTAAATAACGCAGAGAGTCATTGGGGATGGAGTCAGGTAACAAATTGGAAAGCTGCACGGTATACAACTTAGCCACAATAAAAGAAACGACCCAAGCCAATATGGATAGCAACTCTTTGACAAAACCTCTCATGATACTCAGCAGCACAGAGCAGGCAATCAAAGCCAAAATAGAATAATCGAAACTAGTCATTCACAATCATCGGGTTGAATTTAAGAGATTGTAATTTTGCAATGGCAGTATCTGCCTCAGCTTTCGAAGAATAAGGGCCCACACGTACACGCACTTTACCATTGGCATAAGCATTGGATTGAACCTTAAAGCCATTAGTCTCTAGTTTACTTTGGATTTGTTTAACATTAGCCGTATCAGCAAATACCCCCACCTGAACCATCACATTAGTGACTGTGGTATCCGTTGCGACAGTTTTTTCTGATACTTCGTCATTGGCAGCGGCTTCGTCGCTGGGGTTGGTTTGCGTAGCGGCTTGGTTTTCAATAGGCGCTGGAGCTTCTGGGGCGGCTGGGATGGTCTCTTCACTGGGGATAGTAATAATCAGATCTTGTTTGGGTAAGTCCTCGCGCTTATCCACCAATATCATAGGCAATAAAACTATCATCAATAATACTAAGGCGATGGAGCCTACTAGCCTTCTGCGCGCCCGCTTTTTAAATTCGATTTCCTGATAATCCGATTGCGAATTTTCTACGACCATTAATTTCCCCATTTATTCTGGCAGGATTTGCATGATTGCTGCTACGGTAAAGAATGAACCGAACACGATAATTCTATCATTTTCAGTGGCCTGCTTGTAAGCCTCACGATATGCGATTTGTAGATTTTCATATGAAAAGATTGCGGTATTGATACCAGCGTTCTGAATTGCATCAAGTAATACAGGCAAATCAGCCGCTCGAGGATGTTGTAAGGCAGCGACATGCCAGACATCGATTTCAGCTGACATAATTTTGACCACTGCACAAATATCTTTATCGGCCAACATGGCCATCACAGCCATCGTCTTTCCAGTACATCGTTCAGCAGCAAGATTGGACATTAAGGCTTGCGCTGCATGCGGATTATGGGCAACGTCAACGATGACTTGTGGTGACTTTAATAAGGTTTGATAACGCCCCGCCAAGACAATATTGGGTAAGACTTGATGAAGTATCTGCCAATTAAGTGGCAGTTTTTCTTGCATCTGGAGTAAAGTCATGAGCACTATACTGGCGTTATCTAGCTGAAACTTGCCCTTGAGCGATGGCATAGGCAAGTTCTGCAAGTTCAAATCAGCACAGTTAAATTCCCAGCTATCGGCATCGTGACGATAGTCAAAATCACGGCCGATTAAATACAGATGACTATCGATATGTTTAGCGTGGTCTAAAAGTGATTGCGGAGGGTTTCTGTCTCCACAAATAGCAGGCTTATGCGCTCTAAACACACCCGCTTTTTCAAAGGCAATCGCCTCTCGGGTTGGACCTAGATATTCCATGTGATCCAAATCTATACTGGTCACAAGACTGCAATCCGGTTCAAATATATTAACTGCGTCCAAGCGGCCACCCATGCCAATTTCCAGTATCGCGACATCAACCTCAGCTTGTTGAAAATGCCACATAGCAGCCAATGTACCGAACTCGAAATAGGTCAGCGCAGTACTTTGACGGGCATTTTCTACCGCATTAAATGCTGCGCAGGCTTGCTGCTCGCTAATCATATTCTGATTAACTCGAATTCGTTCTTGATAGTGAATTAAATGCGGAGAGGTATAGCTGGCGACACGATAACCTGCAGCTTGATAAATTTGGGACAGCATGGCACAGGTGGAGCCTTTGCCGTTTGTACCTGCCACGCTAATGATGGGGAATTTGGCGTCTAATCCAAGTCTATGGGCTACGTCACTCACCCTTTGCAAGCCCAGCTCGATATCTTTGCTATGCAAAGCCTCGATATAGTTAAGCCAAGCTTCTAAATTGGTTGGAAGTGAGTGACCAGAATTCAAATCAAAATTTTTATTGTTTGGTTGGCGCTGGCTTATTCATCAATGCAGTGATGATATTGGACAAGCGATCGCGCATTTCACGACGGTCAACAATGATATCAACCGCGCCATGTTCCAATAGGAATTCTGCTCGCTGAAAGCCTTCGGGCAATGTTTCACGTACCGTTTGTTCAATTACTCGCGGACCCGCAAAACCAATTAATGCTTGAGGCTCTGCCACAATCACATCACCCAACATGGCAAAACTTGCTGAAACACCGCCCATGGTCGGGTCGGTCAGCACAGAAATAAAAGGTAGTTGCGCTTCACTGAGCTTGGTCAAAGCTGCGCTGGTTTTTGCCATTTGCATAAGAGAGAACAAGCCTTCTTGCATACGTGCACCACCGCTGGCAGAGATACAAATAAACGCTGACTTGCTGGCGATTGCCGCTTGTACGCCTCGCACAAAGCGCTCACCCACGACCGAGCCCATAGAGCCGCCCATAAATTTAAATTCAAATACAGCCACCACCACTGGTACGGCATTGATGCTGCCTTGCATCACAATGAGGGCATCTTTTTCGCCAACTTCAGATTGGGCTGACTTCACACGGTCAACGTATTTTTTACTATCCTGAAATTTCAAAGGATCGACTGGTTCAACCTCGGCAGCAATCTCTTTGCGACCCTTGGCGTCTAATAATAGATTCAACCGATCTCTAGCAGAGATACGGCTGTGATACGCACACTTAGGACATACTTCAGCATTTGCCTCAAGATCAGTTCGATAAAGCACTGAGTCACATTTGGGACATTTGCTCCATAAGCCTTCTGGCACATTTTTTTTACTTGGACCAGCTGAACGTTTAATCTTAGGTGGAAGAATTTTTTCTAGCCAACTCATCGAAAACTCCTTTGTTTTTCTTTCAGCTCAGTATGATTAGGCGTCAATCGCTTGACGCAGAGAACGTGTAAGTTGGGCAGTATTTGCCACGACATTGTCCACAGACGACTGTTCAATTTCTTGCACCATGCGACTGCCTACAACAACCGCATCAGCAAAGCCAGCAACAGCAGTAGCAGTTGCAGCATCGCGCACACCAAAACCCACCCCTATGGGCAGGCCAGTCATCGCACGAATTTCAGCAACACGTTGCTGCACCTCCTGAACATCCATATTCTTTGCACCAGTCACACCTTTGAGTGAAACGTAGTAAACAAAACCACTGGCTTGCTCAACGATGAGTTTTACTCGACTAGCTTCAGTCGTAGGCGACAACAGAAATACTGGATCCATATCATGTGCTTTTAATTGTTGAGTGAAATCGCTGCATTCCTCTGGCGGATAATCCACCGTCAACACCCCATCAACACCAGCTTGTTTAGCCAAATCAGCAAATTTTTGTGTTCCCATAGCTTCAATAGGATTAGCGTAACCCATCAGCACGATAGGCGTTTTGTTATCTTGTGTACGGAATTGTTGCACCATATTCAATACATCACGCAGGCCTACCTTAAATGCCAAGGCACGTTCACTGGCGCGCTGAATCACTGGACCATCTGCCATAGGGTCAGAAAATGGCACACCCAACTCAATTACGTCTGCACCCGCTTCAACAAGACCATGCATAATCTCAACCGTTTTATCTGGATGTGGATCACCTGCCGTGATATAGGGAATAAGTGCTTTTTTTTGCTGTTGCGCCAGTTGCGCAAATGTATGGGTTAAACGTGACATAAATTTACAGATTGATTCCTGAGATATTGGCGACTGTGTTGATATCTTTATCACCACGACCAGACAAGTTAACAAGTATGACTTCTGATGGCTTCATAGTTTTAGCGAGTTTTTCTGCATAAGCCAAGGCATGGCTGGACTCTAGAGCAGGAATAATCCCCTCAACACGACATAAATTATGGAATGCTTGCATTGCTTCATCATCAGTCACCGCAACGTATTCTGCACGACTGCTATCTTTTAACCATGCATGCTCAGGGCCTACACCAGGGTAATCTAAACCAGCCGATATAGAGTGGGTTTCGATAATTTGACCATCTTCATCTTGCATCAGATAGGTACGGTTACCATGCAAAACACCGATAGCGCTATTGCTGGTCAGTGGAGCAGCATGTTTTCCGGTTTCGATACCATGGCCAGCAGCCTCTACCCCAATTAAACGCACATTTGGTACATCAATATAAGGATAGAAAATCCCCATGGCATTAGAACCGCCGCCAACACAAGCCACTACCGCGTCGGGTTGACGTCCCACAATCTCTTGCATTTGGATTTTGGATTCCACACCAATCACCGCCTGAAAATCTCGCACCATCATGGGATAAGGATGCGGTCCTGCGACGGTACCGATAATGTAGAAAGTATTTTCAATATTGGTCACCCAATCACGCATCGCTTCGTTTAATGCATCTTTAAGTGTTTTTGAGCCACTTTCCACAGGTACCACGGTTGCGCCCAATAGTTTCATGCGGAAAACATTGGGGGCTTGACGCTTCACGTCCTCTGAACCCATGTATACCACGCATTCCAAACCCATGCGCGCAGCGATTGTAGCGGTAGCAACACCATGCTGACCTGCCCCCGTCTCCGCAATCACCCGTGGTTTGCCCATACGCTTAGCAAGCAAGGCCTGACCTACGGTATTGTTTACTTTATGCGCACCAGTATGGTTAAGATCTTCACGCTTCAAATAAATCTGCGCACCACCCACACGTTCAGACCAACGCTTGGCGTGATAAATTGGGCTAGGACGACCCACAAAATGTTTGAGATCATGGGCAAATTCAGCCAAAAATTCCGGGTCAAAACGATATTTTTCGTACATGACGCGCAATTCTTCCAAGGCCTCGACCAAGGTCTCTGCGACAAAGATACCGCCAAAAGGTCCAAAATGGCCTCGCGCATCTGGCATATCATAGGGTTGCATGTCTAACTCCTTGCATGAAAGCAACTATTTTCTGTTTGGATTTGATACCTTTAGCTTGTTCCACACCGCCACTCACATCAACGGCATAGGGCTTTACGGTTTGTATAGCTTGACGCACGTTTTCAGCAGATAAGCCACCTGCTAGCACGATAGGTATTGGCAAGTCGTGAGGAATCAAATCCCAATCAAACGATTGCCCGGTTCCACCGGGTACCCCTTCCACATAAGCATCTAACAAAAGTGCTTGCGCGTCATCAAACTGGCGCACGTATTGTAGCAAATTTGACTGTGCATGAACGCGAACTGCGCGCATATAAGGCAAATTAAATTGACGGCAAAACTCAGCAGGTTCGTCACCATGAAATTGTAAACACTGCAATGGCACTTGCGCCAATACTTCGCGAACCTCAGACTCGCTGGCATTCACAAATAAACCCACTACAGTGACAAAAGCAGGCACTGAGCGGGAAATCTGGGCAGCAAGGACAGGCGTCACATAGCGTGGACTGTGCGGATAAAACACCAAACCAATCGCATCGGCACCAGCATGTACTGCTGTTTGAGCGTCGATTAGGTTAGTAATTCCACAAATTTTTACACGGGTTCGCAAGGCTGAAAACTTCTAAAATAAACAGCCCTATTTTAATGAATTTCAGGCGATTAGTAACGATATATTGCTGATTGAGGCGGGCAAATTCCATTCCTGTGCATAACTCACCCCGGTTAGGTAGAGACCATCTCCAGGAAAGGTGGGCGGGGCTAATTTTCTATCTTTTTGTAACAGCAGTTGTTGAATATCGGTCGGCGCTAAATTACCTTTCCCCACATAAACCAATGCTCCCACCATATTGCGTACTTGGTGATGCAAAAAGCCATTAGCACTAAAACTGAATAAAAAATAATCCCCAAACTGTTGTAGCTCAGCTCGCTGCATCTGCCTAACTGGACTTGCCGCTTGGCACTCAGAGGCGCGAAAGGCACTAAAATCATGCTCACCAAGAAAGTACTTGATGCCTTGCTGCATGGCCATCAAATCTAAAGGTAAATGAAACCAACTGACTTTTTGCGCGCGCACCGCAGAATTCACACGACGATTGAGTAGCAAAAATTGATAGTGTCGGGCATGTGCTGAAAAACGCGCATGAAAATGATCGTCTACTGGGTGAGCCCATAATATTCTGATGCTATCTGGCAAATAGCTATTCACGCCCCTCACCCAGGCATCCATAGGGCGTTCAGTTTGTGTATCAAAGTGTGCCACCTGCATCATGGCATGCACACCGCTATCTGTTCGGCCTGCACCCACGACCTCTATCGGGTGAAGGGCGACTTTGGCAATGGCGACTTGCAATGTATCTTGCACTGTCCTACCTTGCGTTTGGGTTTGCCACCCATGATAAGGACTACCATCATATTCAATGCCTAAAGCAATCCGCATTAGTATCGCCCCCATGCCAAGATCAAGCTCAACAGCATCAGACTGATAATGCAATAATCTAATAGGACAAATTTAAGCGTAGGTATGGTTACTTGGCTCAATGATGAATTTTTAGACTGACTCACTTGCTTTGTTTGTTGCAAAAACTCATCTAAAAACTGCTTGCCTTGCTTTTTATGGCGCGCAGTTGCCATATGCGATTGGATATAGTTGATGGTCAACCACAACCTCGTCGCCAGACGCTCTGGCGAGAGTGAGAGAAAACGGATGGGTTTAGACAGAGAATAAAAAGCGCACAACAACTGTTCAGTTTTTAAGGCGCTAGTCATCAAAGCAATCAACAGTAGCATCAATGCCAAACGGGCTATTTGTATGCCGCCCTGCGTTAGACCCTCGTAGGTTGGCGCGATATACCATGGCCAAAAAGCCAGCACCTCTCCTGGGGTATTAAACGCCATAATCAATAAAATACTCAGCCATAACCAACGCATGCGTTGCAACATAGCAAATAGAAACCGTCTTCCAGCTTGATTAAGGCCGAGGAAAATAAACAATGCACTGAGTAAGATAAAAGCGATGGAGAGTTGTGGCATCAGCAAGGCCATCAACAAGATAAGCAAAAGATAGATGATGGGATGCACTGAGACAATCCCAGACTATTTGAGATCGCTTAACATTTTGCGCGCTCTCGCTTGTTGCAAATCATTGCCATTCTGAATAATGTCCTGCAAAAGTTTAGATGCGCCGATTTGGTCACCCATATCCAAATAACTTGCGACTAGGTCAAATTGGGTATCTACGCTACTACCCTGGGGCGTCTTTGTTACTAATGATAATCGACTAGCACTCGCTGACTTTGAATCAGACAGGGTTAAATCAATGTCTTGTAATAACTGTGCGGTTTTTTCCATCACATTAGCCGCGTCTGCAGTCGACTGAGGATACACAGAACTCTCTGCACCAGAATCAGGCTGAGTTTGACGAATATCTGCCAGCATGACTTGTAATGCTTGCTCTGCACGACGTTTGCTTAGTTGATGAATAGCCAATAGGAAGCTCAGCATGGTAAATAGCAGTACTAGAATGAATACCCAAGGATGCGAGGCTAACCATTTGGACAGTTTAGACCACCAAGGTCTTAGCAACTCTTGTTGTTGCAAAGATTTATCTTTCATCAAAATAAGATTTTGCATTTCTTGAATTTGTTTTTCTAAGGCAGCAGTTTTTTGGTTGGCTTCCTTAATGCTGGCCTCATGAGCGGCAATCTCATCGCGCAGTGCATTAATTTCTTCCTGTACGGTCAACCCTTGCACTTTGCTATTAGCGACAGCAGGATTAGTCAGTCTAACAATGTCTCGGGCTTGTGGTGCAGCATAGGCATTCTCGTCTGCAGGCAAGGTCGCATTGGGTGGCACTTCTTGATTGGCTGACTGTACAGCATCTGAATTTTGTTGGCGATATTCACGCCACATCGTACCCTGCTGTTGTACTTCTTCTGCTGCCTGTTGACGATTTACCGACTGCCATTCCTCTTGGGTCGGCAACTCCAATACGCTGCCTTGTTTGAGCATATGAATATTTTTATGGATAAAAGCGTTAGGATTGCGCTGCAAAACTGCCAGCATAAATTGATTAAACTCTAATTCCGACACCCCTAACTGTCTCGCCACATTCATCAGCGTCTCGTCTGCTCCAACGATATAAGGCTTACCTGCCTGCGGTGTTTCATTTGCTGTTTCAGGGATGCTTTCTGTGTTCGCGCTAACAGGCAAATCATTACCAGGCTGGGCATCCAATACCAGCAGCAAATCCCGCACTTGATGTTCATCCATAGGGGACGAGAGCACCAGCACTAAATGGAACACTGACTCGGAGATAGGATTGTGTGAGCTCAGCTTTAATTGTGCGGTTTTGCTAGATTTTTTATTGGACTGCAGTTGACATTGAATGTCATCCACAAAACTCGCTTTGCTCATCCCCAAACTTGAGAAGTCGTCTGGCTCCCCCACTTTACAATGCATTTCATTAACACGCTCGCCCGCGGCAAGTTTTAACTGCATGCTGATATTGAGTGGTTGCTCAAGAAAGCTACGACTCAGTATGGTGCCCAATTCAGCCGCATGCAAAGACACTGAGGTCGCTAGACCCCAGCAGAGCATGCCAACGGAAAGAGTTGAGCGCAAAGATTTATACATAAGCGTGATTATGCAGCGCGTTGCACCAAAATCATCAACATGCGACGCAGAGGCTCAGCAGCTCCCCACAACAATTGGTCACCCACGGTAAAGGCAGAGAGATATTCACCGCCCATGCCCATTTTGCGTAGACGACCTACTGGCGTACTCAAGGTACCGGTAATCGCCGCAGGGGTGAGATGCTGCATGCTTTCCTCGCGAGTATTAGGAATAACCTTAGACCATGCATTAGCCTTGTCTAACATATCCTCAATCTCATCTAAAGGCACATCGCGTTTTAACTTGATTGTGAGGGCTTGCGAATGACAGCGCATAGCGCCAATCCGGACACACAAGCCATCCACAACAATGGCTTGGTCTAGGCCCAAAATCTTATTGGTCTCAGCACAACCTTTCCATTCTTCTTTGCTTTGTCCATTGCCTAGATCTTTGTCTATCCATGGAATCAAGCTACCCGCCAATGGCACGCCAAAATGAGCATGCGGCAGGCTATCACTGCGTATGGTCTCAGCCACTTGTCTATCAATGTCCAAAATAGCGGAGGCAGGATCGCTCAACAATTCGGCAACATTGCCATGTATCACGCCCATTTGCTTAATCAATTCACGCATATTTTGCGCGCCAGCGCCCGAAGCCGCCTGATAAGTCATGGAGCTAATCCACTCAATCAGATTCGCTTTAAATAAACCATCCAGCGCCATTAACATGAGGGATACAGTGCAATTACCGCCTATCCAGTTTTTTCCGCCTTGCGACAAAGATTGATCAATCACATGCATATTCACAGGATCTAAAATCACTACTGCATCTTTTTCCATACGTAAGGTAGAGGCAGCGTCAATCCAATGTCCTTGCCAACCACTATTGCGCAACTGCGGGAATATCTCGCTGGTGTAATCGCCACCCTGACAAGAAACAATTACGTCCATGTGCGACAAAGCAGCAATGTCTTTGGCGTCTTTTAGTGCTGGAGTGTCTTTACCAACATTTGGGCCATTTGCACCGACTTGTGAGGTAGTGAAAAATTGCGGATTGATGTGGCTAAAATCGTTTTCTTCGCGCATGCGCTGCATTAGCACAGAGCCCACCATTCCACGCCAGCCTATGAAACCTACATTCAACATGACCTATATCCTTTTAAAGCAACGCCATCAAAGCGCATTACAAAGCGGCAACCACCGCATCTCCCATTTCGCTACATTTCACCTTGCGACAACCATCAGTAAAAATATCTGCGGTACGATAGCCTTGCGCCAAAGCTTTTTTAACCGCATTTTCAATGCGGTCTGCGTTAGACTCATCCGCAAAGGTATAACGCAACATCATGGCCGCCGACAGAATCGTTGCCAATGGATTTGCGATATCTTGGTTAGCAATATCAGGGGCTGAACCATGGCTGGGCTCGTACATGCCCTTATTGTTTGCGTCGAGCGAAGCAGAGGGCAACATACCAATAGAGCCAGTCAACATTGAAGCCTCATCGGACAAAATGTCGCCAAAAATATTCCCTGTCACCATCACATCAAACTGTTTAGGTTGGCGAATCAACTGCATCGCAGCGTTATCCACATACATATGGCTTAACTCAACCTGTGGGTATTCTTTAGCCACTTCTATCATAACCTGACGCCATAATTCTGTCGTTTCCAACACATTGGCTTTATCTACAGAGCAAACTTTCTTATTGCGTTTCATCGCAATCGAGAAGGCTATATGAGCAATACGACGAATTTCAGACTCGCTGTAGCGCATGGTGTTAATCCCCTCACGCTCACCATTGGCTAGTGTAGAAATACCTCGTGGCTGTCCGAAATAAATATCCCCCGTTAACTCACGTACGATCATGATATCTAGGCCAGAGACGACCTCAGGTTTCAGCGTCGAAGCACTGGCCAATTCAGGATAAAGCAAGGCAGGACGTAAGTTGGCAAATAAATTCAATTCCTTACGAATACGCAATAATCCACGTTCAGGACGCATATCGCGCGGCAAGCTGTCATATTTCCAGTCCCCTACAGCACCCAATAAAACAGCATCCGCTTGTTTGGCTAAAGCCAAGGTCTCCGCCGGCAATGGATCGCCAGCCGCTTCATAGCCTGCACCACCAATAGGGGCATGATCCAACTGCATATTCAAGTTGAGCGCTTCTAATACCTTAACGGCTTGCGCCACGATTTCCGGACCTATTCCATCCCCTGGTAATACTGCGATTCTCATAAGCTGTTCCTGTCTTCTTGTTTGATTGAGCTAAATGTTTGGTATTGAGCGATTAATTAAATAACCATGGCTGCGCTTGACGATGTTGATCCTCAAAAGCGCGTATCTTGTCTTGATGCTGCATGGTCAAACCGATATCGTCTAAACCGTTCAGTAAACAATGTTTGCGGAAGGCATCGACACTAAAACTAAATGATTCACCCGTTGGCGTAGTGACCGTTTGCGCACTCAAATCCACGGTCAATTGATATCCCTCTTGGGCTTGTACTTGTTGAAACAAGAGATCAACTTCCTGCTCTTTCAGCACGATGGGCAACATGCCATTTTTGAAGCAATTATTAAAGAAAATGTCGGCAAAACTTGGTGCAATAATCGCTCGGAAACCGTAATCTTCTAATGCCCAAGGCGCATGCTCGCGGCTGGAACCACAGCCAAAGTTTTCCCGCGCAAGCAATATGCTAGCGCCCTGATAGCGCGGCAAATTCAATACAAAATCTGGATTAATGGGACGCTTGCTATTGTCCATCCCAGGCTCACCGTGATCGAGATAACGCCACTCGTCAAATGCGTTCGGACCGAAGCCACTACGCTTAATCGATTTCAAAAATTGTTTAGGAATGATGGCATCGGTATCCACATTGGCTCTATCCAATGGCACCGCCAATCCTGTCAATGTTGTAAAAGCTTGCATAAGGATTTCCTTAGATATTTCTGATGTCGACAAAGTGGCCTGCGATCGCTGCAGCGGCAGCCATTTCAGGACTGACTAAATGGGTACGTCCACCTTGTCCCTGACGGCCCTCGAAATTACGATTAGAGGTTGAAGCACAACGCTCGCCAGGCTCTAGGCGGTCTGCATTCATGGCCAAACACATAGAGCAGCCAGGCTGACGCCATTCAAATCCAGCCGCAGTAAAGATTTTATCCAATCCTTCTGCTTCCGCTTGTGCTTTAACCAAGCCAGAGCCCGGAACCACCAGCGCCAATTTGATATTGCTGGCAATTTTCTTGCCTTGCGCCACTTTGGCGGCAGCACGCAAATCCTCGATACGCGAATTGGTACATGAGCCGATAAACACTTTGTCTATGGCAATGTCTTGGATGGGCGTATCTGCTTGCAAGCCCATATATTCCAAAGCGCGCAACATCCCAGATTTCTTCGTCGCGTCTTGCTCCTGTGCAGGATTAGGTACCTTGCCGCTGACCGGTACCACCATTTCTGGCGAAGTCCCCCAAGTCACTTGCGGTGCGATATCGTCTGCATGCAAGCTCACCACTTGGTCAAAATGCGCGCCAGCATCACTGACCAAGGTACGCCAATAGCTGACTGCTTGATCCCACAGCGCCCCTTTAGGGGCATAAGGTTTGTCTTGCAAATAATCTATCGTGGTCTGATCTACCGACACCATCCCTGCTCGCGCACCGGCTTCAATCGCCATATTACAGAGGGTCATGCGGCCTTCCATACTCAAGCCACGAATTGCAGAGCCAGCAAATTCAATGGCATAGCCTGTACCACCCGCAGTGCCTATCTTGGCGATAATCGCCAATGCCACGTCTTTGGCGCTAACACCATGACCCAATTGACCGTCGACTTGTATCAGCATAGCTTTGGATTTTTTTTGCACCAAACACTGGGTCGCCAGCACATGCTCAACTTCTGAGGTGCCGATACCATGTGCCAATGCACCGAAAGCACCATGCGTACTGGTATGCGAATCACCACACACCACTGTCATACCTGGCAAGGTAGCGCCTTGTTCTGGACCTACCACGTGCACGATGCCTTGGCCTTTATCCATAAAGGGGAAATAAGCTTTGGCACCAAACTCTTTGATATTGCTATCCAGCGTCATGATTTGTGTTTTAGAGACTTGGTCGGCAATTCCCTCAAGCCCTTTTTCCCAACCAGTGGTGGGTGTGTTATGGTCGGCAGTCGCCACAACACTATCTGCACGCCATGGTTTACGCCCTGCCAAACGCAGTCCCTCAAAAGCTTGCGGACTGGTGACTTCGTGTACCAAATGACGGTCGATATAAATCAGTGCTGCACCGTTTTCCTCATGCACTACATGAGAGTCAAACAGTTTGTCATACAGGGTTTTTGCTGCCATAAATTACTCTCTTACATTCACTATCGTTGGCCGTTGCACAGGCTTTTTTAATTTAATAAAAAACTTTAACTTAATCTCGGAAGTTACCGAATTGCAAAGGGAAATCGGTAATCGACTTTTTCACCAAAGCAATCGTATCTTGCAGTACATCACGTTTTGCACCGGTCACACGTACGGTGTCACCTTGTATACTGGCCTGTACTTTTAAACCGCTATCTTTAATCAATTTCACCAATTTTTTGGCCAACTCTGCGTCTATGCCGGCACGAATTTTCAAGGCTTGTTTTACCTTGTTGCCTGAGACTTTTTGCACCGGCTGATGATCTAGTCGCTTTGCACTATCGGGCTCTTTTTTCTCCATGGCTGGCAAAAGAATGGCTTTGACTTGATCCAGTTGAAAATCAGAATCCCCCAACAAAGTCATTTCTTTGTCTTTTTCATTCAGCTCAACGGCAGCACTGGTGCCTTTAAAGTCATAACGCGTAGCAATCTGGCGTGAAGCAACATCGACTGCGTTTTTTAACGCCACCATATCTACTTCTGAAGTGATATCAAATGAAGGCATAACAACTCCTCAAAAACACAAATGACTCATGCTAGTTCTTATTCAAAGTGGCAAACATAATCCAGGGTTTCCAGAATTTCGATATCAAAACTGGAGTTGCCCGGTACAGTAAACTTGTCGCCCTGCTGATAGGTTTTCCATTCGCTTTCACCCTGAAGCTTGACACGACAACTGCCAGAATTAATTTCCATCAACTCAGGCGCAGCGGTGTTGAAAGTTAGTTGCGCTGGAAACATCACGCCTATGGTGCTGCGCGTGCCGTTAGGAAACATGACTGTATGGCTAACACATTTACCATCGAAATAAACGTTGGCTTTTTTCTTTACACTTACATTATCAAATTGCGCCATATTCAGCTCCTTATGCTTTATGTTTGCGGTTGGTTAAATTAGCGGCGATACGCATTCTTAAAGCGTTAAGCTTGATAAAGCCACCCGCATCACGTTGGTCGTAAGCACCTTGATCATCTTCAAAAGTCGCAATAGTTGGGTCAAACAAAGAGTCGGTTTTTGAATCACGTCCCACCACAATCACATTGCCTTTATACAACTTCAATCTCACCCAACCGTTCACGCTTTGTTGCGTGTGGTCTATCAGTGCCTGTATGGCTTTACGCTCTGGACTCCACCAATAACCGTTATAAATCATGCTGGCATAGCGTGGCATCAAATCGTCTTTGAGATGTGCGACCTCTCTATCCAAGGTCAGGGATTCAATGGCGCGATGCGCTTTCAGTAAAATGGTGCCGCCGGGCGTTTCATAACAGCCACGGGATTTCATACCGACATAGCGGTTTTCCACCAAGTCCAAACGACCGATTCCGTGTTTGCCACCCAATACATTGAGAGCCGCCAATAACTCATGGGCTTTCATGGCCTTGCCGTTGAGGCTTATAGGGTCGCCATGGCGATACTCAAGCTCGATATATTCAGCTGCATCAGGTGCTTTTTCTGGGGACACTGTCCAACGCCACATCTCCTCTTCTGCTTCGGCAGCAGGGTCTTCCAAGTGGCGACCTTCATAGGAAATATGGAGTAAGTTGGCGTCCATACTGTAAGGACTGCCCCCTTGCTTATGCTTCATCTCGACTGGGATGCCATGTTTTTCGGCATAAGCCAATAATTTTTCACGCGATAACAAATCCCATTCACGCCAAGGAGCGATGATATGGATGTTTGGATTCAATGCATAAGCACCCAATTCAAAACGCACTTGGTCATTCCCTTTGCCTGTAGCGCCGTGGGAAATCGCATCCGCATTCGTCTCACGCGCAATTTCAATCAAGCGCTTAGCAATCAAAGGACGCGCGATGGAGGTGCCTAACAGATACTCACCCTCATATACGGTATTGGCACGGAACATAGGAAACACAAAATCACGCACAAACTCTTCACGCAGGTCATCAATATAGATTTCCTTAACGCCGAATTTCTTGGCTTTTTCACGCGCAGGCTCTAACTCCTCGCCTTGACCTAGGTCGGCAGTGAAAGTCACCACCTCACATTGGTATTCGTCTTGTAGCCACTTCAAAATGACTGAAGTATCCAAACCACCAGAGTAGGCCAATACGGCTTTTTTGATTTTGCTCATTGTGTTAAACCTTTATTTTTCCCTTAACCAAATATTCCATTAGCGCTTTTTGCGTATGCAGACGGTTTTCTGCTTCATCCCATACCACGGAATGTGCGCCATCAATCACATCAGCAGCCACCTCTTCGCCACGATGGGCTGGCAGACAATGCATAAACAATGCGTCAGACTTGGCCACACGCATCATGTCTGCGTCCACCTGCCAATCGGCAAAGTCACGCATGCGCTCTTCGTTTTCCGCCTCAAAACCCATAGAAGTCCATACATCAGTGGTCACCAAGTCAGCACCACGAGCTGCTTCCATAGGGTCGGCAAATTGTTGATAGTGCTGATTGCTGTACAAGCCAGCACGCTCAGGCTCTACTTCATAACCAGGCGGAGTAGATACATTGACATTAAAGTCCAATACCTCAGCGGCCTGCAGCCATGTGTTGCAGACATTATTTGAGTCCCCTATCCATGCCACTGTTTTGCCCTGAATAGAACCGCGATGCTCAATAAAAGTGAAAATATCCGCCAAAATTTGGCAAGGATGGTATTCATTGGTCAAGCCATTGATGACGGGCACGCGTGAATGCTTGGCAAAACGCTCAATAATCTCTTGCTCAAAAGTCCGTATCATCACCAAGTCGCTCATACGCGAAATAACTTGCGCAGCATCTTCAACGGGTTCACCACGACCTAATTGCGAATCACGCGTATTCAGATAAATCGCTGAACCCCCCAGTTGCTGCATACCCGCCTCAAAGGAGAGACGTGTGCGTGTGCTGGCTTTTTCAAAAATCATGACCAAGGTTCTATCGACCAAGGGCCAATACTGACGATAGGCTTTAAACTCGGCCTTAATCCAAGCCGTTCGCTGAAATAGATAATCCAGCTCATCTCGGCTTAAATCATTAAATTGTAGAAAATGTTTGATTTCCATGATGCTTCCTTAAGCACAGCGCCTGTTATTTGGACGCGCTATGCTGTAAAAACTTCTTCACTACGGCGGATAGCTTGCTGACCAAGTGCGCTACTTCTGACTCATTGATGACCAATGGCGGTAATAAACGGATGACGCGCTCAGCAGTCACATTAATCAGCATATGTTCTGCCAATGCAAGCTTCACCAGCTCGGCACATGGTCTGTCTAATTCAACGCCTATCATCAAGCCGGCGTTGCGGATACTGACCACTTCAGGGGTGTCGGCAAACGCTGCACGGAAACCTTGAGCAATCAGATTGCCCATTTTGTCGGCATTCTCTCTGAGCTTTTCCTCTTGAATAATACTCAGCGTCGCCAAACCTGCTGCTGTCGCCAGAGGATTACCGCCAAAGGTGGAACCATGTTTTCCAGGTGTGAAGGTCTCCGCAGCAACACCACGCGCCAAACATGCGCCAATAGGCACACCAGATCCGAGTCCTTTTGCTAAGGACATCACATCCGGTTGTATTTCAGTGTGTTGGAATGCAAACCAAGTGCCAGTCCGGCCTATACCCGTTTGCACCTCATCCACCATCAACAACCAGCCCTGCGTATCGCATATTTCTCTTAAAGCTTTGAGATATCCGGTAGCGTCATGTGGAATATTGATGCCGCCCTCACCTTGGACTGGCTCCACCAAGATAGCGACGACATTTTTGTTATTTAGGGCAACTTGTTTGACCGCCTCAACATCATCATAGGGCACACGCACAAAACCACTCACCAAGGGCTCAAAGCCGGCTTGTGCTTTACGATTGCCAGTGGCAGACAATGTCGCTAGGGTACGTCCATGGAAAGATTTTTCCATCACAATGATTTCTGGATTAGCCACGCCACGTTGATGCCCATACAAACGGGCCAATTTGATAGAGGCCTCATTGGCCTCACAACCAGAATTACAGAAGAACACCTTGTCCATGCCAGACACTTCGCACAACTTATCCGCCAACAACTCTTGTTCTCGAATATGGTAGATATTCGAAACATGGATTAATTTAGCTACTTGTTGGTTGATTGCTTGTATCAGCTTGGGGTGGGCATGACCAAGACCATTTACGGCTACGCCTGATAATGCATCCAAATACTTCTCGCCATGATTATCAAACAGCCATACCCCTTCACCTTTTTCAAAAGTGACAGGCAATCTGCCATAGGTATTCATCAAATGTGACATAAATCGCTCAAAAGTTAATTGCAGTAATTTTTTTGCCGAAATAAGGCCGGTAGCCAGTTCCAGACGCAAAAAAGAAAATGGCGGCCGTTTGCCGCCAAGCGAAGATAAACATCCTTTTTGAACCTTATCTTGAACCCGTTACTTTATCGCAAAACCACCTGCAAAATCAAGCAAATTCGGGCAATACAGGCAGATTGCCGGACTCTATGATGAGCATCCACTGAACTGGATTTGCCGAGCAAGGTCACAAACCATACAGATGACCCTCTATACAAAGCGCCCATCCGCCTTTGAGGCCATTGAAGCCAGCTAAAATTTCACTTGAAAAAATTTGGGGTTAGGGCAAAATCATGCCCCTTTTGCAACCCCCTGATTGATTAAATTGAATTAGACCAAACAGAATAAACACTTATGATTTCATCAAGCGCATTGGATTTGCAACTCAAGTTAAGCGAAACGCAGGTACAACTCCCCGTATCGTGGTACACAGATCCAGAAATTTATCGACTCGAACAACAGCATATTTTTGCTCATGCCCCTAACTATATTGGCCATCAACTGATGGTGCCCAATCAGGGTGATTATTACGCACTTGAGTGGATGAACAATGCCAAAACTTTGGTGCATCACGAGCAAGGCATCAGCCTAATGAGTAATATCTGCCGCCATCGCCAAGCCATCATGTTGGAGGGTAAAGGCAATACCAAACATATCGTATGCCCTTTGCATCGCTGGACTTACAACATTCAAGGTGAGCTCATTGGCGCCCCTCATTTCAAAGAAAATCCTTGCCTGCACTTGACGCAAACTCCGCTAAAAAATTGGAATGGCTTGCAATTTGATGGCGCGCGTGACATTGCAAAGGATTTACAAGCTTTAGGTTGTAAGCAGGACTTCGATTTCACTGGCTATATGCTGAATCGCGTCATGATAGAAGAATACAATTTCAATTGGAAAACCTTTATTGAAGTGTACTTGGAAGACTATCATGTGGGTCCCTTCCACCCCGGCCTGAATCAATTTGTGGATTGCGAAGAATTGCATTGGCAATTTGCCGATGAATTCAGCGTCCAAACCGTGGGCTTTAAATCTTCCCTCAACCGCCCCGGCAGCCCTATTTACCAGCAATGGCAACAACAGGTAGCTCAATATCATGGAAAAACGCAGCCCAAGTATGGTGCTATTTGGATGGTGTATTACCCCTTCTTGATGATTGAGTGGTATCCAAATGTATTGGTGGTTTCCAATATTATTCCGCGTGACGTCAATCATTGCACCAATGTGGTGGAGTTTTACTATCCAGAAGATATTGCCTTGTTTGAGCAAGCTTATGTGGAGGCTCAGCAAGCCGCTTACAACGAGACTGCCATCGAGGATAAGGAGATTTGCCAACGCATGCATAATGGTCGCGTCGCCTTACATCAGCTTGGCGTCGACGAGCGCGGTCCTTACCAGCACCCCATGGAAACTGGGATGCAACATTTCCATCAATGGTTGCGTCAACGCCTGAACCCACACCTGTGAACCAACAAAACTTAGGTAGTTTATGGATGCTGGCCGCGGCTTTATGTTTCGCGGTGATGGGGGCATTTGTCAAATACTGCGGGGACTATTATTCCAGTGCCGAGTTGGTGTTCTATCGCTCTTTGTTTGGACTTTTGCTGATTTCCGCTTACGCCTTGTGGCGCAATCTTAGTATTCGTACCCCGCTGATTAAAAAACAAATCACTCGCTCGACATATGGATTTATTTCCATGGTGATGTTTTTTTATGCGCTCAGCCATTTACCGCTGGCGAGTGCTATCACCCTGAACTACACCTCACCTTTAGCGATGGCGACTATCCTCACCATTAGTCATCACGAAAAACCTCGCCCTATGCTAATCGCAGCTTTAGTGATGGGTTTTGCTGGGGTGGTGTTATTGCTTCGACCCAGCTTGCATATGGATGAGTTACTCGCTGGTGGCCTAGGCTTGCTTTCAGGCATTCTCGCTGGCTTGGTATATGTCCATGTTATGCAATTAGGACGTGCGCATGAACCTGATTGGCGCACCGTGTTTTATTTCTCTTTGACTTGCAGCTTAGGGGGCGGGTTATGGATGTTAATCCATGAGTATCATCCGCTACGCAGCGAAGATATCTTGCCCTTGCTCAGCCTAGGGGCATTTGCCACGATGGGGCAATTGACCATGACCCGCGCCTATAGAACCGGCAATCCATTTGTGGTCGGCAGTCTGGCTTATACCACCGTAGTGATTGCCAGCTTGATTGCCTATCTGGTGTGGCAAGAGACCATGTCTACGCAAAGTTGGTTGGCGATAGGCGGGATTATCTTGGCTGGGCTGATTAGCGTGTACAGCAATACTCACCCCAAAAAATAGGCTGGCTTAAGGGTCAATCAAACCACAACGCATGGCAATCAAGGCCAGCTCTGCAGAATTATTGGCATTCAATTTTTGCTTGATATTGTAAAGATGGGTGCCCACAGTACGTGGCGATAAGCTCAAGGTATCAGCAATCTCGTTTGTCGTCTTGCCTTTGGCCAAGGCGATAAACACCTCAAACTCGCGATCTGATAACACATCCACCGGATTTTGTTCACCATTTAGCTGTTGGATCGCCATTTGTTGGGCGATATTCGCCTCTAAATACATCTTGCGACTAGCCACGGTGCGTATGGCTTTAATGAGCTCTTCTGCCGCACTGCGCTTGGTCAGATACCCCATAGCACCCGCATTCAGAACACGTTTGGGATGCACTGAGTCCTCATGCGCTGACAGAATCAAAATTTTGGCATGATTGTCTTTGGCAAGAATTCTATCGGTGGCTTCCATGCCGCCTATGCCTGGCATAGTAATATCCATTACCACCACATCGGGCTGATGCTCCATGTAAAGCTTGATGGCTTGTTCACCACTCTCTGCCTCAGCCACTACTTTGATGTCAGAAGCCGACTCAAGTAGCATACGGAATCCCATACGTACTACAGCATGATCATCCACCAACATTACTTTAACCGGTTCACTCATAGCTTATCCTCAGGTATTACGATTGAAATTAGGGTGCCGCGTGAAGGTTGCGAACTCACTTGAAACTCACCATGCAGAGCTTGTACACGCTCACGCATGCCCAACAAACCAAAATGCTGAGATTGATCTACTTCTGTCACATTCATCCCCTGCCCATCATCTTGAATAGTAAGACGCAATTCACGCCCAGTTTTTCTCGTTAAACTAATTTTTAAGTGATTAGCATTTGCGTGCTTAAGCGCGTTATTAACCGACTCTTGCACGATACGATAAATATTAATGTTTATCGTCTCACCTAAGTCATTTAAATCGCCGCTTAAGTTCAATTCAAATTGCAATTCAGGGTATTGGTTTTGCCAGTTATTGACCACATCACGCAGGGTCTCCGACAGCCCAAGATTGTCCAAAGAGCCAGGGCGCAAGGTACGAATAATATTATGCATGCCATCATAAATATGATTGGCGGCTGAAACGATGGTTTGCGCATTAGCACTGATGTCAGGCTGAGCCTGCTCGGTTTTCTTGACGATGCCGACCGCAAAGGTTTTGATGGCAGTCACATACTGCCCTAACTCATCGTGCAATTCACGCGCCAGACTGCGGCGTTCATCTTCGATATGGCTCTGTATCAATTGCGTCAACTGACGGTTTTCTTCTAGCTGTCGCTCAGCTTCTAGGGATTCCGCCATACGATTTAAACTATGGGCGATATGATCAAACTCCGGTAGTTTAAAAGTACCCAATCGCACAGTTAAATCGCCGCCCTCGATAGCACGAATCGCCGCTAAAATTTGTTTCACTGGCTGCAGAGAAACACTCAATAACACATATACCAATACATTGAGCAGGATAAAGAAGCCTATGCCTAACCACATGAATTGACGCACACCGCGCCACGCATCACGTATCGAACCCTCAGCGTTGGATTGAATAACCAATACGCCATAGCGTATGCGACGCTCAACTTTTTCACCTTTGGGCTGGACCATTTTGACAAACCAATCGGGCGGATGTACTTCCGAGCGATAGGTAGATTTGGGTGACTCGTACAATACCCTACCATACAAGTCATATAAAACGATGTGATTACTTCTGACATACCCCAATGAGCGCAAAAATTGGCTCAATACATCGCTGGTCAGACCCAAGCTAGGGTTCATGGTCGAGCTGATAATGACGGTATCCAGCAGCTGTACAGTCACACGGGTTGCCGCCTCCACCCGCTCTTGGATAGAAGTCTTGGCATCCTGCACAATGACAATACCTGAAGCCACCATAAACAAAATCGAAATAGTGGTAATCAATAAATTTAATCTAAGTCGCAAACTCATGTTTGGTTCTCTCTAGGTTTCCATCGCACACTTATGATTTGGCGCTATGCACAAGATAAAAGCCCAGCGCCGTCATTAGCAATGCGCCTAAGACATGCAATGTGGTATGTAATAAAGCCCAGCCATACTGCTGACGCATCAGCAAGCCAAAAGATTCCCCAGAAAATGCCGAAAAGGTCGTGAGCCCACCTAATAAACCAGTGGTTAATAATAGACGCAAAGTGGGAGAAAAGTCGCTGCGTAGCTGCATCCAAGCTAACACCATCCCCATCAAGAAACCGCCAATGAGATTGGCGAGCAAAGTACCCATGGGCAATTGATCTGTGTAACGATTAAACACGCAAGAGAAGCCCCAGCGTATCCAAGCACCTATTGCCGCACCGATTCCCACGGCCATCCAAGCCTGCATCCCTATCTCCCTTTTGTTACCTTGATTTGAAGTAAGCCTCTAAGTATGATGGAGCGCTGTTTTTGATTCAACAGAAAGATATCAATTGCGCATTTTATTTGCCACCTCCGAAGCCCACCCACTGATTAAAACGGGCGGTTTAGCGGATGTCAGCGGCGCCTTACCCGCTGCACTTCATCAATTAGGGCATCAAGTAGAAATTCTCATACCCGCCTATCCAGCGGTATTAGACAAACTTGCGGATGCTAAAAAAGTTTGCACGCTACATCATTTGCCTATGGTGGGTGAAGTGGAATTATGGCGCGGCACTATGCCGGATAGTGGTGTACCGGTGCTGGCATTACGCCATGAGGCACTGTATCAGCGTGCAGGGAATCCCTATTTAGATAGTCAAGGACATGATTGGCAAGACAATCCATTGCGCTTTGCCACGCTGGCTCATGTGGCAGCGATCTTGGCCTGTGAAGATAGCCCTCTGCCTGAACATTTTGATATTGTGCATTGTAACGACTGGCAAACCGGCTTAACCCCAGCCTATCTATATTATAAGCGCAGTCAACGCACCAATCTTAAATGCGCCAAATCGCTGATGTCGGTGCACAATTTAGCCTTTCAAGGCAATTACTCGCCATCTTGGCTCACCCAATTAGGACTTCCACAACAAGCTTTCCACTTGAATGGAGTTGAGTTTTATGGACAGTTTTCTTTCTTAAAAGCGGGGCTGTTCTACGCCGACAAGTTATCCACCGTCAGTCCTAGCTACGCTGCTGAAATCCAAACCGACGATTTTGGCTTTGGCATGCAAGGTTTGCTGCAAAGCCGTAAGCAAGACCTAGTGGGTATTTTAAATGGCTTGGACACTCAAGCATGGGACCCGGCGACAGACCCTTACCTACCTGCGCATTATTCCGCCAAGCAATTAGACGGCAAACAACAAGTCAAACTAGCCCTGCAAAACAGTATGGGCCTTGCAGAAGAAGCTGGTACAGCATTGCTGGGCGTGGTCAGCCGACTGACGCACCAAAAGGGCTTGGATATGCTGCTTGAGATTGCCGACGAGGTCTTGCAACAGCATGCAATCCAGTTAGTCGTGCTAGGCTCGGGCGAAGCCACCATGCAACAAGGATTTATCGATTTAGCCTCGCGTTACCCCGGCAGAGTAGCTTGCCAGATAGGCTATGACGAAGGCCTATCACATCGCATCATGGCTGGCTGCGATTTATTTATTATGCCCTCACGCTTTGAGCCCTGCGGTTTGAATCAAATGTATGGCCTGCGTTATGGTACGCCACCTTTGGTCAATCGCACCGGTGGACTTGCCGATAGCGTCATCGACAGCAATCAAGAAAGCATAGCGAGCAAACAAGCCAATGGTTTTGTCATGCATCGCGCTGAACCAGATGAGCTAAAAATGTGCATCACACGGGCACTTTCCTATTACGCACAAGAAAAACTTTGGCAACAGATTCAACGCCAAGGCATGAGCCAAGAGTTAGGCTGGGAACTAAGCGCAAAGCGCTATTTGGAGCTATATGAAGAAATGTTAAAGCCGCAAAAAAGGGAGTCAAAAGAAGTATCGAGTAAAGTTGGCACAGTTTCTGCTAATTAACTACTGAGCTATCTCCTAGCTTCAGTTCTCCTCCCTCGGGGTGTCTTGTTGAGCGATCACTGGGCACCCCTTTTTTTGGCCATCGTTTTAGTCGTCACTCATGCGTATAAAATGCTCGCGGTAGTATTTCAGCTCATCGATGGATTCGTAAATATCCGCCAAGGCTTCATGCCGACTTTCTTTTTTAAATCCGTTATAAACTTTGGGACGCCAGCGTCTGGCTAACTCTTTAAAAACGCTGACATCCAAGTTGCGATAGTGGAAGTATCGTTCCAATTCCGGCATATAGCGCGCCATAAAGCGTCTGTCCTGACAAATCGAGTTGCCACACATAGGCGATTTACCAGCCGGCACATGTGGCTTCAAGAAATCTAAACAAAGTTTTTCTACAGCCTGTTCATCCAAGCTAGAGGCTTTCACTTTATCAATTAGGCCGGAGCGTCCATGCGTCCCTTTATTCCAGGCATCCATTGCATCCAATCGCTCATCGCTTTGATGCACAACCCATGCTGGTGACTCAGCCAATATATTTAAATCTGCGTCGGTCACCACCATCGCAATTTCAATAATGCGATCGTTGTCTGGGCTCAAGCCGGTCATTTCCATGTCCAGCCAAATTAAATTGTCGTTGTTATTGCTCATCATGATTTCCATTAAAATAAAGCCCAGGCGTTCAATCGAATGAACCTTGGGCGCACGAATCCTTCTATAATGCTAACTAGTTTAACTTAAAAATTGTTCTATCCTATGGAAAACCAACTCAGCATTTTATTTGTTTTTGTCGTCGTCATTACCACTTGCGTTCGCTTTTGGCTTGGCCGCCGACACATTTGTCATGTTCAAGCACATAGGGAAAGTGTCCCCAGTGCATTTAACAAAGACATTTCCTTATCCGATCACCAAAAAGCAGCCGACTATACTTGTGCCAAAACTCGCTTGGTATTGAGCTCACTGGTTGTACAAGCGATTTTATTATTGTGGTTTACCCTAGGCGGCGGCTTGGAATTGATAGACCAATATTGGCGTGGTCATCTCGTAGGTCACGAATTTATTCGTGGCGGATTGGTGGTTTTGAGCGCTGTAGTGATTGGCGCTTTGGTTGAATTGCCATTTGATTACATCAAATCTTTTAGCGTGGATGAGCGTTTTGGCTTCAACAAAATGCGCCCTGGCATGTTTTTCTCAGACATGCTTAAGCACAGCCTAGTAGGTTTTATTATGGGTGCCCCTATTTTATTTGCAGCATTTTGGTTGATGCGCGAAGCCGGTGAATGGTGGTGGTTGTATTTGTGGATTTTGTGGAGCGCTTTCAATCTCTTGATGTTGGCGGTTTATCCGACTTTTATTGCCCCCATGTTTAATAAGTTTTCACCGCTTGAAGATGACAAACTCAAAACCAGAGTTGAAAAATTGTTGAAGAAATGTGGTTTTAAATCCCAAGGCCTATTTGTTATGGATGGCTCGGCTCGCAGCGCACATGGTAATGCCTACTTTACTGGTTTTGGCGCCAGCAAACGCGTCGTGTTCTTTGACACTTTGCTTGATCGCTTAAATACCAATGAAATCGAAGCCGTATTAGCCCATGAGCTTGGACACTTCAAGCATCATCATGTACTCAAGCGCATTATCAGTTTGTTTGTTATTTCATTTTTGGGCTTGGCTGTGTTGGGTTGGCTTAAACAACAAGCATGGTTCTACACTGGGCTGGGCGTGAGCATGTCATCTGACTATATGGCTTTATTGCTGTTTATGTTGGTCAGCCCATCATTCTTGTTTGTATTGCGTCCATTGATGGCATGGTATGCCCGCAAAAATGAATTTGAGGCCGATGATTATGCTGTGAAGCATGCCAAAGCCAAGGATTTAATCGATGCATTGGTCAAGCTATATCGTGACAATGCCTCTACCCTAACACCTGACCCATGGCATTCTGCATTCTATGATTCGCATCCACCTGCAAGCATACGGATTGCTAAAATTACCGGGAAAATGTGATGAGAACCGCACTCTTGCTGATGCTTTTGTTTTCTGGCTTGGCGCTGGCACAACCCTTCTCTGAGGGCAATGCACAGATAGGCAAAGCCATGGTGGAAAAGCATTGCATAGAGTGCCATGCACGTCGCTTTGGTGGTGACGGCTCGAAGATTTATACGCGAGAAAATCGCATCGTCAATTCATCCAAAGGCTTGATTGCCCAAATACGCAATTGCAACACCATGTTGGGCATGAAATGGTTTGAAGATGAAGAGCTCAATGTGGCGGCTTTTCTCAACCAAAGCTACTATCACTTTGACAAATAAATCCCTGTTAAGCGGCCAAGTGGTGGCCAGTTATGGCAAACGCTATCAAGTCGAATTGCCGGATAAGAGCCTGTGGGACTGCGTGACGCGCGGCAAAAAACATGATGTTGCTTGCGGTGATCTGGTCGATATTCAGCCCACTGCCACAGATGCAGCCGTCATTGAGCATATCCATGATCGTCACTCGCTACTCTTCCGTAGCAATGCCTTCCGCACCAAAGTACTCGCCGCCAATGTCACTCAGATCGTGATCGTGTTGGCGGCTGTGCCTAGCTTTTATGAATCCTTACTCAATCGTTGTTTGGTCGCTGCCAGCCATGCGGATATCCGCGTGCTGATTGTTTTAAACAAAGCCGATCTTGCTGAGAGCGCCTCTGCTTGGGAAAAGCTGAAACCCTATCAAACCTTGGGCTATCAGGTGATACAACTGAGCGCGCAACAAGATATCAGTGCGCTACAGCCTTATTTGCAAAATCAGACCAGTATCTTGGTGGGGCAATCGGGTATGGGGAAATCCACTATCATCAATGGTCTGTTGCCGGAATTGGCTGTGCGAACCCGGGAAATTTCCGGCGTATTAGACAGCGGCAAGCACACAACCACCGCTACCCATCTTTATCATTTAGATGCCAACAGCCATATTATTGATTCACCCGGCTTGCAAGAATTTGGCTTATATCATTTGAGTATTGATGAAATAGAGCAAGCTTTTACTGAATTCCGTCCTTACTTGGGCAAATGCCGCTTTAATAACTGTCGTCATCTACATGAACCAGACTGTGCCTTGCTGAATGCGGTAAACGAAGGCAAAGTCAGCCCACAACGCTTGGCGTTTTATCATGAGCTTTTGCAAGAGCTCAAACAAAGCGCATAACAAGCCCATCTCAATCTCGCTTGCTTCTCGTTTATAATAGCGGCTATGCAAATCACTACACGTTTAGAATTTGATGCGGGTCACCGCATTCCCTGCCATAAAAGCCAATGCCGAAACCTGCATGGCCATCGCTATGCGATTGAAATCACTTTGTCTGGCGATATCATTCATCAGGAAGGAAGCTCTGAGGATGGCATGGTGATGGACTTTTCCGATGTCAAAGCGATTGCCAAAAAAACCTTGGTCGATGCTTGGGATCATGCCTTTTTGGTGTATGAAAATGACGAGCAGGTCATTCAATTATTGGCGCAAATTCCACAACACAAAACGGTAGTTTTGCCCTGCGTGCCGACCGCTGAAAATCTCGCTGCCGAGGCATTTAGGCAGTTATCTGCGCAGTACAAAGATGTCTATGGCAATCAACTGAAACTTGAGCGTATACGCCTGTATGAAACCCCTAATAGCTGGGCAGACGCTACTCGCTAGTGGTTTTTTCTAGATTCATCCAAACGCAGTTACCAGACTTATTCAAAGCCTCTAAATATTCCTGATGGGCGGCCAACTCTTCCGCACTGGCAAGAATTACTTTTTCACTACTGCCCGCCGGCAATGCCACACTATTTTCCAGTATTGCAGCAGCACTCATACCCTCGCTGATTAGGCTATCTTGACCACGCGTCATAGCCAAATAGACCTCAGCCAATAGTTGCGCATCCAACAAAGCGCCATGCAGAGTGCGTTTGGAATTATCTATATCATAATGACGGCATAGCGCATCTAGACTGTTGCGTTGTCCAGGGCGCATATCTTTTGCCATCTTCAGCGTATCGATAATATTACCCGCCACAGTCTCCAACATAGGTTTATCGATGCGACCCAATTCGCTATTCAGAAAACCGACATCGAATGGGGCGTTATGAATAATCAATTCGGCACCATCCACAAACTGCAAAAAACTATCGGCAATTTCATTAAATTTGGGCTTGTCTTGTAATGACTCTAGGCTAATGCCGTGGACTTGTTGTGCCGCTTCATCAATCTCACGCTCAGGATTGAGATAGTAATGAAAATGGCGATTGGTCATCTGACGGTTGATGCTCTCCACCGCCGCGATTTCAATGATTCTATGACCTTGCGCAGGATATAGACCTGTCGTTTCGGTATCCAGAAAAATTTGTCTCATCGCCATAATATGAATTTCCTTGCTGATTTCATTTATTCTTTCGCTTGCGCTAACAGTTTCTCAACACCCTCATTGGCGAGCGCATCGGCACGCTCATTACCTGGATGCCCCGCATGTCCTTTTACCCAATGCCACTGTATTTGATGACCTTGCGCCAATTGGTCTAACTCGCGCCATAAATCTTCGTTTTTGACAGGTTTTTTATCACTGGTGCGCCAGCCACGTTGACGCCATGCATGTATCCACTCTGTCATGCCTTTCTGCACATACACAGAGTCCGTATAAATGGCAATCTCACAAGTACGTTTGAGCGCTTTCAAGCCCTCAATCACCGCCATCAACTCCATGCGGTTATTGGTCGTCATCATTTCGCCACCGCACAGCGCTTTTTCATGGGCGCCTATGCTGAGCAACACACCCCAGCCACCCGGCCCAGGATTGCCTTTACAAGCGCCATCCGCATACATGATTACCACTTCGGAATTCATCACTTTTGTTTCACTCGATGACTGATTTGTTTTTTATTCGGCGTAGTCGCTAATTTTTTAGCTACGCGCAAAGACTGCCAGCCCGGTTTGATAATATGCATACCCACCACACGCTTGCGCGCCAAAATCGCGTACACCCCTCCCGCCACTGGCCAACATTTTAAACCAAGTGGGGCTAGCCAACTTAATCGCTGCGCCATTTTTTGCGAATGGATGGGCCACGCATGACACAACATCCGCGTTTGCAATACTTCAAAGCCCAATAGTGCAAGCCAATCACGAATACGTGGCATGGCAAAAAATTGCGCACTCCATAAATCTGGAATCGTAGAACGTCCACAACCCATCATGCGTCGTAACCCCCAAGGGCTGATAGGGTTAAATAAGGTAAGAATGACATGGCCTTCAGGCACCAACACACGCTCTGCCTCGCGCAAGGTCTGTTGGGGTAAGGGGCTAAATTCCAACACATGCGGCAACAACAACAAATCCAAGCTATGCTGTTGAAACGGCAAAAATGCGCTATCGCACAGCACATCAGGTTGCGCAGCATTGCTTCGAAAACAATGTTGAATACGGCTATTACGCAACAAATCCAACGGCATAGCGCCTACTTGCAAAGCATGATAGCCAAACAAATTGCTCACCCAATCGTCATAGAGGGTTTGCTCTTCCTGACATACCATTTGACCAATGGGATGATGAAACCAATCTGCCGGTGCGGCAGGATTTGCGCTAGTATGTTCGCTGTTGAACTGCTTGCTTGGTTTCATATTGACCGTGTACTCATATGCTCAAAATTAGTCCTATTGCCGCTTTTACTGATAACTATATTTGGATGCTGCACAATCAGCAGTATGCCGTCGTGGTCGATCCCGGCGATCCTCAAGTAGTGCTGGACACCTTGGCCAAACAGGGATTAACGCTAAGCCAAATATTGATTACCCATCATCATCAAGACCATATCGGCGGCGTTGCCACGCTGCTCAGCCATACTTCAGCACAAGTGTATGCGTCCGCCTACGAACAATATGCATTTAATCATATTCCCGTTACCCATGGACAAAGCTTTTACTTGCCTGAAATTGATTGGGCCTTTGAGGTGATGCATCTGCCTGGTCACACCCTAGGACATATCGCTTATTACAATGTTGGTCATCTATTTTGTGGGGATACCTTGTTTTCTGCTGGTTGTGGCAGACTATTTGAAGGTACGCCAGCGCAAATGTTTGCCTCGCTCAGACAGTTAGCCCAACTCCCACCGGACACCAAAGTGTATTGCACGCATGAATATACTGAAAAAAATATCCAGTTTGCCCTGACAGTAGAACCCAATAACCAAGCTTTAAAAGACTATCAAACCCATGTCGCACAACTAAGGCAACAGCAGCAAGCCAGCCTGCCCAGCAGCATTCAACAAGAATTGGCAGTCAATCCTTTTTTACGCTGCGAGCAAAATACCATCAAACAGGGACTGAACATGCCGAATGCCGATGCGCTAAAAATATTTACTGAGTTAAGGGCAAGACGCAATCTGTTTTAACTCGTGGCTTACCGATTAATCGTTGGCAAAAGGATATAGATTTGCGACATATTTTACATTGACTGTAGTGGCTTAATTGCCTACCATCACGGGCTTGTTTTAGGCTTGTAATGGTAGATAAGACGCATGGGGTTGAAAACATTTTTGCTGAGCGGAATCAGCCTGTTGCTAATTGCATCAAGCACTATCGCCGACACCAATCTGATGGGTGACTATATTATTGTCATCGATAATCCCGTCAGTGAGGCCCTAGACCCTAGTTTCAACCTGAATAAAAATATCCAAGAGCCAGCAAGAAATTTTCTTCCTGACAATTTAAGCCCTGTCGAGAACAACAATCCTAATCAAGATTTGCGTCAGCGTATTATCAGTGGTTATAACCTGCCCGAGGTTAAGTCTCCCTATACGCAAAACCATGAAGCTTGGTATGCAGCGCGTCCAGACTATGTGCAGCGCATGATAGGTCGTAGTCAACGTTACCTTTACCATATCGTCACCGAAGTTGAGAAGCGCGGCATGCCTAGCGAAATTGCCTTATTGCCTATGGTGGAAAGCGCCTTCAATCCACAGGCTTACTCACGCAGCAAGGCCGCAGGGATTTGGCAGTTTATGCCGGAGACCGGCAAGAACTTTGGGCTCAAACAAGACTGGTGGCGCGACAATCGCCGTGATATCACCGCAGCGACCGACGCTGCACTGAATTACCTGCAAAAACTACACGTCATGTTCGGCACTTGGGACTTGGCTTTGGCGGCTTATAACGCTGGAGAAGGCACTGTACAAAGAGCCATCGATCGCAATCGTCGCAAAGGCTTACCCACCGATTACGCCAGCTTGCAGCTGCCAAATGAGACCAAGAACTACGTGCCTAAACTACAAGCCATCAAAAATATTATGACCAAGCCTGAAAATTATGGCCTTAGCATTGACTATATTCCCAACAAGCCTTATTTCAAAAAGGTGAATGCGCCTGACAAAATTGACGCCAAAGTCGCTGCAGAATTGGCTGAAATTAGCCTAGAAGAATTCAATCTACTCAATCCTGAATACAATCGTCCCGTATTAAATGCCGGTGGTAGTGTGCATGAAATTTTGCTACCCGTGGATGCAGCGGATACATTTCAAACCAATTTGGCCAATTACGATAAACCGCTGGTCAACTGGCAGACGTATCATGCCAAACGGGGTGAGCGTGTCGATAAAATCGCCAAAAAATTTGGGATTGATGTGGCGAGTCTGAGAGAAGCCAATGACATCAATAGTCGCACCGGAGTCGGTAATCAGCCCCTGTTGGTGCCAGATAGCGGAAAACTGACTATCAACAAAGCTCAAACCAGCAACCCCGTTGATAGCAGTCTACCCAAGAACGAAAATAGCCTGATCACGCACATCGTAAAAGCCAAAGAAACGCTATTCTCGATTGCCAAACAATATGGGGTCAGTGTCGAGCAGATTATGCAAAGCAATCAGCTAAGCTCTCAAGAAATTCAAGTAGGGCAAAGTTTAACCATTGCACAAAATACTCTCGAGAGCTTAAACCAAAACGCTTCCGACTTATACGATGTAAATAAAGAAACTAAATCCAAACAAAAGCGTCAGAAGAAAGCCCATTAATCAAACGCGGTTTTAATTCCCCTCTTATGACTTTTATTCGATTCTTTCTGTTGTTGAGCGTGTTATTGCTTGCTGCTTGTAGTGAATCCACTCGCACGCCCTACAGCCAACTGGATCAGCAATATGCTGTCGAGTCAGGTGGCACAATGGTGGACGCCCTATCCGGCGAACCCAGTGGCTTGATTGCAATGCTAGCTGGTGAATCTTCTGCCTCAGCGATCGCTGGTAATATTTTTAACAGTCTGCTCAAGTACGACAAAAATCTAGAGCTTACCGGTGAGCTAGCGCAAAGTTGGCAAGTGTCTGCAGACAAGAAAACCATTACCTTTCACCTAAAACCGAATCTGAAATGGGCCGATGGTCAAGCGCTGACCAGTGAAGATGTGTTATTTACATGGAAAGTAATGACGGATGATAAAACCCGAACCCCCTATGGCGCTGATTATAAACTGGTAAAAAATGCCAGCGCACCCGACCCACAAACTTTTGTTGTCAGCTATGCCCACCCTTATGCCCCTGCCTTGGATTCTTGGGCTAGCTTGCATGTGTTGCCCAAACATATTTTGCAAGGCCAAGATATCAACAATAGCGACTTTTCCCGTCACCCTGTCGGCAGTCATTACTATCAGTTAGCCAGTTGGAAGAATGGTGAGAGCATTAGCTTGGTACGCAATCCCAATGCGACCCAAGGGGCGCCTAAGATTGACCGTTTGATGTCACGTATTATTCCGGACAAAGCCGCACAATTTCTTGAGTTGATGGCAGACAATATCGACTCGATGGCACTGAATTCGGTGCAATACGCACGTATCTTCCCTGCCCGTCCTGAGCTCAATCAACAGTTTAATTTGTACAAAGAATTGGGTAATAGCTACACCTATCTGGGCTTTAATCTCAAACGCAAACCCTTCGATGATGTGCGCGTTCGCAAGGCGTTCAACTATGCCATCGACAAACAAGAGATTATTGATGGTGTGTTACTTGGCTTAGGTGAGCCAGTCTCTTCACCTTACAAACCGGGCACGCGCTGGAGTAATCCAAAACTGAGTCCCTACCCTTACGATCCAGAAAAAGCCAAATCCTTGTTGGCCGAGGCTGGTTATAGCGATCATGATGGTGATGGTATCGTCGATAAAAATGGTCAACCATTGAGTTTTGAAATTTTGACCAATCAAAACAAAGAGCGCGAAATGACGGCCGTGCTGATTCAACGCAGACTCAAAGAAATTGGCGTAGATGTTTCTATCCGCGTGGTGGAATGGGCAACATTTATCAGCCGCTTTATTAAAACAGGTGACTTTAGTGCGGTGGTGTTGGGTTGGGGACTAGGCCAAGAGCCGGACCAATTCAATATTTGGCACTCGTCACAACAAGAACCTGGACAGTTCAATTTTATCGGCTACAAAAACCCACAAGTTGACCATTTACTTGAAAGCGGTCGCTTGGAACTAGACCCAGATAAACGCATGAAGATTTATCATCAATTTGCTGAAATCTTGTACCAAGATAGCCCTATCGTATATCTCTTTGCTGGATATGGCCTTCCTGCCATCCACAAGCGTGTTAAAGGGATAGATAATCCTGCTCCACCCGCTGGCATTGGTCACAATAGTTATGAATGGTATATCCCCAGCACACTTCGCAGAAACGAGATAAGCGCAAACTAATATGCTGAAATATTTACTCAAACGTCTGTTTTGGATGATTCCTATGCTGATAGGCATCAGCTTGATATCGTTTTTTATTATGCATTTGGCACCTGGGGATATCACCACCACGGAAGCTGGATTTAATCCCAAAGCCAGCGAAGAGTCTCGACAAAAGCTACGCGAGTTATACAACTTAGATAAACCGGTGATTGTGCAGTATGGCTTATGGCTAGAGCGCATGAGCAAGCTGGATTTTGGCAACTCTTTTGCCAGCCATCAGCGCCCAGTGTTTTGGCAAACTACCGACGAAAACAACAACACCAAACTGGGCATGATACAAGAGGCCCTGCCCATCACTCTGCTGATCAATGTATTGAGCATGGGGCTGATTATTTTGATTGCCTTGCCCTTGGGAATTATCTCTGCTTTGACGCAAAATCGGCTGCCGGACAGAAGTATTACCCTATTTGTATTTATAGGCTTTGCCATCCCCGGCTTTTGGTTAGCGCTGATGTTGATGTATTGGACAGGGGTGGCCCATCATTGGCTGCCTATTTCTGGTTTGCATTCTATGGGGGCCGATAAGCTCTCTGGTTTTGCACAGGGCTTGGATACGCTAAAACATTTGATTCTGCCGGTATTTATTTCCGCCATCACTGGCTTGGCCGGTATTTCCTTGTTTGTACGCAATGGCATGCTAGAGGTTCTGCATCAAGACTTTATCACGACGGCAAAAGCCAAAGGTTTACCAGAGGGCACCATCATCTTTCGACATGCCCTTCGCAATGCATTACTCCCCCTCATTACTATATTTGGTTTATCGATCCCCGGCTTAATTGGTGGTTCGGTGATTGCTGAATCAATTTTTGCCATTCCCGGTATGGGCAAGCTATTTTTTGATGCGGTACTCATGCGCGATTTCCCTGTCATTATGGGGATTTTGACGATAGGCTCGGCACTCACCTTGGTGGGTAATTTATTGGCCGATTTGTCCTATGCATGGGCTGATCCACGTGTAAGAAAAGGGGTGATGCAATGAGAAAAGTCATCGCCAATCCGCTGGCACTGGCTGGTTTGCTGATTATCAGCTTGATTTTGTTATTGGCTTTATTAGCGCCATGGATTGCACCTTACGATCCAAACGCCATCGATGTCAAAGCGATATTGTTGCCTCCATCGATGCAGCACTGGATGGGTACCGATGCCCTAGGCCGTGATATTTGGTCACGCATGCTGTTTGGCGCACGCATTTCGCTGTTAGTCGGCATCGTTGCTGTGGGCATCGCCACCAGCATAGGCATCGTGTTAGGCGCTGTGGCTGGTTATTATCGCGGCTGGGTAGATACCATCATGATGCGCTTGGTCGACATTATGTTATCTATTCCGACCTTCTTCTTGATTTTAGCCGTCATCGCCTTCCTCACACCTTCAATTTGGAACATTATGATTGTGATCGGACTGACTTCATGGATGGGCGTCACACGCTTGGTTCGCGCCGAATTCCTCAGTCTGCGTAACCGTGAATTTGTATTAGCTTCGCAGACCTTGGGGGCAAAAGATTTTCGGCTGATTTTTATCCATCTATTACCTAATAGCTTGACCCCGATTATCGTGAGCTCGGTATTAGGGGTTGCTAGTGCCGTACTGGTCGAGTCTGGTTTGAGCTTCTTGGGCTTAGGCGTACAAGCGCCACAGGCCTCTTGGGGCAATATTCTGACCGATGGTAAGGAGTACATTCAATTCGCTTGGTGGCTATCCTTATTCCCCGGCTTAGCCATCCTCATCACGGTGTTGGGTTATAATCTGCTTGGGGAGGGATTACGCGACGCACTCGATCCGCGTAGCCAATAACGCCAACACTTCTAACTCGATACACAGGCCAGATTTTTGGCCGTGTATGCATGTATAAAAGGAAATAAAAATGGGATTCCTGACAGGAAAAAGAGCTTTAATCGTAGGTTTACTCAGCAACCGTTCAATCGCTTACGGGATTGCCGAAGCGATGAAACGTGAAGGCGCAGAATTAGCCTTCACCTATCAAATGGAAAAATTCCAAGACCGCGTAGCCACATTAGCGAAAGATTTCGACTCGAATATCGTGTTGCAATGTGATGTCAGCCAAGACGAACAAATCGAGCAAATGTACAAAGATTTAGCCAAACACTGGGATGGCTTTGATATCTTGGTTCATTCTGTTGCCTTTGTACCAAAGGACGCTTTAGATGGCGACTATTTGGACAAAGTGAATCGCGAATACTTCCGTATTGCCCATGATGTCAGCTCATATAGCTTTGCCGCTTTAGCCAAAGCTGGCTTGCCATTGATGCAAGGCCGTGACGCTAGCCTGTTGACTGTGAGTTACTTGGGTGCTGAGCGCACCATGCCTAACTACAATGTGATGGGCGTGGCCAAAGCCAGCTTGGAAGCCAATGTGCGCTATATGGCACAAAGCTTAGGTCCCAAAGGTATCCGCGTAAATGCAGTCTCCGCTGGCCCAATCAAAACTTTGGCTGCTTCTGGCATCGCCAACTTTGACAAGATGTATACCTTTAATGAAAAACACGCGCCATTAAGACGCAATGTGACCATTGAAGAAGTTGGCAATGTGTCTGCCTTCTTGTGCAGTGATTTGGCCTCGGGTGTGACAGGTGAGATTACTTACGTAGACGGTGGTATGAATATCACTGCGGCAGGCGTCATTGACTAATCACAAAGCAGCTTCTTAAAGCTCGCCTGAGTAATAAAAAAGCCCTATGACATGCATAGGGCTTTTTTTATGCCTGTGAAACAGCGTGATTACTGCTGAGCTTCGTTACCGCTCATCAATAATTTGTCATTCACTTTCACTTTGTTCTTAGCAGTTAATGACGCGATATAGGCATTGGAATACTCTTCCGCCAATGCAGCACGATAGGCTTTTACCGCCGCTTGTTTAGCTGTCTCATCATCGGTCAATTGGTCATTCACAGCGACCACCTTGATAATCAGGTAACCCTTTTGCGCATCCTCTACACCCTTGTAGGCAGGCAGTTTGCTGGTGTCTACAGCAAAGGCATTACGCATCGTCAAATCGGTTAAGCCTTGGGCATTTTTTCTATCAATCGTCACGTTTGGAATCCAATCCAATTTCTCGGATTGATCGCCTGCAGTCAACTTAGCCATGCTAGCCTTACCTTTAGTAATAGCCAATTTGCCGGCTTTTTGCAATTTCAAATATTGCTCAATGCTGTCTTTCACATCGGCAAAGGCCTTAGGTGCAGATGGCTTGTAATCCACTACACGCGCAGATACCAAGGTGTTCTGACCTACTTCTACTGCCTCTGTATTGCGCTTATCTTTCAACACTTCGTCAGAGAAGACCAAGCTCATCAGCTTTTCGTTTTTGAACAACTTAGCACCGTCTTGGAAACTAATCCAATCAGTGCTTTGGGTTTGCAGGCCCAACTTGTCAGCCGTTGGCTTCAAGCTGCCAGATTGCTCGTACACCATATTGCTAAAGTTTTCTGCATCTTCGGAGAACTTAGCCAAAGCTTTTTGGAAAAGTAACTCAGCGCGAATTTGCGGTTTCAAGCTGTCAAAGGATTGACCTTGACCACTCACATCCATCAACTTGATGATGTGATAACCGAAATCGGATTGCACCAGCTCACTGATTTGACCTGGCTTCATGCTAAATACGGCTTCTTCAAACGGCTTCACCATCATGCCACGACCAAAACTACCCAAGTCACCGCCCTTTTGCGCTGAACCTGGGTCTTGAGAATACTTCTTAGCCAAATCAGCAAATTTAGCTGGATTCTTTTTCACCTCAGCCAACACTTGTTCAGCCTTTTTCTTCACTTCTTGTTTGGCTTTATCATCAGAGCCAGGTGTGAAGGACAACAAAATATGGCTAGCATGACGTTGCTCACCATTTTGGAATTTATCAGCGTTGTCAGTGTAGAAACGCTTCATCTCTTCATCCGTCACTTGTACCTTAGGAATCAAGTTAGTGGCAGAAAATGTTAAGAACTCCAGTTTCACTTGTGCAGGCACATTAAACTTGGCTTTGTTCTTTTCATAGAAAGCCTTGCTCTCGTCTTCAGAGACTTGTACCTGATCTAAATAATCTTTGGCTTTAAATTCAACCACAGTCACTTCGCGTTGCTGGAATTCAGCTTGCAAAGCTAATTCCGTACTCTTAGCACTCGCTGTCACCATAGTAGGGAATGAATCGCGAATCTGTTGGGTAATCAGCTCACCACGAATCTTTTGTTCGAACTGAGAAGGTGTCAGTTGGTTAGCTGCCAATAATTTGTCGTATGTAGTTTGAGAGAACTTACCGCCTTCTTGGAACTCAGGCAGATTAACAATAAAGTCACGCAAGAAAGCGTCACTCACAGTAAATTTCTGATCACGTGCCTCAACCGCCAGCAATCGAGTGCTTAATAAGCGATCCAATAATGCACGACGACCGCCATAAGAATCTAAGAAAGCCAAGTCCTTTTGACCTTGCTTTTGTAGCTCATTACGCAGATTCTGCAAGGCCACATTGTATTCTTGAACCGTGATAGGCGCTGTTCCAGAAACGTCCGCAACAGAAGCACTATTGCCGACATTCTTCAGATAGGCCTCGATACCAAACAAAACAAAAGGCACCGTCACCAAAGTAAGAATCAACTTTGCCACCCAGCCGTGGGTAATTTTGCGCACAAAGTCCAACATAACATTTATCCTTCGTTATTCAGTGTAAATTTCAAACCCGAGAATATACCACAGTCCCCGCCTGCTTGCTTCGACAATTCCACCCTTGTTCCAACCAACAAAAAAGAGATGCTTTGTTAGGGTAATTTTGTTGAACAAAGGCTACAAATTTTGTGCAATTTATAGGACAATATGCGACAAGTTTTAATAACAATATCAATTCAACAGACCAAAAGAGCAAAAATATATGACTTCGATAAGCCAAACGTCCGACTCACAAATTAGCGCCTTGTTCCGTCAACTGCCACAAATGTTGATGTGTGAATGGAAATCCAATTGGTATCTCATTTGCAGCAATACATTTAGCAACAACTTTGGCATTCCCAGCCAAATTTCCTGTGGCAAGGTGCAGCGCCGAATCCAAAAACGCACAGATAGAAACCCTGCCACTGATGCTGCAAAAAATCATGCAATCTGGCAGCAAAGAGCTACCCGAGAATATGGATGCCAGAGAGATACGCGCCCTCGCCCAACATTACAGTATCGCGGGGCGTATGAGTCGAAACAAAGGGGATGCGCATAGACGCAAAATGAGCCAAATACTGAGTCAACGAGAACTTGAGGTTTTAAAACTGATAGCCCTCGGGCTATCGATGAAAGGTATTGCGGCAAGATTGGATATCTCACCGCACACCGTCAACAGTTATCACAAAATCATCTACCGGAAATTAAGCGCCAATAGCAAAGTTGAGGCGATGATTAGAGCGCAAGCGATAGGCCTGCTCTAACGCTGCTATTCTTCCAACAAACTACGTAACATCCATGCGGTCTTCTCATGGATATCCAAACGCTGAGTCAGCAAATCAGCACTGGGCTGATCATCTGCTTTAGACACCACGGCAAACACCTCACGCGCAGTACGTGCCACAGCCTCGTTACCTTTCACCAAAATTTGCACCATCTCCAACGCTTTCGGAGGGTTGGTAGGCACATCAGGCAAAGAGCTCAACTTGGCAAACTGGGCATAAGACCCGGGTGCAGGAAACCCTAGCGCACGAATACGCTCGGCAATCGGATCTACTGCATTCCACAACTCGGTGTATTGCGTCATAAACATCGTATGCAAAGTGTTGAACAT
>RFPI01000011.1 GCA_009926205.1 Methylophilaceae bacterium
CGAGCGGCGAAAGTATCACCATAACAAGTCAACACAGGCAGCCCCGCCCAAAGTGCATCGCTGGCGGTGGTGTGGGCATTGTAGGGCAGGGTATCAAGAAATAAATCAGCCAAGGCTAATCGACTAATATGCGTTTGCATATCGACGCGCGGGGCAAATATCAAGCGACTAGCATCAATACCAGATTGTTGCGCTGATTGAATCAAATGTTGCTTGGCTAATGGATTGCATTCGAGCAACCACAAAACGCTATTCGGTACAGCTTTTAAAATACGCATCCATCGTAAAAACATGTCAGGAAGAATCTTGAATGTCTGATTAAAGCAGGCAAACACCATCATTTCTTCACTTAGGCCATGATTTTTTCTCATATCCTCTTGCGGCTTGGGTCTGCGGCTGTCATTGGGTTGATAGCAATGTGGCATGCGTAAAACACGCTCACCATAATAGACCTCGTCAGCTGGTGGAATAATCGTAGCGTCCGCCAAGATGTAGTCATACAAACCTTGTCCCATGGTGCCAGGATAACCTAGCCAATTGATACTGATAGGCGCGGGTTTCATTGCTGTGATTTGAGCGCGACTATTTTGTGTAAAGCCGGTTAAATCAATCAGAATATCTATGTGGTCTGCCAACACCTGTTGCGCAGCATCTTGAATACTCACGTTGCGGATATCGCGGAAAAAATCTACGCTTTTTTCAAAGCGTTTGCGCTCATTACTCTCATCGTTTTTCCCACTCGAGTAGGCATAAATCTCGAAGTGATCGCGTTGATGCAATTCCAATACTTCGGTTACTAAGCTTGCAAGGGGGTGCTGGCGGAAGTCGGCAGACAAATAACCAAGCCGAATTTTACCGTTTTTACGCTGATTGTTGCGTTGCGCAAATGGAGCTGATTTTGCTTGCTCAAACCAAGATTGATAGCGTTGTTTGAGCCACAAATTGGCGCAGTTTAATTGTGCTTTTGCTGAGGTGCCCGGCATAGATAAAAACGCGAAAGGGGATATCTGTAAGGCTTGTTGTTGTTCAACCCAAGTGTCTACCTGCTGAATTTGAGCCTCTAAATCTTGCCAATCGCATGCGTGTTGTTTTTGGTGTATCAAATGTACCCATGCATGACCTAGTTTCGGATTCAGTTTAATCGCTTGTTGGTAATAGCCTATGGCCTGTGCAAGATTCCCTAATTCACGTTCCACATTGCCAAGATTGTTATAGATATCCGCGTCATTGGGGCTGAGTGATTGTGCTTGTAAATAATGCTGGCGAGCGGCAGTTAACAGTCCCAGTTCTCGCTCCGCATTGGCAAGATTGTAGAGAAGTTCTGCTTGCGCAGAAATAGAGACCGCTTGCTGAAAGCAATGTTGCGCTAGGCTAAAATCGCCTTGCGCATGTGCCTGATTGCCTGCCAAAGACAATACCGAGAGCAGGCTGTCGCGAATATCTTCATTGTTCTTGTTTTGCAGATATAGCGTATTAAAGATATCGATGGCAGCTTGATATTGCTCAGCAACCCAGTAAGTATTCCCCAAATTCTGCAATAGATCTGCATCATGTGGTGCAAGTGTTTGAGCTCGTTTTAACAGTGCGATCGCTTGTTCTATTTCGCCTAAATCACGCAAACATAAAGAATAATGTTGAATTAAATCAATATTATTAGGGGATATTTTAAAAGCTTTTTCTAGAATAGGTTTGGCTTGGTTATTTCTGTCAGTTTGGTAATACAACAAACCTAAATAATGTAGGCTATCAATATGTGTTGGATCGCTTTTGAGCAGCGTTAAATAGAGTTGCTCAGCCTGTGATAAAAGTCCCTGGCGATGATATTGCAGTGCTTGCTGATATTGTGTTGCGATAGACATGAGGCCATTCTACCTTGATTGAACATTGGATAGCAGGGGGTCTTGGTATTGCTGCTTGATGGCTTTTAAGCCTAGTTTCTTTAATAATTGTCGATTGGGATTTAACGCAGCAAGCAGATCTAAACCCACTGGCATAGGCTCGGCATTGATTTGGCAAGCTAAAATCTCTGCACATAAAGGTGCTTGTAAAAGTCCTTTCGCGCCATGCCCCGCATGGATATATAAGCCACGCAAAAGCGGCGGTAGCAAGCTTTTATCGCGTAAAAAAGCCGTTTGAGATGGCATATTTTGTGTATCTATCACTGCGCCCACAAAAGGTAAATAATCGAAGCTACAACTGCGAATGGCGCTTCTGCCTTGCAAATTTTTCGTATTGAATTCAGAAGTATCCATCTCAGGCAATATATTTTTTAATGACTCTAAATTTTGTCGATGGGCTTCTTCTGTCACTGAGATATCGGTTTGGAAGGGCTCAAAGGTGGCACCCAAACTATGATATTGATCAATATTCGGTGTGAGGTAGGCGTCTGCGCAAACGACACATGTCAGTTTTTCAAGTTGCGGACTACTAGGTAAAAAACTAATTTGACCACTTACTGGCGTTAGTTCGCAGTGCTGTGTGTGGGTGAAGTCTGCTATATGATAGGCATTGGCTAGGATAAGAACTTCTGCTTCACCCACGATGCGAGTGCCATCCCAGACACGCCAGCCCAAATCAATTTGCTCGATGCGTAAAGCATATTGATGAAACTGAAAATCTATCCCGGTATCTTGTGCAAGTCGCCTGCATAATTGTTGCGGTCTAATCCAGCCGGAATCAGGATAATATAAAGCTGGCTGATGGATTTTGACGCCTGCAATTTCTGTGGCTTGTTCAGCACTCACCCAGCGCGTTAATGTGGGGAGTTTTTTTGCGATAGATTCAAACCTTTTTGCTTCAGCGTCGTTTTCAGCCAGTTGCAATATTCCACAAAAATTACAATCTTGCGGAGACAAATGTAACTGTTGCAACCAAGCCAAACTATATTGATAGCTGGTGATAGCAATTTGATTCAAGGGATTATCGCCGTCATTGGGTTTCGGGTATAGCACCGCCACTGGATTACCTGAGGCCTCTTGCGCGATGTCGTGATGCTGCTCTATCACGGTACATTGCCAACCTCTTTTTGCCAATGCATGTGCTGAAGTTAAGCCTGATACACCAGCCCCAAGTACGATAGCTGATTGAGACTTCGTAAGACTAGCGGTAGGTCTTGCTTTGATTGTATCAGCTGAAAAATGGCCACTTAGCATTTCACGTTTTTTGCCAAACCCTGCAATTTTATTCACCACAAAACCGGCATTTTGCAGACCTCGTTTAACTTCACCTGCTGCAGTAAATGTTGCAAAAGTCGTATTTGCTTGTGAGTGTCGTGCCATCCAATCAAACATCTCTCGCTGCCACATCGTCGGGTTTTTGGCGGGTGCAAAGCCATCTAAAAGCCACGCATCTGCATAGCTATGCAATTGCTTCATCATCTCCATGACGTCGCCTATGAAAAGGGTCAGACTAATACGTTGATGAAATAGATGAAAACGATGAAAACCTTGACCTAGATAGGCGTATTGCTCAAGCAATGCCGCACTGATATCAGCAAGTTCTGGCCAGAGCGCATGGGCTTGTTGCATTTGTGCAAGACTCAAAGGGTATTGCTCGCAAGAGATAAAGTGTAAGCGTTGATGTGCTTGGCTAGTTTTTAGCCATAGCTGACAGCTACTCAGAAAATTGAGTCCAGTGCCAAACCCTGTTTCGATAATGGTGAAGTGGGTTTTATCAAGATGTTGCCAGCGTTGCTCTAGTTGATTTTGTTGCAAGAACACATACTCGGTTTCTTGCATACCGTGGTCTTGAGAAAAATAAATATCCTCAAATATAGTGGAATAGGGTTGGCCATCTTTCCATGTAAGTTGACTGTCATTATGCATGCTGACATTTTAAGGGATTTGTCCCTAAAAATCTGAGTTAGAAGCTATACTCATATTTTTGGTTCTCAAGGTTTATTCATGAAATATCTTTCTGTTTTGATGGCTTTTTTATTTCTCTCATCGACGACTCAGGCACAAGAGCTTAATAAAGAGACGCAACAGATTGATCACGAGGCAAAACAAGCGAATCCTCAATGGCCAAGTTTTGGCATGGATTATTCCAACCAGCGCCATTTCCCCAGCAATCAAATCAATACGTCTAATGTGCAAAATCTCGGCAAAGCATGGGAATTTCGCACCGGTGTTAAAAGTAGTTTTCAAACTACGCCTATCGTGAGTGATGGGGTGATGTATGTGTCATTACCTTTTAATCATGTGATTGCCTTAGACGCCAAAACCGGTAAGCAATTATGGCGCTATCAACATCAGCGTCGTGCTGATTGGAAAATGTGCTGTGGCCCTGCCAATCGCGGGGTAGCAGTTGCTCATGGCAAAGTATTTATGGGAACTGTGGACGCAAGATTGATTGCTTTAGATGCAAAAACTGGTCAATTGATTTGGGATATTAATGTCGTTGAAGATAGCGGCCTAACAGAGGGGCAAGATACCCTTAACAAAGATGATCCGAATAGCAATGCAAAGATTTCTGGGGGTACGGGAGTCGGTATCGCGATGGCACCTATCGTTTTCCAGAATAAAGTGATTGTGGGGATTACGGGCGTTGGCTATGGCTTGCATATTGATAATCCACGCGAAGATGCTCCTTTGGGGGCGGTTATTGGAGTGACTGGCCGTTATGGTAGACCAGGGTTCCTCGCTGCGTTTGATATTCATGATGGTAGTCGAATTTGGCAATTCGATACGATTCCTGAACAGGGATGGGAGGGTATATTCACGCCCACAACTCAAGATGGCATTTCCCTCAATCGTGATATTCAGCACGAAAAAGCCACAGTTAATCAATATCGTGATTCGGCCCGCTACGGTGGTGGATCAGCATGGTCTACTCCAGCGATAGATACAAAAAGTGGAATTTTATTCTTTGGAACGGGTAATCCTTCTCCACAAATGAACGATGTCTCTCGACCTGGGGATAATCTTTATACTGTGTCCCTCGTGGCCCTCGATGCCAATACAGGCAAACTGAAGTGGCATTATCAGCAAGTTCCTCACGATGTTTGGGGTTATGATTTAGCAAGTCCCCCCATGTTGTTTGATTTAAAAATGGCTAACAAGAGCATTCCAGCCGTGGCTGAAGCTGGCAAAACTGGCTGGCTTTATGTCCATGACAGGTCAAATGGCAAACTATTATTAAAATCAGAAGCCTTTGTGCCGCAGAAAAATATGTTTGCAAAGGCAACTTTCGAGGGAATTATTCTTTACCCAGGAATACTAGGGGGTGCAAATTGGTCTCCTGCTTCTGTTGATAGCAAACAACAATTGGCTTTTGTTGCGGGCATACATGCTCCTATCAAATACACATTGCACGAAGCTGCGGCCCATGATGGTAAATCCTCATTACGTTATACCTCATCCGAGCCTGCTGACGAGCCTCGCTGGGGATTGTTGAGTGCAATTCAACTAGCTGACGGAAAAATTCGCTGGCAACAAAAAACCGAACAACCACTGATGGGCGGGGTGCTTAGCACGGCTGGAGGTTTAGTTTTTGTGGGTGAGGGTAATGGTCAATTTAATGCTTTTCAAAGCGATACGGGTCAATTGCTTTGGCAAGACAAGTTGGAATACGGTGTAAATGCACCGCCAATTAGCTATCAAATCGAGGGTAAGCAATATATTGCAGTTGCAGTTGGTGGCAATGCAATTCTAGGATATAAGCAAGGTGATTTAATCGTTGTCTATGAATTGAAATAATTGACTGAACGAGTCGCCATGAGAGCTATCAACGTTTATCCATTAACACGCTATGCCGGCGGGTATTGAATCAAATAAGCATTCTGGAAAATAAAGCAATATATGAAGAATATATTGGCGTCCCCACGGGGATTCGAACCCCGGTCGCCTCCGTGAAAGGGAGGTGTCCTAGGCCTCTAGACGATGGGGACCTAAGAAACAAACATTATACCGTTTTCACCGATTTAAATCAATCTGAATAAGCTTGTGATTCGCATCAATAAAGGCTTGCGCCCAAGGATTACAGATGATTGGTGGAGATAAGCGGGATCGAACCGCTGACCTCTTGCATGCCATGCAAGCGCTCTCCCAGCTGAGCTATACCCCCAATGGATACAAACAGTACACTCGAAAGAGGCGCTATATTAGGGACGCCGAGGGAGCCTGTCAATCATTTTTTCTAATCGACTTGCGCTGTAAATCGGCGGATTAACTGACGCCAAGCCTTCCTGCCAAGCTTACGTTTAAGCACAACTTTTAAGTCATAAAGATAGAAAGGCAATCGCATCCAAGTTTGTAATCGATTGCCTTTGCTCGCGAAGTAATAGGCGAGAAAAACCTCGCGATCTGCCCAATTAATTTTATTACATACACGCACAAGATCGATCAATCGCTGACGCACTGTTAAGGGCTGTAAATAGAAACGTGCTCGATTGGTATCAATCAAGGTCATCATTAATTCATCGTCTTGTATATCCAGTAACAAATTCCCTGCAGATAAATCTCTAAACATGACGCCGCGATGATGCATCTTGTTAACGAAATGACTGAGTTGTTGCAAGCAGCGAGTTTTGCTTAGGCCAAGAAATTGATCTTGCCCCAGGTTGAAGGCTGCAAACATCTCTCTTGCTGTAGCCTGATGCTTTACCGCCTCGCAAACATAGAGGTTGTAGTTAAATCCTGTTTCGCTTAAATGCTCGATAAATGCAATTGGTTTTGCGACTGCGATATCTTTGCGCATTAATTCACAACTAGCATTCCATGCTGCTTTTGACTTGTTGGGCTTGGCTTTATCTAACCAGCGCTTGTACCAGTGTTGTCTTGCAGGGCGCTTGAGCACCAATTGAATATTGGGATTGAAAGGATGGGGGATTTGCCAAACGACATTACGTCCTTTGCGCAAAATATGCGTTTGACTGACTTGTTTGTCTAATTCAGAAATCAAAAATTCAAATAACTGAATGGCCTGAGAACGAAGGTTTGAAGCTATGACAGCTTGCCATTGTTGGTTTTGTAAGTGGAAGTAGTCTACATAACCGTAGCGGCAAATCTTGACCGACAGGGCCTGTTTAGGGGCAATGGGTTTATAGGCATCTTTAATATCATTCCACTGCAACATAATCGGTTGTTCATTAATAAAGTCAGGGAGATTGGCGATAGGTTCACCGCGAATATCAAAAAACTGCGCGCGACTGAGAGCATCCGAAGAATATACCTGGTAAGTGCTGTAACCTAAGCCATTGATACACCATGCGATATCAAATACATGTTGCTGTTTTTTGAATCGATGAATTTCTAAACCAGTCAGTTCACTTTGAGAGCCCAGATACTCAGCTTCACTCAAATGGCTAATGATAAAACGCATCGCATGAAAACTTGGCCTGCGGGTCAATTTACTTAGTTGACCTGTTACTTTTTCGTAATAGCTTATTTTTTCTCTTTGCGGATATTCTTCCTCGTGGTCATCAATCAACCCCTCACGATGGCAAATTAACGGCCCCCAAAAAGCTTTTTCTAAGGCACCTGAAGCAACACATAGCACCATGTAGCGAACTAAATAGTCGGCTTGTTTCAATTCCGTGAAAATCGTGTAACGTTGAATGCGTGGCAAGGTCCAAAAACTTGATAAGGATGCTAATCGATTAACACCAAATGACAAGGATAACTGCTTTAATGTATTGGCCTTTTTTATGAGATTAAACTTAAGTTTATCCGCCAATCTATAGCCCATGACTTTGTGATCATATCGCTCTGGTTCGGTGGCGCGTTCCGCAAATAAATTGTTACTGTAAACATCTGGGAGTAACTGCATTTTTTGCAACTTACGCAAAAATAGTTCGGTATAGGGCGGTTCGAAATCGGTGATATTGGGTCCTGCAAGCGTCAAGCGAAATTCTTTTACGATAGGGTGGGCAATTTGCCACGCACTCATAAAGCTTTGTAGGGTGTAACCACTCCATCTTGGACGATTGACCGTGCTGCCAATCTCAACCATATGAATACTTGCTTGATAGCGGTTCAAAATATAGCGAATAAATTCCGCCCATTGGCGTTGTACTTGGCTTTTTTTAGCAATGATTTTGGCTTCGTCGGGATGTTGAACAAAATGAACAATCAGTTTAATTCCAGCTTGAGTTAATTTGTCCATAAGGCGCATTTGTGCGTCTTTATTGTCGTTAGATACATCAATTCTTACGATAGAAAGTTTTAGAGATGCCAGCGCATCACATATGTAATCGTCATAAGCTGGATGAGGCCCGGGAGCAACTCCAAGGCCAAAGAAATCTGCAGGAACATTAAATTTTGCGGCAGGAAGGTGGGCTTTTTTATCTAAAAATTTTCCCGAAATCAAGAATTTGCCGGCATTCCAAAACAATAGGAATTTTGCAAATTTTTGATGAAGCTTATTTTTCCAACGATTACTTAACATTGACTGTCCACTAAGTTTGCTTTTGCAAGGGAATATCATACTGCTGCTTTTGATAGAGCTGACTAGGCAATAATGAGTGCGCTAAGGCAACTTTGGATAAATTTTGATATTCCTGCGTTGCTTTGTCTACGATTGATAGGGATTTACTGATAGGAGAGTACTTGCCATACACATCCGATTTTCCAGATTGTAAAATGACAACCTGGTCTCCTTGCATCCAAGCATAGTTTTGATTGAATTGCATCATGGCTCGACCTGATTGACTATCCAATAAGTCTTGCTCACTCAATTGACTAATATCCTGACCTATCATTGGATGTTCACTCTCAATCCCCATCAGTGAAAGTAATGTGACAGGTAAGTCTATCTGACTGCATATCCGTTTGATGGTCTTGGCCTGGATGTCTGCACCTAAAATAAGAGCTGGTATATGGAAATTTTTGATCGGAACTAAGTGTTCACCGCGGACCCTGATATCGTGGTCTGCCACAATTAAGAATAGGGTGTCTTGCCAATAATCGCTCTGTTGCGCCTGATGAATAAACTGCCCTAAAGCAAAGTCTGCATATTTCACTGCATTATTTTCAGTCGCCTTTTTCTCATCATATAAGCTGATGCGCCCATCTGGAAATTCAAATGGAGCATGATTAGATGAACTAAAAATCAGGCTAAAAAACGGCTTAGATTGTTGATGTAATTGCAGATGACGTTGATGTGCCTTATTAAATAAATCCTCGTCACTGACTCCCCAGCTGCCAGTTAAAATTGGGTTTTCATAGTCTTTTTGGTCTATTACAGACTGAAATCCATTGCCACGAAAGAAGCCGTTCATATTGTCAAAATGGGATTCGCCACCATAGATAAATTCGGTGTGATAACCCTGATTGCCTAACAACTTGGCAATGGTAAAAAAGTCACGCTGAGATTTTGATAACTTGACGACACTTTGCGAAGGGGTGGGAGGAAAGCCGCTCACCACAGCCTCGATGCCTCTTACTGAACGTGTGCCAGTGGCATACATTTGCTCAAACCACCAACCTTGATGTTTCAGCTTTTCTAATTCCGGGGTCACAGGAATGCCACCGAGGGATTCAACAAAAGTTGCCCCCAAGCTCTCTTCTAACACAATGACTAGATTTAAAGGTTTGTTGCGCTTGGAGGAGGCTTTTGCAAAGTGCAATGTTGGGTATTTAGGATGGGATGAAAATGTTAAATGATGCTGTTGAGCTACAATTTTTAGCACTTCGTCTGCGGCAAGCTTGCCATAAATATCGCTGGATTTATGCTCATGTTTAAAACTGTAAATCGCATGGATGACTGACCAAGCAGAGTTAAGAATAAGACTATTCACCATGGCATCTTTGGTCATGGCAAACATAGCGGGATTAGCAGGTCTATGTCCCAATGAGGAACGTATCATGGCGGCATTCAGGACAAACATCAAGGGCCAAAGGAGTAATGTCGTCAACGTACTCCAGCCGCGATCAAGGCTTAAGATGGGTTGCATGGTAAGGCTAAGTATCCAAGCACTGATGATGGTCAGACCTATGGCAAAAAATACATGCCACCTGAAGCCCCGCCAAAGCATAGAAAATACCTCTTTTGGATATTTTAGATATTCAACAAATAAGCGATTGGGGCGAACATCATATTCACTGATAAATCCCGGCGTAGCGACTTCAAGGAATATACTGAATAGCGTGCAGGCGATTATCCAGACATAGGTGATGGCGAGCCAAGTATTCCAGGTAAGGTCGAAGGCGGCTAGTGGAAATAAGAGCAGTGGAATCAGCCAATAAAGACCGATTTGTATGCTATCTACACGAAAGCCTTGAAGTAGGACCGTTGCAAGCTCCCCAGTGTTTTTTACACGCTTATATTGCCAAGCGATCAAAGCCAACCTTGAAACAGAAAATACTGCGAAGCACACTAAGCCTAATATTAAAAGAGGCAGAATCTCGCTGGATTGGAGTATCCAGATGCAGATGAAATCAAATGGGTTGGGCAAACTTAGCCTCTAATATTCGATTGTGAGCTAAATTTGGTTAAATCAACCAATGGTGCAGGTTGCCAACCGGCCTTTCTGTGCTCTGCAACAACATTTGTAAAGACGCCACCTCGCACATAGAACTTTGCTGTTAAGCGCATAAAACGTGGCTGAGTCGCTTGCACCAAATCATCTAAAATACGATTTGTGACTGCTTCGTGAAAGCAACCCTCGTCCCTGAATGACCATGTATACAATTTAAGACTTTTTAATTCGACACATAATTGGTCTGGAATATAGTCTAAATAAAGCACTGCAAAATCTGGTTGACCAGTCTTTGGGCATAAGCAGGTGAACTCTGGAATTTCCATATGAATATGAAAATCTCTTTGCGGACAAGGGTTAGGAAATGTTTCCAAGGTTTTGCTTGGCTGTGCGGTAGGTTTAGCACCTAAAGAATCTGGGTTTATCATGCTCATTTTCGTAAAATATGTTGGACACCATATTATAATGCGTAATGTTGATGAATCGATAAACGCAACACAAAAACCATTACCTTTGGATACATTAAAAATTGCGTCTGACCCACCTAAAACTCGCCGGATTTAAATCCTTTGTTGACCCCACAACCTTGCATATTCATGGGCAAAGAGTGGGGGTTGTTGGTCCGAATGGATGTGGTAAATCTAATGTAATGGAATCTGTACGCTGGGTATTGGGTGAATCTAGTGCCAAGGAAATGCGTGGCGATTCCATGGATGCTGTAATCTTTAACGGTTCCGCGAATCGCAAAGCAATTGGTCGCGCCAGTGTCGAATTGGTGTTTGATAATAGCTTAGGGAGTGTTGGAGGTCCTTGGGCGCAGTATGCCGAAATCTCTGTTAAACGAGTGATTGAGCGAGATAAGGGCTCAACCTACTACATCAACAATACCACCGTCAGGCGTCGTGACGTTTCCGATTTATTTCTTGGTACAGGTTTAGGGCGTAATTCATATGCCATTATTGGACAAAACACCATCTCCAGAATAGTAGAAGCTAAACCCGAGGAATTGCGCGTATTTCTAGAAGAAGCGGCGGGTATCTCAAAATACAAGGAAAGAAGAAGAGAAACTGAGTTGCGATTGCGTGATACACGAGAGAATTTGCGCAGGGTGGAAGATATACGTCAAGAAATCGACAATCAAATTACTCGCTTACAAGCTCAAGCTGTTGTCACCCAACAATACCACACTCTGCAAGAGTCTCTAAAAATGGCGCAAGGGCGCTTGTGGTGGATAAATAAACGAGACGCTGGGGTGCAATGGGAAAAATCACAACGGCAGGTCGAGAAAGTAGCTAACGACTTAGAGGCGCAAACATCCATTTTGCGCAAGACGGAAACCGAGCTAGAAACGCTCAGACAACAACACTTTGAGCAAAGTGAGTCGGTGCAACAGGCGCAAGCAGCGTATTACGAGAGCAACGCGCTATTGGCGAATTTAGAGACTCAAATCAAACATAATCAAGAAGCTAAAGAGCGCTTGATTGCCCAACAACAACAAGCAGAGCAGCAGGTACAACGGTTGCAATCTCTGTTAGAGGAATTGAATCAAGATTTACAACAAGCACAACAGAATAGCTTGCTCGCCTCAGATGAGTTAGGCATTGCAGAAAAACAAGTTGAACAACAACAAACTAAATTGCCAGAACTAAAATCTGCATTAGAGCAATGTCAGAAAGCTTACCAACAAGCGCAGCAGCAAAGACAAGAGGCAGAGTCTGCCTTACAACTTGAACAACTCAGCCTCAGTCATTTAATTAGCCAAGATAATCAGATTCAGCTTCGTCAGGAGCAGTTGCAACAAGATCTCAGTCAAATCTCCTTGCCAGACCCGGCCTCAATCGAGGCTTTACAGCAGCAACAAATAGCTTATGCGCAAGAGGTTGATCGCTTAACTCAACAAATAGTGGTGCTAAAACAGCAGGAAGCTTCTTTGCAAGAGGATATCCGCGAAGCCCGAATTGTACTGACAGAGCATGATAAACAACTGATGCAACATCTTGCTCAAATTGGTTCACTAGAAAATATACTGAAGCAATTGGGTAGCGCACAACAGATGTCCTCCTGGCTAAGCTCAAAAAAATTAGATGACAAGCCTCGAGTTTGGCAGGCTTTAGAGATTACACCCGGGTGGGAGCTGGCTGTTGAGGCAGCCTTATCGCGGCATCTTAATGCTGTGACAGCAAAACAAATGGATGCAAGCTTACTTACTGAACGTCCACCGTCAAGCTTGAGTTATCTGCAATATGACATTCGTCCGGCAGCGCAAAAAAGTCACCCATATTTAAAACCTTTATTAGATAAAGTGAAGGTGCTTAAGCCTGAATTACAAGGACTAATCTCTGAGTTGCTAAGTGATATGTATATATCTGAAGATAACCTTAAATTTCTAGATATACGCGATCAACTTGAGCCACACCAGTTGCTTATCAATCAACAAGGCGATGTATTAGCTCGATATGGCGTCATACTCAACGCGGCGGCTGGTGATAATCAAGGTGTTTTAGAACGTCAAGCAGAACTGAAAGCATTAAAAGCAAAATCACCAGATTTGGAAGCGCATGCTAAACGCCAACAAGCCAAGTTAGAACAACTTGAACAAAAGCTTATGCAACTGGGCCAACAATTGCAGCAATCTAATCAATCGTTGAATCAAGTCGTGCAAAGTAAGCATGCATTGGACATCGAATTACAAAAGCTTGTACAAACGCAACAGCATGTCCAGCAAAGAGAAGCCTCTATATATACGGAATTAACTCAATTGTCAGAGAAGCTAAGTTCTCACGCACAAGAGATAAAACAAAAGCAACAAACAATAGCGCAACTTGAAAGACATATTCCAACCTTAGTGCAACTGGCGGAAAGCGCTGCGCAAACATGGCAAGAGTCGCAAAAAGCATATCAAGAATTTACCCAAATACTCTTGCAGGAAGAAAAACATTTACAAGAAAAGCAGTTTAATAAAAAAATTAATACAAATAAAATCAGTGATATAGAGAATAGAATTAAACAAGGCGATGAGGAAAAAGCTCGTCTACTTAGACAGCTAGATGAAATTGTAACGATGTTAAATGCGGCCAAAATGGAAGGATTGCAACAAAGCCTCCAGACAGCTGTTATCGATAAGCAGGAAAAAGAAAAAAAGCTGGTCGAGGTGAGAGACGCTATGGCCCAATTTGAGCAGACTTTGCAAGATCGTGAGCGCTTCCGTATCCAAATTGAACAGCTTATTCATCCTATGCGCGACAAGTTAGAGCAAGCGCGCTTGCTAGAACAAGAAATGCGGCTCAATTTTGAGCGCTGTCAAAACCGTCTAAGTGAATTAGATATCGAAGAGTCTTTGTTGTTACAAGAAATGCCAAGCAATGCTAGGGCGCAACAATGGGAAGAGCGGACACAACAAATCCAACTGCAAATTGATGCTTTAGGTGCGGTTAATTTGGCTGCTATACAGGAGCTTGAGAGTGAGGTTCAGCGTAAACAGTATCTTGACAGTCAAGCCTCGGATTTAGAGCAAGCAATTTCTACTTTGGAAGACGCCATTGTTAAAATCGATCGCGAAACTCGCTCACGGCTTCAATCCACCTATGATGAAACCAATCGTCACTTTGGAGACTTATTTAAAGATCTCTTCGGCGGAGGTCAAGCAAAGCTTGAGCTATTGGGCGCTGAAATTCTCGATAGTGGGGTACAAGTATTTGCTCAGCCACCAGGCAAGAAAAACTCCACCATCCATTTGCTTTCTGGCGGAGAAAAAGCACTGACCGCTCTGGCTTTGGTATTTGCTCTGTTCAAACTCAACCCAGCACCATTTTGCTTGATGGACGAAGTAGACGCACCTCTTGATGATAGCAATACCGTTCGATTTTGCGAGATGGTCAAAAAAATGTCTGAGCGTACGCAATTTTTATTCGTGAGTCATAATAAAATTACGATGGAAATGGCGCAGCAGTTGATTGGTGTCACGATGCAAGAGTCTGGAGTTTCACGAGTTGTTGAGGTGGATATGGACGCAGCTATGAAGATGCAAGAGCCAGTATTAGCTGAGCTTAACTAGGAATATGAGAAAAAGGGTGGCTGAATGTTTAATGATATGACCATTTCACTGCTGATTATCGGAGCACTGATTATCGGTTTTACTCTCGCCTATAATCGATGGCAAGCAAGACGCTTACACAAGCATAATGAAGCGCAGGCAGTTGAAAATCGCGACCTAGAGAATCAGCCAGAGTTTGATGCCATTGATGATACAGATGTAGATATATCTAACGAGAGGACCTTGTCAGAGACTGATATTGCTATTCAAGACAGTTCATTTTTTGATGAAGATGAAGTTGAGTTTTCTGCTGAGGCATCATTTGATCAAGCGAGCTCTGATGATCATCTCATCACATTCGAATCAAGCACAGAGTCAAATAACAAAGTAGCAGATGATGTCTTAGAAAACATCAATCAGCCTTTGCAAAGTATGGATGAGCCGCAACCTGTTACATCAATCTCATCAAAATCAAGCCATGATTTGCCTGTCGAGGTCAGTGAAGATATTGACACCATTGTGCAATTTGAATTGACATCTGACGACGGCAAGAAAATGAATCTACAAAGCGTGATAGAGCAGTTATTTCCGCCAGCAGGATTGCAATCCCTTTTACAAATTTACGCACAAAATACGGCTGGTGAATGGCAACATAGCTCACTCATTAAAGCGGATATTTCCTATCAGCGTATGTTGCTAGGATTGCAATTGGTAAGTCGTGACGGTGCTATATCAGAACAAGATGTTCAACAATTTAGCCAGTTAGTTGAGTATTTGCAAAATCAATTATCCAGCTCTCCAAAATGGATTTCGAATTCTAATGTCTTGGAAAAAGCTAGAGAGCTTGATCAGTTCTGTATTCTGGTTGATAAGACAGTAAGATTGCACCTATTACATGGCGTCTCAGGACGGTTTACCGGAACAAAGTTTCGCGGCTTAGCAGAGGCAAATCATTTACAAATTCAAGATGGGAAATATGTTTTTCTAAGCGAAAACAATCAAATACTTTTTAGCTTGGAAAATATAGAGAGAAATCCATTTAACCAAGATATGCTCAGGACAGTAGTTCTTAAAGGAGTTACATTCCAATTAGATATCCCTCGTACGGCTGATTGTGCAGAGGTGTTTGATGTCATGCTCGATATAGCAAAGAAAATGGAAACGGCTCTTGGTGGAGTATTAGTAGACGAACAACAGCGAGAATTATCTGAGCTACATTTAGAAAAAATTAATCAACAAATCAAGCTGATTCAAGATCAAATGAATGCCCGAGGAATTCCCTCTGGTTGCGATACTGCTTTAAGGTTATTTAGATAGTCCTCTATGGAAAAGCAATCAGGGTTGTTTGACTTAGATCCGCCAAATCATCCACAAGATTCTCTTGGCGTTGCTCAAGTTCGTCATCAGCAACTTACCCAAGAAATCACTCAGCACGACTATCATTACTATGTCTTGGATGCACCCACGATTAGCGATAATGAATACGATGGCTTATTCCGAGAATTGCTCGCATTAGAGCGTGAATTCCCCCAATTGGTGACGGCTGATTCGCCCAGTCAACGAGTCGGTGCAACTCCTTTAAATAGCTTTCAAGAAGTGGTGCATAAGCAGGCGATGCTCTCCTTGAACAATGCGTTTAGTCAGGATGAGGTAGAGAGTTTTGATAAGCGTATACGTGAAATCATAGGCGCTGAAATCATAGAATACGCAGTAGAGCCAAAGTTTGATGGACTTGCCATTACGCTGACCTATGAAAATGGTGTGTTTGTTCAAGGCGCAACGCGAGGTGATGGATACACCGGTGAAGATGTTACGCACAATTTACGTACTATAAAGTCAATTCCTATGCGTTTATTCCATCCTCATGCCCCCAAATTATTGGAGGTGCGTGGGGAAGTGTTAATGCACAAAGCCGATTTTGAAAGATTAAACCAGGAGCAAGAGCGACTCGGCGCCAAGCTGTTTGCCAATCCGCGCAATGCCGCCGCTGGTAGCTTACGACAGTTAGATCCGGCGATTACCGCGACTCGCCCATTATCTTTTTACGCCTATGGATTAGGTGCTAGCGAGGGTTTGCATATCCCTAGTTCCCATCATGCGTGTATGCAACTTCTCCATGAATTGCACTTGCCAGTTTGCGCTGAGCGTAACATTGTTACTGGCGTCGCAGGTCTTATGCAGTTCTATCAAACTATGCAAAGTAAGCGGGCTCAATTGCCCTATGATATTGATGGAGTCGTCTATAAAGTCAATCTATTAGCCTATCAAGAAGAGCTTGGTTTTGTCTCGCGAGCACCGAGATGGGCAATCGCGCATAAATTCCCAGCGGAGGAGGCAGAAACGATCGTCGAAGGTATTGATGTTCAAGTCGGCCGAACCGGTGCTATCACGCCTGTTGCCAGATTGAAGCCTGTATTTGTGGGAGGTGTCACCGTTACCAATGCCACCCTTCATAATGAGGATGAGATGCGGCGTAAAGATATACGTATCGGTGATACGGTAATCGTCCGTAGGGCGGGGGACGTGATTCCAGAAGTGGTCGCAGTCAGACTCGAAAAGCGTCCCGAGTTTAGCCAAATATTTAATATGCCGCATCAATGCCCAGTCTGTGGTTCACATATCCTAAAGCAATCAGACGAAGCAGTTGCCAGGTGTACTGGGGGACTCTTTTGTGATGCGCAACGCAAGCAGGCTATTATTCACTTCGCCTCTCGTAAAGCTATGGATATTGAAGGGCTAGGGGATAAGCTAGTCGAGCAGTTAGTTGATGCTAATTTAGTGCATGCTTTATCTGATATTTACCAGTTAGATGTACAAACTTTGGCAGAATTGGATCGAATGGGTGAAAAATCTGCGCAAAATATCATGCAAGCTATCGAGGCCAGCAAGAAAACCACACTCGCGAGATTTATCTATGCTCTAGGTATCAGAAACGTGGGTGAGGCTACTGCAAAGGACTTGGCTAAATATTATCCGAACTTTGTTGATTTGATGCATGCACAGCAAGATCAACTACAAGAAGTGCCAGACGTGGGGCCTGTGGTAGCAGAGTCTATCGTAAATTTCTTTGCTGAGCCTCACAACCAAGAAGTTTTGAAATACTTAATAAGCACTGAGAGTGAGGGTGGGGCAGGTATTCATTGGCCCGAACCTTTAGCGATACAACATCATCCTGAATTTTCTGGCAAAACATTTGTCATTACTGGCACCTTACCAAATATGAGCAGAGACCAAGCGAAATCAATGATAGAGTCATTAGGTGGTAAGGTGAGTGGAAGCGTATCCAAAAATACGGATTATTTATTGGCAGGAGCAGATGCCGGAACTAAGCTAGAAAAGGCACAGGCGCTGTCGATTAAGATTATCGATGAGCAAACTTTAATGAATATGGCGGAATAAAAGATGAATCAATGGGCTAAGGTATTACTCGCAAGCGCAATCGTTAGTGTTTCAGTGGGTGTCAATGCAGATACTGTTAAAGATAACATTTTTAATTGTAATCAAGAGATTAAAAAAGGTAATTTAGAAAAAGCTTTAGATATTTCTCAATTGCTTATCAAGCAAAATCCCAAATTAGCAGATGGATGGGCCTGCCAAGGGAAGGCGTTATTTTCGCAATCAGAGTATGACAAAGCTGTCCCAGCATTTAACCAAGCCATAGATCTGCAAAGCGTTGAAACTGAACGTATGGTCCTGTTGGGACAACTGGGTAATACCTTTTTGCAACAAAATAAACCGCAACAAGCATTAGAGCAATACGAACTTGCCTATGCATTAGCAAAGAAAAACAATGTTTCTGCCTATCAGCGCGTTGTTTTAAACCTGATGGGGGATGCTAATACACAGTTGTCTAAATATGATGTGGCCAAGTCGCATTATGATACGGCTTTCACATTGGCTCAGAATGATACTGAGCGTATGGATGTATTGGGTCGAATCGCAAATATGTATGCCGATAGTAATGATTTTAATAAGGCCATTGAATACCAAATTAAGAAATTATTATCAGCTGAACGATATGGTTCAGCCGATGAGAAGGCTGATATTCAATTGCAGTTAGGTATTTTTTACACCCAAGCAAAAAATTATGCACAAGCCTACAAAACGCTTAATCTATTATTAAGCTCAGCAAAACAATTCCAAAGCGATTATTGGCAAGCGCTTAGTCATATCTATCTGGCTAAACTTGATAAGTTAAAGCCTGATTTAGCCAGTGCAGATTCTCATATTCAGATAGCGGAGCAGTTAAATCAGAATCTGCGAGACGAGGCGATTGGCCAGGAGATTACTAGCTTGAAACAGGCGAAGTAGCTTATTTTATTAAGGCCCTTGTCTAGGGCCTTAAATCTAAATATGTTATTTTACATAATATACATTATGCGCAATAAAGGGTTATGCAAGAATGAAAAAAAGCCCACTTTCGTGGGCTTGGTTGATTCTATGGTCGCACTACTTGTTATTGAAAAAAGCAATATTTGAGCAGCGATCATTCACAAAAGTGAGTTCAGTAAATTTATAAGACTTATTTGGCGCGTAGTTCACTAAGCCATTGTAGTACCACATTTCAACATTGACTGGTTTGCTGGACTCTTTGCCTCTTCCTGCAATCATACTGTTGGCATTGGTTGGTTTTACTGATTGTTCTTTTTTAACTGGTGCGCCTAGTCTTTCTAGTACAACTTTTTTGGATTTGCCACTAAAAGCCGTTAAAAATTGATCTTCGGTGTAAGACTTTGGACCTGCAAACGCAGAAAAACTAAAAATAGCGCCCAAAATAAGTACAACGGACTGACGATTGAAAAATGACTTCATATAACCCCTTAAAATCCAGAAAAAAATAAATATTAGGCAAACTGTATTGGTTGAGCGAAAAAACGTCAAAAACAGCGTAAAAACGGCATTCTAAACTAAACCGGTGTGCTATGAGGTAAAAATAGCCTAAAAAAGTTGTTGGTGGTGGTTTGAGCGACTTCTTCCAAAGAAATTCCTTTAATTTTGGCAATTTCCTCTGCGACATATTTCACAAAGGCTGGTTGATTAGTTTTTCCTCGATACGGGACTGGCGCAAGATAAGGAGAATCAGTTTCTATCAGCAGTCTTTCTAATGGAACCTGACGCACAACTTCTCGCAAATCTGCAGCATTTTTAAATGTTACGATTCCAGAAATGGAAATATAAAATCCCAAATCCATCGCTTGTTTGGCTACTTCGTAGGATTCTGTAAAACAATGCATCACACCGGCCACTTCATCAGCACCTTCTTGTTGCATTATTTGAATGGTATCTTTGGCTGCTGAACGGGTATGAATAATTAAGGGTTTCTTTACCTGTTTTGCCGCATGAATATGTTTACGAAAACGATCGCGCTGCCATTCCAAATCTCCAGTCAACCTGAAATAGTCTAGACCGGTTTCTCCAATACCTACCACCTTAGGGTGCTGCGCAAGATTTATCAGTTCCTCAACAGTAAACTCTGGAATATCCTCATAATCTGGATGTATCCCAACCGTGGCATAAAAGTTTTCATACTGTTCAGCTAAGGCGAGCACCTGAGGATAATCCTGTAAATTCACAGAGATGCACAAAGCGTGGCCAACATGATGGTTCATCATGTTTTCCCTGATGCTGGGTAATTGCTCTGCAAGCCCAGGAAAATTTAAATGACAATGAGAGTCGACAAAATTCAATTGCATCATGCGGCTTCTTTAAAAATCTTTGTGTAATTCAGACAGATAGATTCAAATTGTAATTCTTGGTTCAGTGGATGTTGTGCATGTCGTCTGAAATAATTTAATTGATCTAGCAAATCAAACCCTCTACTTAGTTCAAGTTGTTTCGCTAAGGTAGTTAATTTTTCGGCAGAGATCTCATGGTAGCGCGCTGGAAGATTATTTGTGGTCGACAAAAGATCATGCAACCATTTCTGTAAGACATCTACTGACTTTGCCATGCCTATAGATTGGCAAAAATTAACCGCCTGACTGATATCCATTAATCTTCCATCCATCAAGCTTTTAACTAAGCGCATGCAGTCATCATAATCTTCTTGTTGAATAGCTTTTAGTGGGCTGCCGCCAACATATCTTAACTGTTGTGAGCTGACTGATAAGCCTTCCTGTTTGAGCCATCTCTGCCCTATTTCGCTATCTGGACATTGCATATTGACTTGTTGGCATCGACTTCTAATAGTCGCCAGCAACCGTTTGCTTGAATGACTGACGAGAATAAAGAATGCATTATTAGGAGGCTCTTCTAACATCTTGAGCAAGGCGTTAGTGGCTGCAAGATTCATATCTTCAGCTGGGGTGATCAACACAACCTTCTTGCCTTGATGGCTGCTGAGTGCTAAAAAATCGTTGAGTGTTCGTATTTGATGGACACTGATCTGTGTTTTTTTACTCGTGGACTTTTTATCGTCGTCTTCATCATCGTTTTCGGCGCTAACCAATTTAAAGTCTGGATGTGTTTGGTAGCTAAACCAATGGCAGCTTTGACATTCGCCACATGCAAACCCCTCTTGCGAAGGCTGTTGACAAAGTAGAGACTGAGCAAGTGTATTTGCAAAATGCTGTTTACCTATCCCCTGCTCTCCACTCAATAAAATGGCGTGATGCATTTTATCTTGCTGTTGCTTCAGCATAGCCCATGTTGATAACTGCCAAGGATAGACTTTGTAGCTCATAACACTGATTTTAGGGCTTGGATGATTTGTTGCTCAACGAGATGAATCGCTTGATTGGAGTCAATCACGGCGATGCGTTCAGGATGTTGATTCGCACGGCCAAGATATGCATTTCGTATGCGAGTAAAAAAATCAGCCGACTCTCGCTCAAATTTATCTGGGGTTCTTGCTTGCGCTAGCCTTGCTACGCTAATCTCTACAGGCACATCGAATAGTAATGTTAAATCTGGCTGAAGTTGGCCTTGCACCCATGACTCTAGTTGCAACACTCTTTCGGCATTTAAGCCCTTTGCCCCACTTTGATAGGCAAATGTAGCATCAGTAAAGCGATCTGAAAGCACCCAAGATCCGGCATTCAAAGCGGGAAGTATGAGCTGTTGTAAATGCTCAGCTCTTGCAGCAAACATCAGTAAAGTCTCAGTATCTACATGCATTGCGTCATGCAACAGTATTTCACGTAGCTTTTCACCCAGTTCTGTACCCCCTGGCTCACGTGTACTCACAACGGAATACCCTGCTTGTGCTAGCAAATTTTGAATAAAAGGAATGTGTGTGCTTTTTCCAGCCCCATCCATGCCCTCTAAAGTAATAAATTTTCCTTGCATTACTTTTGCCTTAATTGATATTGCGTGACAGCATGATTATGCTCACTTAGCGAGCGGCTGAAATAGTGACTTCCATCACCTTTGCCGACAAAATATAAAGCATCCGTATTACTTGGATGCAGTGCTGCATGGATAGAGGCTAATCCCGGCATAGCAATGGGTGTGGGCGGCAAACCATCACGTGTGTAAGTATTGTAAAGGCTATCTCTTAGCAAATCAGCTTTGCGAATATTGCCATCAAATTTTTGCCCTAAGCCATAAATGACGGTTGGGTCTGTCTGTAGGCGCATGCCTATCCTGAGACGGTTAAGAAATACCCCAGCGATCATGGCACGTTCAGAAGATCTTCCAGTTTCTTTCTCAATAATAGACGCCATAATCAAAGCTTCGTAGGGAGTTTTGTAGGGCAAACCTTGATCTCTGATTTGCCACTCGCGCAACAGTTTTCTCTGCATCGTATCGTAAGCGCGCTTGAGTATCTCTCTATCACTCGTGTTTGGGTTGAAATAATATGTATCTGGATAAAACAAGCCCTCAGGATGATTTTCAACCGCACCCACAAATTCTAGTATTTTTTTATCGCTCTCAGCCATGGTCATGTGCTTGATATGCTCATTTTTATTGAGTGCTTGTCTAAGATCTGAAAAATTCCAGCCCTCAATAAAGGTGATGCTGGCTTGATTATCGATCCCTGAAGTTAGTTGATTGATGAGCTCGTAATGACTAATGCTAGGTTTGATTCCATAGATACCAGCTTTTATTTGCTTATCCTGTTGAAGTAAACGCGCTAATAATTCAAAACTATATGCGTGATTAATAATTTTTTGTTGGACCAAGTGCTGGCATATATTCCTAAAGTTGGTGCCAGCATCAATCTCAAAAGTCTGGTTTTGATCGACCGGATTGATTGTCGATTCAGCGAAATAAAATAGCCATGCGCAAACAGCAATTCCGGAAATAAGCGCTAATCGAATAAGTAAGAATATTAATTTCATGCTGATATGCCTAAGGCCTTGCGTATTTGTTTCGCCAGTGTATTGTGATGCCAAGTAATATTGTTAAGCTGACTAATATTCATGGCTCCGATTACGCTGTTGGTCATCAATACTTCATCGGCTTGTTCCAGTTGTGACAGAGTTAACATGGACTCCTGCGTTTCTAGAGACCATTGATGGGATTGTTGAATAATCCAATCTCTAACAACTCCTGCAACGCCACAATCGTGTAACTTTGGCGTAATGAGTTGATTGCCAAAGCGAGCAAATATATTGCCTGAAGTACATTCCACAACATTGTCATTCTGATCTAACAATAGTCCATCTTGAAATTCTATAAGCTTACATTCGCTTCTAGCTAGAACATTCTCAAGTCGATTTAGGTGCTTAATACCTGCTAGCTTGGGTTGATGTGACAACCTCAACTCACACAGAAAAATTTTAGCTCCATGCTCAAGAATATGCTCTGCATATTGAGGATATTCGCTCAAGACAAGGATACGGTTTTCCATGCAATTTGCAGGAATGGCATAGCCGCGCCCACCCTCACCTCGCGTAATGATGACTTTAATCACGCATTGGACTGAGTCAGCTGAAAGCAATTGAATTTCATGTAACAGTTGCTCGGCTGGGCAGATATTCAAATTTAATTGTTGAGCATCATGCAGCAATTTTTGATATTGCATTGCCCACAACAACGGAGTGCCTTGACGAACCACAAAGGTTCGATAAACACCATCACCATATGCCAAACCTCTATCCATTACAGGGAGATTTGCGTCAAATTGGCCGTTGATTAAGATTCCGCTGTTTTTTTGAAGACTGTTCATCAAAATTTGCGGTAGTAGTTGATCAGTTTGAAGTTTTAGATTTTTTTGAACAGCAAAGAGCCATTGGTTCCGCCAAAACCAAAGTTATTTTTTAGCGCATATTCAATTTTCAGATCGCGCGCTTGATTCGCACAATAGTCCAAATCACATTCTGGATCTTGGTTGAAAATGTTTATGGTAGGTGGCGATTTTTGATGGTACAGCGAAAGCACAGTAAATACCGACTCTAAACCGCCTGCACCGCCAAGTAGATGGCCAGTCATGGACTTGGTTGAGTTCACAACAAGTTTATAAGCGTGATCACCAAACGCTGCTTTAATGGCATTACTTTCGTTGGTATCACCTAACGGCGTGGATGTTCCATGAGCATTAATAAATTGCACCTGATCTGGGTTAACCCCAGCATTATTAAGTGCATTTCTCATAGATCTTCTAGGACCATCCATATTGGGGGCGGTCATGTGGTAAGCGTCAGCACTCATACCATAGCCCACGAGTTCAGCATAAATCTTAGCGCCACGTTTTTTGGCTGATTCATACTCCTCAAGCACCATGACGCCAGCACCTTCGCCAATCACAAATCCATCGCGGTCTTTATCCCAAGGACGACTTGCTGTTGCCGGATCATCATTACGAGCAGAGAGCGCTCTTGCAGAGGCAAATCCCCCTACAGAAAGCTCGGTTATCGCAGCTTCCGCTCCGCCTGCAATCATGACATCCGCATCACCATACTCAATCATTCTTGCGGCATCACCAATAGAATGCGTACCAGTGGTACAAGCTGTCACAATCGAAACATTTGGACCTTTGAAGCCAAACATAATAGACAGGTTGCCAGAAATCATATTAATGATGGTGCCTGGAATGAAAAACGGTGATATTTTTCTTGGACCACCCTCGTCATAGGTATCATTGGTCTCTTCTATTAGCCGCAAACCACCAATACCAGAGCCAATAGAAACACCAATACGTTCAGCGTTTTGTTCAGTGACTTCTAAACCAGAATCTTTAAATGCTTCGATGCCTGCTACAAGACCGTATTGAATAAAAGTATCCATACGTCTTGCTTCTTTCGGAGATAAAAATTCTGCTACATCAAAATCTTTAACCTCTCCGGCAATCTGAGATGAGAACTGACTGGGATCAAACTTGCTGATACGGGTAATACCAGATTTTCCGGCTAGGAGATTGTTCCAAGCAGTAGCAACATTGTTGCCTACTGGAGAAACAACACCTAAACCGGTAACGACTACGCGTCTTCTAGACCCGTTTTGAGGATGGGACAAAATTACACCGAGAAATAAAAATTATTTTACGTGCGCGTTGACGTAATCGATGGCTTGTTGCACTGTCGTGATTTTCTCTGCTTCTTCGTCAGGAATTTCACAATTGAACTCTTCTTCAAGCGCCATAACCAATTCAACTGTGTCGAGTGAATCAGCACCCAAATCATCTACAAATGAGGATGAGTTTTTAACATTGGCTTCTTCTACACCTAATTGTTCTACAACAATTTTTTTGACGCGTTGTTCGATGTCAGACATCTTTTACCCCTTAAATTTATAGAAATACGCTTTAAAAGCACTGCCATTTTAACAAAAAGCGGCAGGATTACAAAAAACTTACGATGAATATTACGCCATATACATCCCGCCATTCACATGGATAGTCTCTCCAGTGATGTAAGCGGCTGATGGTGAAGCTAAAAATACGACAGCAGCAGCAATATCTTTATCCGAGCCCAGTCTGCCCAAAGGGATATGTTGCAATAAATTATTTCTATGTTCTTCAGACAGCTCTCTGGTCATGTCTGTGTCGATAAATCCTGGTGCTACGCAGTTAACAGTAATATTGCGGCTACCCAATTCTTTGGCTAGTGACTTGGTGAAGCCTGAAATACCAGCTTTAGTGGCACAGTAATTGGTTTGTCCAGCGTTCCCCATGTGGCCTACAACAGATGAAATGCTGATAATACGTCCTGTTCTTGCTTTCATCATAGGACGAAGCACAGCCTGTGACATTCTAAAAACAGAGGTTAAATTGGTAGAGATGACAGAATTCCAATCCTCGTCAGACATTCTCATCAGTAAAGTGTCTTTGGTGATACCTGCATTGTTCACCAATACACTCACATCTCCATATTGTTCTGAAATTTGCTTGAGCACTGCTTCAATTTGAGCTGCATCATTCACATCTAGCACTATCCCAGTGCCTTGAATATTGGCTTGCTTTAATGCGGCAGAAATTTTATCTGCGCCAGATTGGCTAGTTGCACTACCAATCACGACAGCGCCCTGTTCGCCAAGTGCATGAGCAATTGCAGCCCCGATACCTCGGCTTGCACCAGTGACTAGAGCGATTTGTCCTTGTAATGTCATTCGATTCTCCCCTGTGATTAGGCAGTTAAGTTTTTTGCTTCAGTTAAAGCATCATTATTAATAATGGCCACGCAATTAAAATCGTCCACGATGCGCTTTGCTAAACCAGCCAATACTTTGCCTGGGCCACATTCAAAAGCTTGTGTAATGCCTTGTTCACGCAACGTTTGAACAGTCTCTACCCAGCGCACTGGACTATATAACTGACGCACAAGAGCATCCTTAATTTTTTCTGCATCTTGATAAGCTATCACATCAGCATTCTGCAAAACTTGAACCGTTGGTGTTGAAAATTGCACATTTTGTAAGTAGCTAGCTAACTTATCCGCAGCTGGTTTCATTAAAGCGCAATGTGAAGGTACGCTGACCGGAAGTAGCAATGCACGTTTTGCGCCTTTGGCTTTTGCAGCCTCCATGCCACGTTCGACTGCTTCGCGATGGCCTGCAATCACGACTTGGCCTGGGGAGTTAAGATTCACGGCTTCTAATACCTGACCCTGAGCAGCGGATTGGCAAACTTCATTCACGACGCTATCTTCTAAACCAAGGATTGCCGCCATCGCACCAACACCCTCAGCAACTGCGCCCTGCATCACTTCGGCGCGATATCTCACCAAAGGCAAAGCATCTTCAAAGCTGATAACACCAGCGGCGACCAAAGCTGTATATTCACCCAGACTATGGCCTGCCATCGCGCTCGGCAAGGTACCGATTTGAGATTGCCATAATTTCCATGTAGCAAAGCCAGCAATTAGCATTAACGGTTGTGTGTTAGTAGTTTGATTGAGTAGCTCATTAGGCTGTGTAACCATAGCCCAGACATCTTGTTTGAGGATATCGGCGGCGTGTTCGAATGTTTGTTTAATGATGGCATGCTCTTCAAAGCCATTCATCATGCCCACTGATTGAGAGCCTTGTCCGGGAAACATCGCAAATTGCATATCTACCTCTTTAAAATTTCAGTAAAACAGAGCCCCAAGTAAAACCACCACCAAATGCTTCCATTAGAATGGTCTCGTTTTTCTTAATGCGCCCATCTCTGACAGCAACATCCAGTGCGAGCGGAATAGATGCCGCTGAGGTATTACCATGTTCGTCAACGGTTACAACCACCCGCTCCATACTCATGCCAAGCTTTTTTGCCGTGGATTGAAGGATACGAATATTGGCTTGGTGCGGCACTAGCCAGTCAATATCTGATTTACTCATGCCATTGGCGATAAGGGTCTCATCCACAATAGCATCCAGAGTATTCACCGCCATTTTGAACACTGCGTTGCCTTCCATTTTGATGGTCTTGTCGCCTGATAAATCAGAGACCCCTTGAGGAACAGTTAAAAGATCAATATGACTGCCATCGGCATGAATATGACTTGAAAGTATACCTGGCTCTGCGCTGGCCTTTAGCACCACTGCGCCAGCACCGTCACCCCACAAAATACAATTGCTGCGATCGCTCCAGTCAGTGATTCTTGACATGGCATCTGCTCCTATGACCAAGGCGCAAGAGGACATGCCAGAACGAATAAATTGATCCGCTACGGATAATGCATAAACAAAGCCACTACAAACAGCCTGAATATCAAATGCGGGACATTCATGCATATTCATTTTCTTTTGCAGTATGCATGCCGAGCTCGGGAAAGTACGGTCAGGTGTGGTTGTAGCAAATATGATCAAATCAATATCAGACTGCGCTACACCTGCAGCCTCAATAGCACGCTGGGCCGCAATCATAGCCATGTCTGTCGTTGCTTGATTATCAGCAATGATATGTCGCTTACGAATGCCAGTTCGGGTAAATATCCACTCGTCCGTGGTATCAACCATTTTCTCCAAGTCAGCGTTGGTAAGAACCTTCTCGGGCAAGTAACTGCCTGTACCGATGATTCGAGAATATCTTGCCGCTTTGGTCATATAAAAGCCTTTTAAAAAGCAATGTAACTTATTGAATTGGTGTGGAATTTTCTTGATTTAATTTTGCATGTTCAATTTCAAGCTGAGCAGAAATTTTTTCGACAATATTATTTCTTGCCTCTTCTACAGCTTTTAAAATAGCGTGCTCGAAACCAAATGCATCTGTACCACCATGACTTTTTACCACAACTCCGCGCAAACCCAGAAAACTTGCACCATTGTAACGCCTAGGGTCTAGATCTTTCTTGAATGCTTTAATGACTGGCATAGCCAATAGAGCAGCAAATTTAGTAAACGCATTACGCTTGAATTCTTTGGTCAGGAAAGCACTTATCATATGTGCCAACCCCTCGGAAGTTTTTAAAGCGACATTACCGACAAAGCCGTCACAAACTACCAAATCAGTTGTACCGCGATAAATATCATCACCTTCAACATTACCAAAGAAATTTAAATGACTAGCACGTAATAATTCAGCCGCTTTTTTAACAACTTCATTACCTTTAATATCCTCAGAGCCGATGTTTAGCAAACCCACAGATGGGTTTTCTTTATGCTCGACAGAATTCACCAGCATCGCCCCCATGATCGCGAACTGCAGCAAATGCTCCGGTGTGCAGTCTGCGTTTGCACCCAAATCGAGCATATAGGTCGTTCCTTTTTCATTGGGCAATGCCGCCGCAATGGCTGGCCTATCGATACCTGGAAGCGTTTTAAGAACAAAACGAGCAGTTGCCATGAGTGCGCCGGTATTTCCGGCACTTACGCATGCAGATGCGATTCCATCTTTAACAAGATTAATCGCCACTCGCATTGAAGAATCTTTTTTGTTCTTGAGCGCACTTTGAGGGGATTCATCCATTTCCACCACCTCAGTTGCATGATGAATTTCAATTTGTGGATGCTGGCTAATTTTTTGAGCTGTTAGCGCTTGCTCGATGGCAGGCTGCTGGCCGACAAGAATGACCCGAACATCGGGGTGTGTTTTGAGGAAAGAAAGGGTTGCAGGAACGGTCACTTTAGCACCGTGGTCCCCACCCATCACATCTACGGCAATCGTGACTGTCATTGTGATTTATCTATGAATGAATGCCATGAAAAAAAGCCACAAAGTCAGAAGACTTCATGGCTTGGTAATGAAAAACCTTAATTATTCGCCTTTTGCTGGCATTACCTTGCGACCACGATAGAAGCCGTTTGGGCTCACGTGATGACGCAAATGTACTTCACCCGTCGTTGGCTCAACCGCCAAAGGTGGGTTAGTTAAAAAGTCATGTGAGCGGTGCATACCACGCTTTGATGGGGACTTTTTATTTTGTTGAACGGCCATAATTTACTCCTAAAAAAACTCAGGCATTAATGCCTATCTAATTTTAAACTCTTTAATGCCGCAAAAGCCCCTAAAGGCTCACCTGACTCTAGAGGACCATCAACATCACATGTTCCATCATGTTTGGGTGCATACGGCATCGCCAAAATCAATTCGTCTTCGATTAACTGAAGTACATCAAATGCATCAGAAATAACCAAGTACTCATGTTGAGAGTCGTCATCCAAAGGGATTTCAGACTCATCCTTCACTAATTCATACACTTGATCAACATTCAAATTGTGATTTAAAGGTTTTAAACACCTTTGGCACAATAATTGCATTGATGCTGACATAGTTAAATGCAAACGCGGTTTTGAATGTTGCGCCGCAGCTTGCCCTTCGAGAGTCCATTCCAGCTGGCCTTGCTGTGCTGCTAGCTGGCTAATTACCCTCGAAAAATGCGAAATCGCGATTGTATCATGAATCTTCAAGGATTTCCTTGAAAATTCAATGTGATTGATGATGTGTTGTGCAGTCATAGGGGCCGCATGATATAATTTGCGGCATTTTGTGTCAAAAAAAGCATATAAATTTTGATCCTTTAGGTTGAACAGTGATAAAGAAAATTCTTGTAGCAAATCGCGGTGAAATTGCGGTCCGTATCGTCAGAGCATGCTCTGAGATGGGTATTAAATCTGTGGCTATCTACTCGGATGCCGACCGACATGCTCTGCACGTAAAAAAAGCCGACGAGGCATACAATATTGGTTCAGACCCTGTGATAGGGTATTTGAATGCTCATAATATTGTGAATATTGCTGTTGCAGCTGGCTGCGATGCGCTTCATCCCGGATATGGCTTTCTCTCTGAAAATCCAGAGCTGGCAGAAATTTGTGCCCGTCGTGGTATCAAGTTTATCGGGCCTAACGCGGATGTCATTCGCCAAATGGGTGACAAAATTGAAGCTCGCAAGGCGATGATTGCAGCAGGTATCCCCTGCACGCCTGGCAGTGATGGCAACTTGGATAGTTTAGAAGACGCAGTGAAGCTAGCCAAAAAAATTGGTTACCCTGTGATGCTTAAAGCAACCAATGGTGGTGGTGGCCGAGGTATTCGTCGCTGTAACGACGAAAAAGAATTGCTAAGCAATTATGACAGAGTCATTTCAGAGGCAAGCAAGGCATTCGGCAAGCCAGAAGTATTTCTGGAAAAGTGTGTGGTCAATCCACGCCATATCGAAGTGCAAGTCTTAGGTGATTCCCATGGCAATGTCATTCATTTGTTTGAACGAGACTGCTCAATCCAACGCCGCAATCAAAAATTGATTGAAATCGCTCCGTCGCCTCAGTTAAGTGAGGCGCAAAGAGAATATATCGGTAATTTAGCCGTGAAGGCGGCGAAGGCCGTTGGTTATGAAAATGCGGGTACGGTTGAGTTTCTTCTGGATTCCGATAACACCTTCTATTTTATGGAAATGAATACCCGTTTGCAGGTTGAGCATACGGTAACAGAGACCATTACTGGTATTGATATTGTTCAAGAGCAGATTCGTATTGCTGATGGTCAGCCCTTACAGTACAAGCAAGAAGAAGTTGGCTACCGCGGTTTTGCGATGGAGTTCCGCATTAATGCAGAAGACCCCAAAAACGATTTCTTGCCTAGCTTTGGCAAAATCACTCGATATTACGCACCTGGCGGACCGGGTGTGAGAATGGATGCAGCTATTTACAGTGGCTATGTCATCCCGCCCTATTATGATTCTATGTGCGCCAAACTGACTGTTTGGGCATTAGATTGGCAAAGTGTTACAGAACGCGGAAGACGCGCGTTAAGTGATATGTTGGTATACGGTGTGAAAACCACTATTCCTTATTATCAGGAAATTTTAAAGCATCCTGATTTTCAAGCGGGTGAATTCAATACCAGCTTTGTGGAATCGCACCCTGAGCTTATTAATTATGCAACCGGATTTCCTCCAGAGCTTATTGCGGCAGCTATCTCCGCTGCACTAGCTGCTCATGAAGGTATTTAATTTTTGAATTATTGGTAGATTATGGCAAAAGTAAAAATTACAGAGTTGGTTCTTCGTGACGGGCATCAGTCGCTAATTGCGACAAGAATGCGCACCGATGACATGTTACCTATTTGCAGTAAATTAGACTCGATAGGTTTTTGGTCTTTAGAAGCCTGGGGCGGAGCCACATTTGACGCCTGCGTGCGCTATCTCAAAGAAGATCCATGGGAAAGGCTGACCAAGTTAAGAAAAGCGATTCCTAACACGCCTTTACAAATGTTACTGAGAGGCCAAAATCTTCTTGGATATCGTCATTATTCAGATGATGTAGTGCGTGCTTTTATTCAGAAATCCGCTGATAACGGTGTCGATGTCTTCCGCGTCTTTGATGCGATGAACGATACACGCAACATTCGTGTTTCTATTGAAGCGGTCAAAAAAGCCAAAAAACATGCTGAAGGTACGATTGCCTATACCACTAGCCCAGTGCACGATATTGCATATTTTGTTGCGATGGCGAAGCAATTAGAGGAAATGGGTTCAGATACAATTGCCATCAAGGATATGGCAGGTTTATTGACCCCGCAAATGACCACAGACATTGTTAAAGCCATCAGCAAAGCAGTGAGTGTGCCAGTCCATTTACATAGCCATGCAACCTCAGGTCTTGCCAGCATGTGTTTGTTGCGAGGGGTTGAAAATGGCGCCACTCTGATTGATACATGTAACTCCTCTTTCTCTGAGGGGGCTAGTCATCCTACGACTGAGAGTATCGTAGCCGCATTCAAAGGGACCGAATACGACACAGGTCTCGATCTTGGAGCTTTGCAAGAGGTGACTGCTTATTTCCGAGAAGTAAGAAAGAAATATTGGCAATTTGAGAGTGAGTTTACCGGTGTCGATACCCGTGTATTGGTTAACCAAGTGCCGGGTGGGATGATTTCTAATTTGTCTAATCAATTAAAAGAACAAGGCGCGCTCAACCGCATGGATGATGTCTTGGCCGAAATTCCAAAAGTACGAGAGGACTTGGGCTTTCCTCCTCTAGTAACGCCAACATCTCAAATTGTAGGTACCCAAGCAGTATTAAATGTGATGACCGGTGAGCGCTACAAGTCCATCACTAACGAAGTAAAGAGCTATTTGTTAGGGCATTACGGCAAAGCCCCAGGCAAGGTGAATGAGGCTGTAAGGAAATTAGCTGTTGGAGACAATGACGTGATTGAATGTCGTCCTGCTGATTTGCTGGATGATGAAATGGATAAACTTAGAGCTGAATGCGAATCTTTAGTTAAAACTGAAGAGGATGTATTAACTTATGCCATGTTCCCCGACTTAGCGACAACCTTCTTGAAAGAGCGTAATGCCAATAGTCTCAAGCCCGAGCAATTGCTCAGCAAAGAGGCTGCCTCTGTCAATGAGGCACGCTATGCACCAAACGAATTTAACATCACACTACATGGTGAAACCTTCCACGTTAAATTAACTGGGAGTGGTCATGCTGGTGAAGAAAAGCGCCCGTATTATGTCTCCGTTGACGGCATCGCTGAAGAGGTCATTGTTGAGACTTTGAGTGAGATTGAAGTTAATGGCAAATCTTCCGGTACCAAGAAGAAGAACAATGTCTCAATGGCGAGCAGTGGGCGCCCTCGCCCCACACACCAAGGTTGTGTGACGACTGCCATGCCGGGTACGATTGTTGAAGTGAAAGTTAAAGCGGGTGACAAGGTTCAAGCAGGTTTCCCTGTTTTAGTGATTGAGGCTATGAAGATGGAAAATGAAATTCAAGCACCTAAGTCTGGTGTTGTAGTTGCCGTACATGTAAAGAAAGGCGACAGTGTCACACCTGATGAGTCTCTTCTTGAGATTCAGCCAGACTAGATTAAGAAACCGACTAACTGTCGGTTTTTTTCACTATGATCCATTTAGTCCTCGCCTCTTCATCCATTTATAGAAAAAAACAGCTGCAACAATTGCAGCTGAATTTTTCTGTGATTGCCCCGTTTATAGATGAAACCCCTCTAGCTAATGAAACCCCTAAACAAACTGCATTGAGGCTCTCTATAGAAAAAGCACGTTCAGTGGGATTGCAACACAGCAACACATTGGTAATAGGTTGTGATCAAGTGGCAAGTTTTGAGGGAAAGCCCCTTGGCAAGCCATTAAGCCATGAAAATGCTGTAAAGCAACTTCGTATCATGCAAGGTAAGGAAATTATTTTTCATAGCGGAATTTGCCTATTCAATGCGGTGACAGGCAATATCCAAAGTAGTGTTGTAGATATTCAAGTTAAATTTAGATCTCTTTCCGACCAACAAATCGAGAATTATCTTGTGCGAGAACAGCCATACGATTGCGCTGGCAGTGCTAAATCCGAGGGTCTTGGGGTAGCTTTATTGGATTACATTCGCGGTGATGATCCGAATGCCTTGATAGGATTACCACTGATTCAATTGGTCACTATGCTTGAAAAAGAAGGCATAAAAATTGTCTAATCAGGCAGTAAAGCTGGGCAAGTTATATCTTGTCCCTACCTCATTAGGCCAACAAAACTATGAATGGGTTCTTCCTATTCAAGTGACCCAGAAAATCCATCAATTAAATCATTTTGTGGTCGAGAATGAAAAAACTGCTCGCCAATTTCTTGCCAATATTCAACATCCGACACCTATACGGCAAATAAACTTTACTGTGCTCGATGAGCATACCCTCCCAAGCGCATTAGAAGATATGCTGACACCTTTGTTTTCGGGATTTGATGTTGGTGTGCTTTCTGAGGCTGGTTGTCCAGCAATTGCCGATCCTGGAGCAGATTTAGTGCAATTGGCTCAAACAAAATCCATCACATGCGTCCCTTTAGTCGGGCCATCATCTATCATCTTGAGTCTCATGGCCTCTGGGTTAAATGGTCAGCAATTTGCTTTCCATGGCTATCTCCCCGCCGAAAAATCACAACGTATAGAGAAAATTACTGCGCTAGAAAATGAATCAAAACAGAAAAAACAAACACAAATATTTATAGAAACGCCCTATCGTAATCAGCATCTATTTCAAGATTTGATCTCAAATTGTCGAGATGAGACGAGGTTATGCGTAGCAAAAAATATCAGTCTTAGTGATGAATGGATAGTAACGAAGACAGTAAAAAACTGGCGCCAAAGTGAAATGCCAGAGTTACATAAACAACCTGCTATTTTTCTTTTGCTTGCTTAGGCGTTAAGTTATCGATTTTGCTTGTAAGAGTTTTTTAACAGGCCCAAATGTTTTTCTATGAATTGGCAACACACCATGTTGTTGAATTTTTTCGATATGAAGCTTTGTTGGGTAGCCTTTATGTAGGGCAAATCCATAATCTGGGAATATGCTGTCAAGGCGATACAATTCCTCATCGCGAGCGACTTTCGCAAGTATCGATGCTGCAGATATACACGCATGCTTGCTATCTCCCTTGATGACCGCCTCACCCTGAATAGCAATATCTGGAAGATATAGGCCGTCAACAAGGATTTTTTCTGGGGCAGGCTGGAGTTGTTCAATTGCTCTCTTCATCGCCAGTAAAGACGCTTGAAGTATATTGATATTATCAATTTCTTCAGCGCTGGCACTGGCGATAGCCCAAGCTAAAGCGCTTTGCTTAATGTTTACGCTGAGTTGCTCACGTTTTTTTTCAGAGATTGTTTTAGAGTCAGCAAGCCCTTCTATGGGACGCTGCGGATCCAGGATAACCGCAGCCGCATAGACAGCTCCTGCAAGCGGCCCTCTTCCTGCCTCATCAACTCCTGCGATTAATATCGTACTCATTTTAAATATTGATCAATAATTGCGGCGATTTTTGCTTCGGTATTTTGCCTCAACATTTTATGAATATCAGTGAATTTCTCTACAATATATTTACGACGTTTGTTGTTATGAAGCAAATCAATCAGAGCGTTAGCAATTAAATCAGGCTTTGCCTCAGATTGAAGAAGTTCTGGAACGACTGATTCATTGGCGAGAATATTGGGGAGCCCCACAAAAGAGAGATATCTTAACCGACTAAGAATTTGCCAACTTAGCCATGAGACTTTATAAGTAATTACCATGGGTTTTTTTAATAAGGCCGCCTCTAGAGTAGCGGTTCCCGAGGCCACAAGAACGACATTCGATGCTTCCATAGCGAGTTTTGAGTGACCAAACATGACTCGCATCGTGGGAAGATGACGGTGAGTATCAAAAAATCCATACATTTTTTGTTCAAATAGCGCTTTGGTTTGTCTGTTAATCAATGGAACCAAAAAGATTGTTTCCGGTGATTCTTCAGCAATGATTGCTGCAGTTTGTAACATGATGTCAGCCAACATATTGACTTCGCTATTTCGACTTCCCGGCAGAATGGCAATAACGCTGCTGGTCTCATCCAGTCCCAGTTTTTCTCTAGCAATATTGGTGTGAGGCATAAGGGAGTACTGATCTGCCAAAGGATGCCCGACATAGTCCACGTCTATATTCTTGTTCTGATAAAGCGCACTTTCAAAAGGAAAAAGTGTGAGCATTCGGCTAACGCATTTCTTTATTTTAGATATTCTTCCTTTACGCCATGCCCAAATAGAGGGGCTGACATAATGCACGGTAGGAATACCCGCTTTTTTGATCATGCGTTCCAAGCCAAGATTAAAGTCTGGAGCATCTACCCCGATAAATACATTAGGTTGCTCATGAATAATTTGCTTAGCAAGTTTTCTTCTTGCTCTTAGCAATGATGGCACTTGCTTGATTACATCCCATCCAAATCCATGCAAGGATAACCTATCAAACGGAAATAACGATCTCAATCCTGCCGACAACATTAAAGGCCCACCTACACCGATAAACTGAATGTCAGGATGCTTTTTCTTGAGCTGGGTCAGCAAATGACTGGCGATTAAATCACCTGAAGCCTCACCAGCAACAATAGCAACTTTTTTGGACATACAACTATCGGATAATGCCGCGCGTGGAATGATTGAGAAAATCCGCCATAATCGACACTTCTGGGCAATCGCGTGACATGGAAATAAGTTCAGATTTAGCCTCTTCTAGGCTTAATCCATTACGATATAAAGCCTTATAGGCTCTTTTGATATTGAGGATCTGCTCTGGCGAGAAATTTCTTCTCTTTAAACCCTCAGCATTAATGCCATGTGGATTTGCATCATAACCAGAGGCGGTAATATAAGGTGGTATATCCTTAAAAATCACTGATCCAACGGCAGTGATGACATGTGCACCAATCTTGCAGAATTGATGGATAAGGGTAAATCCCCCCAATATTGCATAGTCATGAACATCTACATGCCCAGCCAAGGAAGAATTATTTGCCATAATGACATTGTTACCAACATTGCAATCATGGGCGATATGTACATAAGCCATAATCCAATTATTATCCCCAATGTTGGTAATTCCCTTATCTTGCACTGTGCCTAAGTTAAATGTGCAAAACTCTCTAATAGTGTTGTTATCACCAATAATGAGCTGTGTTGGCTCTTGCTTATATTTCTTATCTTGTGGAATGGCACCGAGCGAATTGAACTGAAAAATCTGATTATTTTTCCCAATAGTGGTGTGCCCTTGAATAACGACATGCGCAGAAATTTGCGTGCCACTATCAATCTTTACATCTGGCCCGATTATGGAATAGGCGCCTATTTCAACATCGTTAGCAATTTCAGCTTTAGGGTCAACCAGTGCGGTTGGATGAATCTTAGACACTACTCAATTTCCTTGAGAATACACATCATTTCCGCTTCTGCAACGACTTGATCGTCTACTAGAGCAATTCCTTTGTATTTCCAAATCCCTCTGAGAATACGGTCAATGCTTACTTTTAGAATCAATTGATCCCCAGGTGATACAGGCTTTTTAAAGCGTGCGCTATCGATACCAGCAAAATAGTAAACTGCATCGTCAGTTGGTTTTGCGCCCATTGTTTTGAAAGACAGAATTGCAGCAGCCTGAGCCATTGCTTCAACAATTAAAACACCAGGCATAACTGGATGATAAGGAAAGTGGCCAGGAAAGTATGGCTCATTCATACTGACATTTTTAATCGCGACGATCTCTTTACCCAACTCCATAGATTGAACACGATCAATGAGCATAAAGGGGTAGCGATGAGGTAAATGCTCAAGTATTTGATGAATATCCATTGAATTTAAAGCATTCTCACTCATATTACTCTTTCTTTTCTGATTTAACTTTTGCTTGTGCCAAGGCAAGCTGTTTTTCCAAAATTTTTACTTTATCTGACAAATCAGAAAGTTTTCTGATATTTGCCGCTAATTTTAGCCATTCATTATGCTGCATAAATGGCATCAGTGCGGTATACGTATCTTGTTGGTGTATCGAGCGAGTAATCATAGTCCCGGGAGAGATGGTCACCCCATCGGCAACCTCTAAGTGGCCCAAAATCATCGCGGCCCCACCAATTCGACAATGCTTGCCTATTTTAGCACTACCCGCAATTCCAACGCATCCAGCAATCACCGTGTGGTCTCCAATGACACAGTTATGCCCTATTTGGATTTGATTGTCTAATTTTACGCCTGTCCCTATGATCGTATCATCCAGCGCACCTCGATCAATAGATGTATTTGCGCCAATATCAACATTATCAGCAATGATGACTCTTCCGATTTGTGGAATCTTCACCCATTGAT
>RFPI01000101.1 GCA_009926205.1 Methylophilaceae bacterium
CAGCACTAAGAAAATGTTTGGCTAAGATTTAGTAGTCGCTACTACGACCCAAGGCATAACTTTTGCCGGCATTCATCTGCCACTCATCACAATGAGAACATTTGTAGTCTTGCATGGTGGGACAAAAAACTAATTCAGCCGCATCACAAAATTTACATGTTTGCGCTGGGTGACTTGATTTATGCACAGTCTCATGATGCTCAGTGGCGACTTTAGTACTACCTAAGGCATATTTGTTGTCCATCACAGCCTCCTTTTGCAATCTCGCTAGGGAATCCTATTGATACCTATCATAGCGCTAAATGCGGCAACATTCCACGCATAATTCTATGCAAACTTATCTCAGGATTTTCTGGCGCGCTTAGCTAAATAAAAATAAGACGACACACATAAAAGTGCATAGACAACATAAGTCATTAAGTAGGCATATCCCACGTTAAGCATGCTGCTAGAGGCTCCGAGTATGAGTAAAACTGCAAATAAGGGCTGACTGAAAATATCCCAAATGGTAATGGCTTTGGTGGCATGCATACTATACAAACCGATGAGATAAATACATGCAAGCACCCGCACAATATCCCCACCCCAAAACAAGGCGGCTATTTGCCAATCTACGCTCAGACGATGGTCGTACAACAGCGGTAGTACTGTGTCTCTTAATAGAAATAAGCTAATCAGCACCATGACACATGGCAAAAACACTTTTCCATTAATCTTTAACATCGCACTGATGCCATGACCCCGTTTAATTTGTTGGCTGAGTATGGGTAAAAAATGGAAATACATAATGCCTTGGGAGGTACTTAAGACCCAATCCGAGGCGCGCCACAAGGCAGTACTGACGCCAGCCGCATACCAGCTCATATCATGCGCGATTGCACTCCTAACCACGAGGATACTCAATGGGGTAAGCATCCCTACAGAAAAGCCTGCCAAAATATAAGGACTCAATTTAGCTAGTGCGATGCGATAAAAACTACGCGGATCTTTGGTGTGTTGCTGCCAATGCCAAAACTTTAGCCATAAATAGAGATGTGCCAAAAGATACACCACCAGCATGGTAAGCAAGGCGACCAAAGGCAGTGATGACCATTCAAAATAACTGCCTAG
>RFPI01000102.1 GCA_009926205.1 Methylophilaceae bacterium
GCGCATGCTGGTGAGCTGGCGCCACAGATAGCGGATAAAGGAAAAGCCTTGCAGTTCGGGAGCGCTCATCAGATCACCGGAATAAATCCACTAATGGTGCCGCGCAGACCTGCCATCAGATCCTCCCAAACGCCAAAAACCTGCAGCAAACCAATAATTATTAGAAATGCGCCACCTACAAATGAAATAACTTTGCCGCGTTGCATCAAATAACGCCGCAGCCGCTCTGATTTATCTAAGAACAACGCAAAGACAATAAAAGGCAAGCCCAAACCCAAACAGTAAAACAAGGAGAGCACCGCGCCTCGCGCTGCGCTGGATTCAATCAATGCCAAGGTTTGCACCGCACCAAGAGTTGGTCCAATGCAAGGTGTCCAACCCAAACCAAACATAAACCCCAAAATTGGTGCGCTTACTAAACCGGTTGAAGCTACAAATGGCACTTTGAAAGAACGGTAAAACTTTTCAGAGAACATAAAGATCAAACCGAAGAAAATAGTCAGCACTCCTAGAAGCCGAATCAGCTCCTTAGAGTTTTGCAAAATCACATCACCTAAGGCACCAAACAATGCACCATAGCTAACAAATAAAAAGGCAAAGCCCAAAACAAATAGCAGCGAACCTAAAACCATTTTGCGTCTTGAGGCAAAACTGCCTGAGACATAACCTAAATATCCTGGCAATAAAGGCAGCACACATGGTGAGGCAAAGGAGATCAGCCCAGCAATCATCGCGACTAGGGCAGCAGCCAAGATGCTGCCGCTAAACACCTGATCTACTAGAAAATCATTCATTTGATTTAACCCGCTCGATCAAATCCTCCAGCGCTGAGTAAGTGACCTCACCGCTGATACGGGCTGCAATTTTGCCCTGCGCATCAATAATCAATGTTGTTGGAATCGCATTTGGCGTCAATTGACCATGAAACTTAAGCAATAAACCATCATCGGTAAGTGAGGGATAGGTAATGCCAAAGCGATCTACAAAAGCCCGCGCTGCCACCAAAGTGTCCCGGGTTAACACCCCAAGAAACTGCACCTCTGGATGTGCTTTGGAAAGCTCCTCAAGCGCTGGTGCCTCT
>RFPI01000103.1 GCA_009926205.1 Methylophilaceae bacterium
GCAGCTCGATCGAGCCGGTCACGTCGGTCGTGCGGAAATAGAACTGCGGACGGTAGTTGTTGAAGAACGGCGTGTGACGGCCACCCTCGTCCTTGCTCAGAACGTACACCTCGCCGGTGAAGTGCGTGTGCGGCTTGATGGAGCCGGGCTTGCACAGCACCTGGCCGCGCTCGACTTCTTCACGCTTGGTGCCGCGCAGCAGGATACCGACGTTGTCGCCAGCCTGGCCCTGGTCGAGCAGCTTGCGGAACATTTCCACGCCCGTGCAGGTCGTCTTCTGGGTGTCCTTGATGCCGACGATCTCGATTTCCTCGCCGACCTTGATGATGCCGCGCTCGATACGGCCGGTCACCACGGTGCCGCGGCCAGAGATGGAGAACACGTCTTCCACGGGCATCAGGAAGGCACCGTCCACAGCGCGCTCGGGCGTGGGGATGTAGGTGTCCAGCGCGTCAGCCAGGCGCATGATGGCCTGCTCGCCCAGGTCGCCCTTGTCGCCTTCGAGGGCCAGCTTGGCCGAACCCTTGACGATGGGGGTGTCGTCACCAGGGAAGTCGTACTTGGAGAGCAGCTCGCGCACTTCCATTTCCACCAGCTCCAGCAGCTCGGCGTCATCGACCATGTCGCACTTGTTGAGGAACACGATGATGTAGGGCACGCCCACCTGACGGGCCAGCAGGATGTGCTCGCGCGTCTGGGGCATCGGGCCGTCAGCGGCCGAGCACACCAGGATGGCGCCGTCCATCTGGGCAGCACCGGTGATCATGTTCTTGACGTAGTCGGCGTGGCCGGGGCAGTCCACGTGGGCATAGTGGCGGTTGGCCGTCTCGTATTCCACGTGCGCAGTGTTGATCGTGATGCCGCGGGCCTTCTCTTCGGGTGCAGCGTCGATCTGGTCGTACGCCTTGGCAGCACCGCCAAACTTGGCAGCCAGCACCGTGGTGATCGCAGCCGTCAGCGTGGTCTTGCCGTGGTCAACGTGACCAATCGTGCCCACGTTCACGTGCGGTTTCGTACGT
>RFPI01000104.1 GCA_009926205.1 Methylophilaceae bacterium
AAAGAAATAGAAGCAGAGAACGTTCGGTTGAAGAAGCTAGTTGCTGATTTATCTTTACGTGAAGCCATGCTCAAGGAAGTTGTTCGGGGAAACTTCTAAACCCTACTAAAAGACGCGCTGCAGCCACAATGTTAATTGCACGATTTAAGGTGTCAGAGCGACTTGCTTGTCATTTGGTAGGGTTATCTAGAGCAACATTACGTTATCAACCGATTGTACGTGATGATGAGAAGCCATTTAGGGCGGAGGTGATTCGGCTTGCATGCATGTATGGTCGCTATGGTTATCGGATGATTGCGGGATTGATGCGTAATGGCGGATGGCAGCAAGCGTCTACAGAGCGAGTAAGGCGCATCTGGCGTGAGGAAGGGTTAAAGGTACCCACAAGTCATAAACCAAGAGGGAGATTATGGCTAAATGATAGCAGCTGTATGAGATTACGAGCGACGCACCGCAATCATGTATGGAGTTACGATTTTGTATTAATTAGAGATGCATATGGGCGAAAGATAAGACTTTTAACGTTGCTTGATGAATATAGTAGAGCATGTCTGACTGTGCATTGTGCGAGACATATTGGTGCTAATGAGGTAATTGAACAGCTATCAAGAGTAATGATTTTGCATGGAATACCAGAATATATTCGCAGTGATAATGGCCCTGAGTTTATCGCAAATAAATTGCGTCAGTGGTTAGAAACTGTGGGCGTTAAAACAGCTTATATTGAACCAGGGAGTCCTTGGGAGAACGGTTATTGCGAGAGCTTTAATGGAACATTGAGAGATAATCTTTTAAATGGAGAGATATTTTATGGAGTAAAAGAAGCACAAATATTAGTAGATCGATGGGTGAGACACTACAACACAGAAAGACCGCATAGTGCTATTGGATATAAACCTCCAGCCCCAGAGATCATCATCAAACAAATTGGACTTAGAATGGATTCAAGAATACATTAAATGTAAGATAAAACTCTCACTCATACTGGTACTACATTTAAACGCAGTTCA
>RFPI01000012.1 GCA_009926205.1 Methylophilaceae bacterium
ATTCTTCAATGGATACCGTCCACAGTTTTACTTCCGTACAACGGACGTAACAGGTGCGGTAGAGTTGCCAGCAGGTACTGAGATGGTGATGCCTGGTGATAACGTATCCATTACGGTACAGTTGATTGCACCGATTGCGATGGAAGAAGGCTTGCGCTTTGCGATTCGTGAAGGTGGCCGTACTGTTGGCGCAGGTGTTGTTGCGAAAATTATTGAGTAATCCAAAGTAATTAAATTCATGGCGGGGGAAACCCCGCCTTTCGTTCTTTAAGAGAGGCTAAAATGCAAAATCAAAAAATTCGTATCCGTCTGAAAGCGTTTGACTATCGTTTAATCGATCAATCTGCTCAAGAAATCGTTGAAACAGCAAAGCGTACTGGCGCGGTTGTTAAAGGCCCAGTGCCATTGCCAACTAGAATCGAGCGTTTTGACCTTTTGCGTTCACCTCATGTCAACAAAACATCCCGTGACCAGTTCGAAATCCGCACCCATCAGCGTTTGATGGATATTGTTGATCCGACTGATAAAACGGTTGATGCGCTGATGAAGTTAGATTTGCCAGCCGGTGTTGATGTAGAAATTAAGCTCTAATTTAGAGCGACAACTGAATAGGTTGTCATGCAGGTATGAGTTCGGTATAATCCGCGCTCTTTTGTGAAGCTGGTCAATTGTAATCAGCTTTGTAACTAAATATAAGGAAACGATCATGAGCTTAGGGCTTATTGGTCGCAAGGTAGGTATGACCCGCCTGTTCACTGAGGATGGTACAACCATCCCTGTGACGGTGCTGGAAGTTATTCCGAACCGTGTGACCCAAATTAAAACTGTCGAATCCGATGGTTATAACAGCTTGCAGCTTGCTTATGGCGAGCGCCGTGCTAGTCGCGTAAACCGTGCTTTAACCGGTCACTTTGCGAAATCTGGCTCTGCAGCTGGTTCAGGTCTAAAAGAATTCTCCCTGTCACAAGAACAATTGGCTAACTTTGCGCCTGGCGCAACGGTGGGTGTGGATATTTTCCAAGCCGGTCAATTAGTGGATGTGACGGGTACATCTATTGGTAAAGGTTTTGCTGGTGCTATTAAGCGTCACAACTTTTCTTCTAACCGCGCTTCACACGGTAACTCTAGATCACATAATGTGCCAGGCTCTATTGGTATGGCGCAAGATCCAGGTCGTGTATTCCCCGGTAAGCGTATGCCAGGTCACTTAGGTGCAGCCAAAGTAACTACACAAAATCTAGAAGTAGTGCGTGTAGATGCTGAGCGCAATTTGTTACTGATTAAAGGTGCAATTCCTGGTGCTAAGGGCGGCGATGTTATCGTGCGTCCAGCCGTGAAAGCTCAGAACAATAAGGCGGGCAAATAATGGAAATCAAACTTATTGACCAGTCTGGTAAAGAGACTAAAAACGCAGTAAAGCTGTCTGACGTGACGTTTGGTCGCGAATTCAACGAGGCTTTAGTGCATCAAGTCGTTGTTGCCTATCAAGCTAATGCTCGTGTTGCAACTCGCGCTCAATTAGGTCGCGGTGAAGTCAGTCACACCACACGTAAACCATGGAACCAAAAAGGCACAGGTCGTGCGCGTTCTGGTATGAGCTCCAGCCCATTGTGGCGCGGAGGTGGTCGTGCTTTCCCAAATAGCCCAAATGAAAATTTCAGTCACAAAGTTAACCGTAAAGCTTACCGTGCTGGTATGTGCTCAATTCTTTCTGAATTGGTACGTCAATCGCGCTTAGCTGTGGTGGAAGACTTTAGTGTAGATACCCCTAAAACCAAAAACTTCATCAGCAAGATTAAGAGTCTTGGCTTTAATGAAGGCGTATTGGTGTTAGTAGAAAGCTTTGATGAGAACTTGTATTTGTCAGCACGTAACGTGCCAAATGCAATGGTGATCGAAGCGCAATATGTTGATCCAGTCAGCTTGGTTCGCTTCCCTAAAGTGTTAGCCACTAAAGCAGCTGTGAAGAAGCTTGAGGAGATGTTGGCATGAGTAACGTAGCGAATAATCAAGAGCGTTTGTTACAGATTCTGATTGCTCCTCAAATCACCGAGAAAGCAACACGTATCGCTGACAAGCATCAACAAATTGCATTCAAGGTTCGTACCGATGCAACTAAACCAGAAATCAAGGCCGCTGTAGAGTTGGCATTTAAGGTTGAGGTTTTGGCTGTGACTGTGGCGAATGTTGAAGGTAAAGAGAAACGTGCGGGCCGTATTATGGGTCGCCGTAAGGACTGGAAGAAAGCTTATGTAAGCTTGAAACCAGGTCAAGAAATCAATTTTGCAGCGGGCGAATAAGGAGAAATCATGGCACTGATTAAAGTCAAGCCTACTTCACCAGGTCGGCGCGCCGTATTAAAGGTGGTAACACCTGATCTATACAAGGGCAAGCCCCATGCGCCGCTGCTGGAGAAGAAAAACAAGAATGCTGGTCGTAACAACAATGGCCGCATTACTGTGCGCCACCAAGGCGGTGGTCATAAACAACATTATCGTATCGTCGACTTCCGTCGTAACAAGGATGGTATCCCAGCTAAGGTTGAACGCCTTGAGTATGATCCAAACCGCAGTGCCAACTTGGCATTGTTGTGTTACGCAGATGGTGAGCGTCGTTACATTATTGCGCCACGAGGCGTGACTGCTGGTACGCAATTGATTAGCGGCTCTGATGCGCCAATCAAAGTGGGTAATGCTATGCCACTGCGTAACATTCCAGTTGGTAGCACGATACATTGTATCGAACTGCAACCTGGCAAAGGTGCTCAACTAGCACGTTCTGCTGGTACGTCAGTTCAGTTACTGGCACGTGAAGGTAGTTATGCGCAGTTGCGTTTACGTTCCGGTGAAGTTCGCCGCGTACACGTTGACTGTAAAGCAACCCTAGGTGAAGTGGGTAATGAAGAGCATTCATTACGTTCTATCGGTAAAGCTGGTGCGATGCGCTGGCGTGGTGTTCGTCCTACCGTTCGCGGTGTGGTGATGAACCCAGTCGATCACCCGCACGGCGGTGGTGAAGGTAAAACAGCTGCTGGTATGAATCCAGTGAGCCCATGGGGTACTCCAACCAAGGGTTATCGTACCCGTAAGAACAAGCGTACTGACAACATGCGTGTGTCACGTCGTCCAGCGAATAAGAGGTAATTAATATGGCACGTTCAATTAAAAAAGGACCATTCCTTGATGGTCACCTGGCAAAGAAAGTTGAAGTGGCTGTCGAGACTCGTGATCGTAAGCCGATCAAGACTTGGTCACGTCGCTCAACCATTCTGCCTAATTTTATTGGCCTGACAATTGCCGTTCACAATGGAAGACAGCACGTTCCTGTGTTGATTTCTGAGAACATGGTCGGTCACAAGCTTGGTGAATTTGCGTTGACTCGCACATTCAAAGGCCACGCTGCTGACAAGAAAGCGAAGAAATAGGAGAGCATGATGGAAGTATCTGCAATTTTAAGAGGTGTACACCTGTCTCCACAAAAAGCTCGCTTGGTGGCTGACTTGGTGCGTGGCAAAAAAGTTGACTACGCCTTAAACATTTTGACTTTCTCCCCTAAAAAGGGTGCAGAAATCATCAAGAAGGTCGTGGAATCAGCGATTGCCAATGCTGAACACAATAATGGCGCTGACATCGACGAGTTGAAGGTAACTTCAATTTGTGTTGATAAGGGACTCGTTCTTAAGCGTGTGCGTGCACGTGCTAAAGGTCGCGCAGGTCGTATTACCAAACCAACCTGTCACATCAAAGTGACAGTAGGTAACTAAAGGAATCGTTATGGGTCAGAAAATTCATCCAATTGGTTTCCGCCTGGGCGTCCAGAAAAACTGGTCATCTCGTTGGTATGCCAACAGCAAAAATTTCCCAGAAATGCTGAATAGCGATATAGCTGTTCGTAGCTTTCTGAAAAAGAAACTGGCAAACGCTGCCGTCAGCAAGATTGTGATTGAGCGTCCTGCCAAAAATGCAAAGATTACGATTTACAGTGCACGTCCAGGTATCGTGATTGGTAAGAAAGGCGAAGACATTGAGTCCTTGCGTTCTAGCCTTCAAGCACTGATGGGCGTTCCTGTTCATTTGAATATTGAAGAAGTACGTAAACCAGAAATCGACGCAACGCTAATCGCTGAAAGTATTGCTCAGCAGTTAGAAAAGCGTGTGATGTTCCGCCGTGCTATGAAACGCGCTATGCAAAATGCAATGCGTTTGGGTGCACAAGGCATCAAAATTATGAGCTCTGGTCGTTTGAATGGTATCGAAATTGCGCGTACCGAATGGTATCGCGAAGGTCGTGTGCCACTTCATACATTACGTGCAGACATTGATTATGGCGTTGCTGAAGCGTCAACAACCTACGGTATCATCGGTATCAAGGTTTGGGTGTTTAAGGGTGAAGTATTCGACAACAAGCTGGAAGCCAGCGTGAATGCGACTACTCAAGCTGCACCTGCTGCGCCAGCAGAAGAGCCTGTGAAGAAACCTAGAAAGTCGGGGGCAAAAAATGCTACAGCCAGCTAGACAAAAATACCGCAAGATGCAAAAAGGCCGCAATAAAGGCATTGCAACGACCGGTAACAAAGTAAGTTTTGGTGAGTTCGGATTGAAGGCAGTTGGACGTGGTCGTCTGACAGCGAGACAAATCGAAGCCGCGCGTCGCGTGATGACACGTCATATTAAGCGTGGTGGTCGCGTATGGATTCGCATTTTCCCCGATCAGCCAATTTCCAAAAAGCCTGCTGAAGTGCGTATGGGTAACGGTAAAGGTAGTACCGAGTACTACGTAGCTCAGATTCAGCCTGGCAAAATGCTGTATGAAATGGATGGTGTAAGTGAAGAGTTGGCCAGAGAGGCTTTCCGTTTAGCTGCTGCTAAATTGCCTATCGAAACTACTTTTGCTACACGTCATTTAGGGAGTTAATGATGAAAGCCAGTGAATTGAGAGCAAAATCAGTTGACGCGTTGAAAAGCGAATTGTTAGACCTTCGCCGTGCCCAGTTCTCACTGCGCATGCAAGCAGCGACTCAACAGTTAACCAAAGTAGATCAAATCGGCAAAGTGCGTAAAGACATCGCACGTGTACGTACCGTTTTGACCGAAAAACTGAACGCTGAAAAAGCTTGAACGGAGTAATGATGAATAGCGATAAGCAAACAAGCAAAGTCGTCCGTAGTTTAAGCGGTCGCGTAGTAAGTGACAAAATGGACAAAACCGTTGTGGTATTGGTTGAGCGTAAGGTCAAACACCCAACAATCGGTAAAGTTGTTCGTCGTTCTAATAAATTCCATGCTCACGATGAAGCGAATGAATGTAAAGAAGGCGATGTAGTAGTGATTGAAGAATCTCGTCCAATTTCCAAGACTAAAACTTGGAAGGTAAGCAAGATCGTAGCGAAAGCTGCGACTGTGTAGTGATTTATATTGCTTCCCCTGTGGAAGCAATATATAATATGCGGCTTTTTTGGCACCCCTAAAGCTGGTGCCCCAATACTGACCGTGGTGCTGTCAGCCGTGTTGACATGCGGCTGGTGTTGGTTTTAACGGATTAAGTTGGAGATTATTCTCATGATTCAAATGCAATCTCGGCTAGATGTTGCCGATAACACTGGTGCTCGCTCTGTGCAGTGCATCAAAGTGTTGGGCGGTTCTAAGCGTCGTTACGCCAGTATCGGCGACATTATCAAGGTGAGCATCAAAGATGCTGCGCCTCGTGGTCGCGTGAAAAAAGGCGAAGTGTACAGTGCTGTAGTCGTTCGTACTGCTAAGGGTGTTCGTCGTCCAGACGGTTCCCTAGTAAAGTTCGATAGCAACGCAGCTGTACTGTTGAATAACAAGTTAGAGCCGATTGGAACACGTATTTTTGGACCTGTGACTCGTGAGTTGCGCGGTGAGCGTTTCATGAAAATTGTGTCATTGGCGCCTGAAGTTTTGTAAGGAATAGACCATGAACAAAATTCGTAAAGGTGACCAAGTCATCGTGACAACTGGTAAAGACAAGGGCAAGCGCGGTACCGTGCTGAATGTTCTAGAAACTGGCCATGTTGTGGTTGAAGGTGCAAATATGGTTAAAAAGCACGCTAAACCAAACCCAATGCGCGGCATTGTTGGCGGGATTATCAGCAAAGAAATGCCTTTGGATATCTCCAACGTTGCACTTTATAACCCTGCCACCCAAAAGGGTGAACGTGTGGGCTTCAAACTTCTGGATGATGGACGCAAAGTGCGTGTATTCAAATCCAGCGGTGAAGTCGTTGACGCTTAATAGAGAGGCAGCATAACAATGGCTCGTTTAAAAGATTATTACAAAGAGAACGTGGTAAAGGCCTTGACCGAACAGTTCGGTTACAAGTCGCCAATGGAAGTGCCACGTATTGAGAAAATCACTCTGAATATGGGTGTTGGTGAAGCCGTGGCTGATAAGAAAGTCATGGAACACGCGGTTGAAGACATGGTGAAAATCGCCGGTCAGAAACCAGTTGTTACCAAAGCTAAGAAATCTGTTGCTTCTTTCAAGATTCGTGACGGTTACCCAGTGGGTTGTAAAGTTACTTTGCGTCGCGAACGCATGTACGAATTCCTTGATCGTCTAGTAACAGTTGCGATTCCTCGTATCCGCGATTTCCGTGGTATTTCCGCTAAGTCTTTCGACGGTCGCGGCAATTACAACATGGGCATCAAAGAGCAGATCATTTTCCCTGAAATTGAATATGACAAGATTGATGCACTGCGCGGTATGAACATCACTATTACTACGACTGCTAAAACAGATGAAGAAGCTAAGGCTTTGTTGTCTGCATTTAGCTTCCCGTTCAGAAACTGAGGCTCTTATGGCTAAGACATGTATGATCGAACGCGAATTAAAACGTCGCGAAACCGTTAAGAAATATGCAGCTAAGCGTGCTGAGTTGTTTGCCGTCATTAATGATGTAAACGCTAGCACTGAAGACAAGCGCGCAGCTCGTCAAAAACTGCAAAGTCTGCCACGTAATTCCAGTCCTGTAAGACAGCGTAATCGTTGTGCTTTGACTGGTCGTCCACGTGGTGTATTCAGTAAATTTGGAATCTCGCGTATTAAATTGCGTGATTTAATGATGCGCGGTGAAGTGCCTGGCGTCATCAAGGCTAGCTGGTAAGGGAGAATAAGCAATGAGTATGAGCGATCCTATTGCCGATATGTTGACCCGTATTCGTAACGCACAAAGTACGAATAAGGCAACCGTTGCAATGCCTTCCTCTAAAGTGAAACGCGCGATTGCTGCCGTTTTGAAAGATGAAGGTTATATCGAAGATTTTGCAGTGCAAGAAAATGCTGGTAAACCTGAGTTGACGATACACCTCAAGTACTATGCAGGTCAGCCTGTAATTGAAATGATTGACCGTGTGAGTCGTCCTGGTCTGCGCATTTACCGTGGCAGCAATGAGATTCCTAAGGTGATGAATGGTTTGGGTGTGACGATTGTGTCTACATCCAAGGGTGTGATGACAGATCGCAAAGCACAAGCTGCCGGTGTCGGTGGTGAAGTGTTGTGTGTAGTGGCTTAAGGAGAAAACGATGTCTCGCGTAGCTAAGAATCCAGTCTCCATCCCAGCTAAAGTTGAAGTTGTGTTGACCCCGGAAGCGATTGCAGTAAGCGGTCCTATGGGTAAATTAAGTCAACCACTCACAGGTGATGTGAAATTAAATCGTGAGGGTGATGTTTTAACCTTTGTTGCAGCAAACGATTCACAACATTCTCGTGCCATGTCCGGTACTGTAAGAGCGCTTGTTGCTAATATGGTGCGTGGTGTTTCCGAGGGTTTTGTTCGTAAGTTGACCTTGGTTGGTGTGGGTTACAAAGCCCAAGCCCAAGGCGCTAACTTGAATCTTGAATTAGGTTATTCACATCCTATCAACCACAAAATGCCAGCTGGCGTTACTGTTGAAACCCCAAGTCAAACTGAAATCGTACTGAAATGTGCGGATAAGCAGGTATTGGGTCAAGTAGCAGCACAGATTCGTGCCTACCGTGCTCCTGAGCCTTATAAAGGCAAAGGTGTTCGTTATGCAGATGAAGTGGTTGTGATTAAAGAAACCAAGAAGAAATAAGGTGTAACCATGGACATTAATGTAAATTCACGTTTGCGTAGAGCACGTAAAACCCGTGCCAAGATTGCGCAGTTGAAGGTAACACGTTTATGTGTGCACCGTAGCAACAGCCATATTTACGCTCAAATTATCGATGCAACAGGCGGTAAGGTATTAGCAAGTGCCTCGACGATGGAAGCTGAAGTGCGCAAGAAAGTCAAAAACGGCGGCAATGTAGAAGCTGCTGCTGTGATTGGTAAACGCATTGCTGAGAAAGCAAAGACTGCTGGTGTGACCACAGTTGCGTTCGACCGCTCTGGTTATAAATATCATGGCCGTATCAAAGCGTTGGCAGATGCTGCACGCGAAAACGGCTTATCGTTCTAAACATCGAGGTTGATAATGGCAAAAGATATTGAACAGCAACAGCAAACCGATGGTTTGCGCGAGAAGATGATCTCGGTCAACCGTGTGACTAAAGTGGTCAAGGGTGGTCGTATTATGAGCTTTGCCGCACTGACAGTTGTGGGTGATGGCGACGGCGCAGTAGGTATGGGTAAAGGCAAGGCGCGTGAAGTGCCTGCAGCAGTACAAAAAGCGATGGACGAAGCCCGTCGTAGTATGGTGAAAATCAACCTAAATAACGGCACATTGCATCACGCTGTTACTGGTGTTCACGGTGCTGCTAAGGTTTTCATTCAGCCTGCTTCTGAAGGTACTGGAATTATTGCCGGTGGTGCAATGCGTGCGATTTTTGAAGTGATGGGCGTGACTAACGTTTTGGCTAAGTGTATTGGTTCAACCAATCCTTACAACGTTGTACGTGCAACTTTAAACGGTTTGCAATCCATGAATACACCAGCTGAAATCGCTGCTAAGCGCGGTAAGACTGTTGAAGAAATTAGAGGCTAATCATGGCTAAGGCTAATAAAGACACCAATACAATTAAGGTGACGCTGGTTAAGAGCACGATCGGTAGAATTGCTGCCCATCAAGCATGTGTTCGTGGCCTAGGTTTGCGTCGTATGCATCATACAGTTGAAGTGCTTGATACTCCTGCAAATCGCGGGATGATTAATGCAGTAAGCTATCTTTTGAAGGTAGAAGCATAATGAAATTAAATACTATTACTCCTGCTGAAGGCAGTAAGCATGCCAAACGTCGCGTAGGTCGCGGTATTGGTTCTGGTTTGGGTAAAACCTGTGGCCGCGGTCACAAGGGTCAAAAATCTCGTACAGGCGGTTTCCATAAAGTGGGCTTTGAAGGCGGTCAAATGCCAATTCAAAGACGTTTGCCTAAGCGTGGTTTCGTATCTCTAACAAGAGCGGATACAGCAAATGTACGCATTGGTGATTTGATGGCTTTGGATGCTAAGGTGATTGACTTGTTGACACTGAAAGCAGCCAATGTTGTGCCTATCCAAACCAAGACAGTAAAAGTTTATTTGTCTGGTGAAGTAACCAAGGCTGTTTCAGTACAAGGTTTGTTGTTGACTAAAGGCGCTCGTGCAGCAATAGAAGCTGCTGGCGGCAAGATCGTAGAGTAAGACTTTGGCCAACGATAGTATCTTAAGTGCAGTCAACAAAACAGGCGAATTAAAACGTCGCCTGTTGTTTGTTTTAGGTGCCTTAATCGTTTATCGCTTAGGGGCACATATTCCTGTTCCAGGAATTAATGCAGAAGTTTTAGCAAAACTGTTTGAGTCACAAAGCACTGGTATTTTGGGCATGTTTAACATGTTCTCAGGCGGTGCCTTGTCTCGTTTTACAGTGTTTGCTTTGGGTATCATGCCCTATATTTCTGCCTCGATTATTATGCAGTTGATGACTGTGGTATCACCACAGTTAGAGCAATTGAAAAAAGAAGGTGAAGCTGGAAGGCGACAAATTACTAAGTACACCCGCTACGGCACTGTCTTATTAGCGACCTTCCAAGCACTGGGTATTGCCATAGCTCTTGAGTCACAGGCAGGACTAGTATTAAGTCCAGGCTTTGTATTCAGAATTACTACGGTTGTTACCTTAGTGTGCGGCACGATGTTTTTGATGTGGTTGGGCGAACAGATTACTGAGCGTGGTATTGGTAACGGTATTTCGGTAATCATTTTCGCTGGGATTGTGGCAGGCTTACCGCACGCCATCTTCTCAACATTAGATTTAGCAAGTACTGGTGCGTTTAATCCAGTATTCGTAATTTTCTTATTTATCGCGGCTATTTTGGTCACCGGTTTTGTGGTGTTTGTAGAGCGTGGACAAAGAAAAATTACTGTGAATTATGCAAAGCGTCAGGTGGGTCGTCAGATCATGGGTGGTCAGACATCGCACTTGCCTTTGAAGCTCAATATGTCGGGTGTGATTCCCCCTATTTTTGCTTCAAGCATTATTTTGTTCCCAGCCACCCTAGCGGGTTGGTTTGGCAGCCATGATAGTGTGTCTTGGTTGAAGGATATTGGATCGAAGTTGTCCCCAGGGCAGCCGGTTTATATTTTGTTGTTCACATTAGCAATTTTGTTCTTCTGTTTCTTTTATACAGCGTTGGTATTCAACCCTAAAGAAACAGCGGAAAACTTGAAGAAGAGTGGTGCTTTTGTACCAGGTATTCGCCCAGGTGAGCAAACTGCTAATTACATAGACAAGATTATGGGTCGTTTGACATTTATTGGTGCGATTTACATCACAGCCGTATGTCTGCTACCAGAGTTTTTAATTTTGAAGTTCCACGTGCCATTCTATTTTGGCGGGACATCATTACTGATTATCGTAGTGGTGACTATGGATTTTATGTCGCAAATGCAAGCGCATTTGATGTCGCAACAATATGAAGGCCTGCTGAAGAAGGCTAACTTTAAGGGCGGAAACGCTTTTAATCGTTAACTCAGGAGGCTAAGCGATGGCAAAAGAAGACAGAATTGAGATGCAAGGTGAGATTGTTGAAAATCTCCCGAATGCGACTTTTAGAGTGAAATTAGAAAACGGCCATGTGGTGTTGGGTCATATCTCCGGCAAGATGCGTATGCACTATATTCGTATTCTTCCTGGTGACAAGGTAACAGTGGAATTAACACCATATGATTTAACGAAGGCACGGATTGTATTCCGCGCTAAATAGATTTTGATTTAGGTTTGTGAGGCGAAAATGAGAGTTCGTGCATCAGTAAAAGCTTTATGCAGAAATTGCAAAGTAGTGCGTCGTCGCGGTGTCGTTCGCGTTATTTGTAGCGATCCAAGACATAAACAACGTCAAGGTTAATTGACGTAACAGTGGGTTGCCGATTGTTAAAAGTCGGCTTAAATGATAAAATTTTGGGCTTTTTTGACGGTTTATAAACCAACCGTCATCACGATGGAGTAAGTACATGGCTCGTATAGCAGGGGTAAATATCCCAAATCATAAACATGCAGAGATTGCTTTAACGGCAATTTATGGCATTGGACGTAACACAGCTAAGCGCATTTGTGATGCCGCTGGTGTTGCTGTTACCACAAAGATCAAAGATCTGAACGATGCCGAAGTCGAAAAGCTGCGTGATGAAGTGGCCAAATTACAAGTTGAAGGTGATTTGCGCCGTGAAGTGACAATGAACATCAAGCGTTTGATGGATTTGGGTTGCTACCGTGGTGTGCGTCATCGCCGTGGCCTCCCTGTTCGTGGTCAACGTACAAAAACCAATGCGCGAACACGCAAAGGTCCAGTAAAGCCTATCAAGGCATCCAAGTAAGGAATAAGACATGGCTAAAGCTAACGTACGCGTTCGCAAGAAAGTTAAAAAGAATGTTGCTGAAGGCATTGCACATGTGCATGCTTCCTTCAATAACACCATTATTACGATTACCGACAGACAAGGTAATGCCCTGTCTTGGGCAACTTCCGGCGGTGCCGGTTTTAAAGGCTCACGTAAAAGTACTCCATTTGCTGCCCAGGTAGCTGCTGAAGCAGCTGGTAAAGCAGCGCAAGAGTACGGCGTGAAAAACCTTGAAGTTCGCATTAAAGGTCCTGGTCCTGGTCGTGAATCAGCTGTGCGTGCTTTAAACGCAGCTGGATTCAAGATCACCAGCATCTCTGATGTGACCCCAGTGCCGCACAACGGTTGTCGTCCACCTAAAAAACGTCGTATCTAAGCGACGTATAGCAGAGAATTATAGGAGATCACCTTGGCTAGAAATCTTGATCCTAAGTGCCGTCAGTGTCGCCGTGAAGGCGAGAAGCTATTCCTCAAAGGGGAAAAGTGCTTCACTGATAAATGTGCTATTGAAAAGCGTAACTTCCCTCCAGGTCAGCACGGTCAGCGCCGTAATCAGCGCTTGTCTGACTATGGTGTTCAGTTGCGTGAAAAGCAAAAATTGCGTCGTATCTACGGTGTGCTTGAAGCTCAGTTCCGCAGCTACTATACTGAGGCTGATCGTCAAAAAGGCATTACTGGCGAGAACTTATTGCAATTATTGGAATGCCGTTTAGACAACGTTGCTTACCGTATGGGTATTGGTGCTTCACGCACTGAAGCGCGTCAAATCGTGCGTCACAATAGCATCTTGGTGAATGGCAAGCGCGTGAATATTCCTTCTTACCAAGTTAAACCAGGCGATACCATCCAAGTGACTGAAGCTGCGAAGAGTCAGTTGCGTATTAAAGGTTCTCTGGCTGCAGCTGAACAAAGAGGTTTCCCAGAGTGGCTTGATGTAGATGTGAAGTCATTGAAAGGTGTGTTTAAAGCTAAGCCACAACGTGATGACTTGCCAAGCACAATCAATGAATCATTGGTTGTTGAGCTTTACTCTAAGTAATCTAATTTAGGACGGTAAGGGAAATTATATGCAAAGTCCGACAGAATATTTGAAACCACGCGTTGTTGATGTTGAGGTGATTAATCCTCTGCGCGCTCGCGTGACTTTGGAACCGATGGAACGTGGTTTTGGCTTTACCTTGGGTAATGCTTTACGCCGTGTATTGTTGTCATCCATTCCAGGCTATGCCATCACCGAAGTGAAAATTGATGGTGTGGTACATGAATACTCTACGATTGATGGTGTTCAAGAAGACGTGGTGGATATCCTTCTGAATTTGAAGGGTGTAGCACTCAAGTTGAACAGCAAAAATGAAACAGTGCTGAAACTGACTAAGTCAGGTGAAGGCGTGGTAACAGCTGCCGACTTTGAAACAGGTCACGATGCTGAAATTTTCAATCCTGATCATGTAATTGCTCACCTGACTAAGGGTGGCAAATTGAGCATGGAAGTGAAAATTGAAATGGGTCGTGGTTATCAACCTGTTCCAGTTCGTCAAAAGCCAGATGAAGATAAAGCCTTAGGTTTTATCATGATTGATGCTTCTTTCAGTCCAATCAACAAGGTGAGCTACCATGTTGAAAGTGCTCGTGTAGAGCAAAGAACTGACCTCGATAAGCTGATTATGGATGTTGAGACCAATGGTGTCATCGAACCAGAACAAGCGATTCGTGATGCTGCGCGTATTTTGATTGGTCAATTATCCGTGTTTGCTGATTTGGAAGGTGCTCCAACAGAAGTGGAAGTGAAGCAAGCGCCACAAGTTGACCCTATCCTATTGCGTCCAGTGGATGATTTGGAATTGACTGTTCGTTCAGCAAACTGCTTGAAAGCTGAGAACATCTATTACATCGGTGATTTGATTCAACGCACCGAAAATGAATTATTAAAAGCACCTAATTTGGGCCGTAAGTCTCTGAACGAGATTAAAGATGTTTTGGCATCTAAAGGTCTAACACTAGGCATGAAATTAGAAAACTGGCCACCCGTTGGCTTGGAAAAAGCGTGAGGAAATCACTATGCGTCATCGCAACAGTAACCGTAAATTAAACCGCACCAGCAGCCATCGTCAGGCGATGTTGCGTAACATGGCCAACTCTTTGTTGCGTCATGAAGTGATCAAAACTACTTTGCCTAAGGCAAAAGAGTTGCGTCGTATTGCTGAACCGCTGATTACTTTAGGTAAAAGCGCAACCTTAGCAAATCGTCGTTTGGCTTTTAGCCGTCTGCGCGATCGTGATATCGTAGGTAAGCTGTTCAACGAACTCGGCCCACGCTACAACACACGTCCAGGTGGATATTTGCGTATTTTGAAATGTGGCTTCCGTGATGGCGACAATGCACCGATGGCATTGGTTGAATTGGTAGACCGTCCAGAAACTGCTGCAGAGCCAGTGGCAGCTGAGTAATCAGTTGCACAATCAAAAAAGCCAGCCTAGCGCTGGCTTTTTTATTTATAGTCTATGACGGCTGATGAGCCGTATTACATCGGCTAGATTGAACGGCCAGTTCAGTGATTGTTTAAACTCAGCGATATGAAGCACGGGGATGCTGGTTTGATATTGAGCAAATAAAGTATCATTTGTAGTGATATCAATATGCTGAATTTTACAGGGAATCTCTGCTGCGACTTGATGCAAGATATCACTGGCCTGCTCACATAAGTGACAGTGCTCCGTACCATACAGGGTAATGTGCAATATATCGGTCATAGCAAACGCCAAATAAAATCATCTGAGGGCGATATAATATCGCTAAATCAGTGATACCCTAATGCAGTTTTAACGGATTAACGAAATCCTCAACCAGCGAGTAAGTGAATGGCGGAATATCAAGAAAATAAAGAAAGCTTACAAGAGAGCCTACAGCTGATTGTAGAGCTGCTGGATAAGCACGAGCTCGTCGAGAATTTAGTTCATAAGCAAGAACAAGATGGCCCTAAGCAAGAGTTGGTTGAGTCCATCGTCCACAGACAAAATATCGCTCTGCTGCAAAAAAAACTTGAATCCTTACACCCAGCTGACGTCGCCTATATTCTTGAAGCGCTTCCCTTAGAAAAACGTTTGTATGTTTGGGACCTTGTCAAAGCCGATCGCGATGGTGAAATTCTATTAGAAGTATCTGATGCAGTTCGACAAACCTTGATTGCTGACATGGACAGCGACGAGTTGTTGGCCGCTGCCGAGCAATTAGATACAGACGAGTTGGCTGACTTAGCGCCGGATTTGCCTAAAGATGTTCTGCAAGAATTATTAGATAGTTTAGATACACAAAATCGTGAACGTCTGCAGTCTGCACTCTCCTATCCTGAGGATACTGTAGGTGCGCGTATGGACTTTGATATCGTCACGATTCGCGAGGATATTAGCCTCGAAGTCGCTTTGCGATATCTGCGCCGAATTGGGCAACTACCAGACCATACCGATAAATTATTTGTGGTCGATAGACACGACATTCTGCGCGGCGTTTTGCCTCTAAAACGATTGGTGGTGAAAGATTTAGAGCTGGGTGTGAAAGATGTGATGGCGGATGATGCGGTAGTTTTTCATCCAGAGGATATGGCCGATGAAGCGGCTAAGGCGTTTGAGCGCTATGACCTCGTGACTGCCCCAGTGGTGGATGAAAATAACAAACTAGTGGGTCGACTAACCGTGGATACCGTAATGGATTACATTCGCGAAGAAGCCGAAAGCGATATGCTGTCCTTGGCCGGTTTGCGCGAGGAAGAAGATTTGTTCTCATCCGTATGGACTTCGGTGCAAAACCGTTGGACTTGGCTGGCGATTAATCTAGTCACCGCTTTGGTCGCATCACGCGTGATAGGCTTGTTTGAGGGTTCTATCGAAAAAGTAGTGGCGCTAGCCGCCTTGATGCCCATCGTGGCGGGTATCGGGGGTAATTCAGGCAATCAGACAACGACCATGATTGTGCGCGGGATTGCGCTTGGGCAAATCAGTGGTGTGAATATGCAATCACTGATTAAAAAAGAAATTGGCGTCAGTATTATTAATGGCCTAATTTGGGGCAGTGTATTGGGCCTTATTGCTTACAGCTTATACGGCAATACTATTCTAAGTGTAGTGATGACTGCAGCGATGACCTTAAATCTATTGCTCGCAGCGATTGTTGGGGTCACTATCCCGATTGTGATGAGCAAGTTTGGACGTGACCCAGCGGTTGGCTCAAGCGTCTTGTTGACGGCGATGACCGATAGCGGCGGGTTTTTTATCTTTCTTGGATTGGCAACCATCTTTCTTACATGATGAACGACATACAACAACTTTGGCCGGAAATTATCGCTGATCTTGGTTTGGCCGATATGTATTGGCAATTGTTGGTGATTGTGACCAGCATATTAGGTGCGCGCCTTGTCGCAACAGCCCTCAAGGCATATGTGAGCAAGCATGATTTGGTGCAATGGCAACTTGGTCTGGGTGGAATTAACCGAGTGCTATTCCCATTATCCAGTTTATTTTTCTTGTATTTTACTCAAGCGATACTATCCATCTGGCACCACGTCAGCCTCGTTAGTTTGGCTATCACCGCCTTTTGGGCGATGGCGATCATTCGCCTAGCAGTCTATGCATTGCGCTACATCTTTGCACCGAGTGGCTGGCTTAGCACCACTGAGAATGTTATTTCTCGGGGGATTTGGATACTTTATGTTCTGGATATCGCGGGTATCTTGCCTAAGATTTTAGATGTCATGCAGCAAATAGGTTTCAGAGTAGGGAAAACACAATTGAATCTATTGCTGGTGGTGCAAGGTCTCATGATTATTATCATCACCTTGTTTGTGGCACTGTCCTTAAGTCGATGGTTAGAAAATCGATTGATGAAGGTGGCACAAGTCGAAACCAATGTAAGAGTAGCGCTATCGCGCGTGTTAAGGGTGCTATTTTCATTTATCGCTGTCATGCTGAGTCTGTCTGCGGTGGGGATAGATTTAACCGTTTTATCTGTGTTCAGCGGCGCTCTAGGTGTGGGGCTCGGTTTTGGTCTGCAGAAGATTGCCAGTAACTATGTCAGTGGATTCATCATCCTGTTGGATGACTCTTTACATATCGGAGATGTCATTACTGTAGATGGTCATTATGGCGTGGTGAATGAGCTTCGTTTTCGCTATTTGATTTTACGCAAATTAGATGGCACCCAAGTAGCGATTCCTCATGAGACCATTATTTCAGGCACGGTGATTAATCATTCCCATGCGCATGGCAAAACCAGAGTCTTATTACCTATCCAAGTATCCTATGACAGTGATGTTGCGCAGGTTATGCATGTGCTAGAAGATTGCGCGCGTCGCCAGTCGAGAGTATTGCAGGATATGCCGATAGAGGCGTTGTTGACGGGATTTGCAGATAATGGCATTAGCATGTCGCTGACTTTTTGGGTGACCGATCCTGAGGACGGTACCATGAGTGTGCAGTCTGCAGTTTATCTGGATATTTGGAATGAGTTCAAGCGCCTTGATATTGCTATCCCATATCCAAGACGCGAAGTGCATGTGACCCAATCTACAGGCAAGTCATCAACCAAAAAATCCAAAAACACAGAAACGCAATCCAATTTGCGTTGGGATGACGTTTATTAACGCTAGCCATGAGTTTTTAATGGGGGATAGAACCAATAAAAAACTCGCACTAGGCGAGTTTTTTAATATAAGCCAGACGAATACAGGCTTACTTGATTTTTGTTTCTTTATACAAAACGTGTTTACGAGCCACTGGATCAAATTTCTTGATCTCCATTTTGTCAGGCATAGTACGTTTGTTTTTAGTCGTGGTATAGAAGTGTCCTGTACCAGCGCTAGACTCTAATTTGATTTTTTCACGCATGATTGTTCCTTAGATCTTTTCGCCAGCAGCACGCATATCCGCCAACACTGCGTCGATACCGTTCTTATCGATAGTACGCAATGCTGCGTTAGTAATACGCAAGCTTACCCAGCGGTTTTCGCTTTCAACCCAGAACTTACGGTTTTGTAAGTTAGGTAAAAAACGGCGTTTAGTTTTGTTGTTTGCGTGAGAAATGTTGTTTCCCACCATTGGCTTCTTGCCAGTCACTTGACATACGCGTGCCATTCGCACTCTCCTAATACCGCAATGAAACACTGCTCAAAAAATAAAAGACCGCTTTTATACCATACAAAAGCGGTCCAACTCAAGTTTTTTTCACTGTTTTTGACGACTGTTCAGGCCTTTTTATTGTTTGCCAGTACTGCCGAAGCCGCCTGCTCCGCGCTCGCTCTGGGCAAACTCCTCGACCACATTAAATTGCGCTTGTAATACAGGTACGATAACCAGTTGTGCAATTCTCTCCAATGGGTTCATGACGAAAGCTTGTTGACTGCGATTCCAACAGGAAACAAATAATTGGCCTTGATAATCAGAGTCTATTAATCCCACCAAATTGCCCAACACAATGCCATGTTTGTGACCTAGCCCTGAACGGGGCAATATCATCGCTGCATAAGCTGGATCGGCCAAATGAATCGCCATGCCAGTAGGAATTAAAACAGTTTCGCCAGCCTGTATTGTGATGGCGTCATCAATGCAGGCACGCAAATCTAAGCCTGCTGAGCCTGCGGTAGCGTAACTAGGCATATTGTCGCGCACCCGTTCATCGAGGATTTTAAGTTCTACTTGGATAGACATGCGATTTCCTTAAACAATCAATAAAAGAATATAAGCATCAGTTAGCTAATCATAGCGGCGATATGTTGCAGTATTTGCTGCGCCACCTCATGTTTGCTTGCACTTGGCAAATCATGTTGACCTTGATCATCGAGCAAAGTGACTTTGGTTTGATCAAGCCCCAAAGCATCTGCCAACTGATTAGCGACGATAAGTGGTAGTTTTTTGTCGCGTCGTTTCTTTTCGGCATACGCCAATAGGTCATCGGTTTCAGCGGCAAAACCCACGCAAAATGGGGCGTCAGGGCGTGCTGCTATGGTCGCTAAGATGTCTGTGGTAGGCACTAAATGAAGGCTTAATTCTTGGTCTTGTTTTTTGATTTTTTGCGGACTGGCTTGTGCGAGTTTGTAATCGGCCACCGCTGCCACGCTAATAAATATATCCTGACCTTGAATATGTTGCTCTACGGCTGCCAGCATCTGGTCAGCCGAGTTTACCTGTATCAACTGATGGGTTTGTGGTGTTGGGATGTGCGTAGGGCCTGAAATAAGCGTAACTTCAGCTCCCAATAGTGTCGCTGTTTCAGCCAAGGCATAACCCATTTTGCCGGAGCTTAAATTGGTAATCACACGGACTGGATCTATGGCCTCTTGTGTTGGGCCTGCGGTAATCAGCAGGCGTTTACCTTGTAATAAATTCCCGTTCAGGTCGGCTAATTGTAATAGCCCCTCAACAATCTGCTCGGGCTCCAACATGCGCCCTTGTCCATGCTCACCACAAGCCTGCTCGCCACAGTCTGGGCCTAATATCAAAACACCATCCTGAGCAAGTTGGCGAATATTGCGTTGTGTGGCGGGATGTTCCCACATTTGTTTATTCATTGCAGGTGCGATGACCAAAGGGCAATCACGCGCTAGGCATAAGGTAGAAAGTAAATCATCAGCCATTCCATAAGCCAGCTTGGCAATAAAGTCAGCGCTGGCGGGTGCCACCAATATCAATTGCGCCTGACGGCTCAGCTCTATATGCGGCATGCCATTAGCGATACTGCTATCCCACATGCTATGCAACACTGGTTTGCCAGATAGTGCTTGCATAGTGACGGGTGTAATAAATTGTTGTGCAGCCTCCGTCATGACGACTTGTACTGCAATCCCACGCTTGATGAATAGACGTGTCAATTCAGCCGCCTTATAGGCTGCAATACCGCCGCTAATGCCCAAAACCAGTTGTCGAATAGATTGCATAAACAGGGGAAAATATGTAATGGTTTCATTTTAATATGAAACCGCGCCAGCACACAGCTTGCGGGCGATAATAATTAATAAAACTAATAAAAATAAAAGGAAAACCATGTCCATTGCAGATTGGCCTGCGGGTGAACGTCCAAGGGAAAAATTATTGCAGCACGGTGCTGAGCATCTTTCAGATGCTGAGTTGTTGGCTATTTTTCTGCGAGTGGGCGTGGCAGGAAAAACGGCCGTTGATTTAGCTCGTGAAATGCTTTCTCGTTTTGGAGGGTTGCAGGGGGTGTTTAATGTCAGCTTACAAGAATTTAGTGGTATCAAGGGCTTGGGGGTAAGTAAATATTGCCAATTGCAATCAGTACTAGAATTAGCCAAGCGGGCCTTGGTCGAGCAAATGAGCCAAGGGGACACATTAGCAACACCACAATCGGTGAGTGAATATTTATGTATGCAAATTGGACAGCTAAGCCGTGAGCAATTTTATGTATTGTTTTTAGACGCACAAAATCGCTTGATTCAAGCAGAATGTCTGTTTCAGGGCACCCTTACGCAGACCAGCGTATACCCTAGAGAGGTAGTCAAAAGAGTGTTACAACATAATGCGGCTAGCGTCATTTTCGCGCATAATCACCCCTCGGGGATTGCGGTTCCCAGTGAGGCTGACAAACGTCTGACGCAGGCGTTAAAGAACGCCTTGAATTTGGTGGATGTGCGGGTGCTAGACCATTTTGTGGTCGCAGGAAACACTACATACTCGTTTGCACAAATGGGCTTGCTGTAGTTTTTATTCCAGCTAGCGCTCCATGCTGACTTAATCACGATAGGAATCAAGATGCTAAAAAATAAACCAGCCAATATTTCGGCTATTTTGCTGTGGATTGTGGTCGCCCTTATTGGCGCATCTGCGGTGGGAGGCATTGCTATACATAGAGGCGAGAGTATCAATGCATTATGGTTTATCACAGCTGCCATTTGCGTGTATGCCATTGCCTATCGTTTTTACTCTGCTTGGATAGCCAGCAAAGTCTTGGTGTTGGATGAAACGCGCGCAACCCCAGCCGAGCGCTTTGATAACGGAAGAGACTTTATTCCCACCAATCGATGGGTGGTGTTTGGACATCACTTTGCTGCGATTGCAGGCCCTGGTCCTCTAGTAGGACCCACCTTGGCAGCGCAATTCGGTTATCTACCAGGCACCTTATGGATTTTATTTGGCTCGGTATTGGGTGGTTGTGTACAGGACATGGTGACTTTGTTTGTCTCGACTCGTCGTAATGGACGCAGTTTGGGACAGATGGCGCGTGATGAAATCGGTCGCTTTGGCGGTGTGGCAGCATTGCTAGGTACTTTTTTTATTATGATTATTTTGATTGCGGTATTGGGCTTGGTGGTGGTCAATGCCATGAAACACAGTCCTTGGGCTACCGCCACTGTGGCTGCGACGATTCCAATCGCAATGCTAATCGGGGTCTACATGCGTCATATCCGTGTAGGTAAAGTGCTAGAAGCCTCTGCTTTAGGCGTGCTATTACTGTTGGGCTCGGTCATGTTGGGCGGTTGGATAGATCATCACGCTAGCTGGCGTACTTGGTTTGATCACGAGGGTTTATTCTTGGCTTGGGCGATTATTGCCTATGGTTTTGCTGCCGCTATTTTGCCTGTGTGGATGTTGCTTGCACCGCGCGATTATTTATCTACTTTTATGAAATTGGGGACGGTGATGCTATTGGCTATTGCCATTGTGTTTCTCAGTCCGCAAATACATATGCCAGCTTTGACTCAGTTTGGTGACGGCACCGGGCCTATTTTTGGGGGCAAACTATTTCCGTTTGTATTTATCACCATTGCTTGTGGCGCCATATCTGGCTTTCACTCTTTGATTGCATCTGGCACTACACCAAAATTACTGGCCAATGAGCGAGATATTCGCATGATAGGCTATGGCGGTATGTTGCTCGAATCTTTCGTCGCCATCATGGCGCTCATTGCCGCTACAGTATTGGAGCCGGGGGTGTATTTTGCAATCAACAGTCCCGCCGGTGTGGTGGGTAAGGAAGCTGCGGATGCTGTCGCCATGATTTCCTCTTGGGGATTTTCTGTCAGCGTTGAACAGATGCAACATTTGGCCGAGCAAATGGGTGAGGTCAGTTTGTTTGCCCGTACCGGAGGTGCTCCGAGTTTAGCGGTGGGGATGGCGAGTATTTTTGGCAGTGCCTTCGGTCAAGGATTGTTGGCGATGTGGTATCACTTTGCCATTATGTTCGAAGCTATCTTTATTTTGACGACGCTGGATGCAGGTACGCGAGTCGGTCGCTTTATGTTGCAAGATATGCTGGGCAATATTTGGCCAAAAATGGGACAGACTTCTTGGTGGCCTTCTGTGCTGATATCTAGTGGTATCGTCGTCGCTGGTTGGGGTTATTTCTTGTATATCGGTGTGATAGATCCGAATGGTGGAGTGAATATTTTGTGGCCCCTATTTGGTATCGCCAATCAAATACTGGCGGCCATCGCATTGAGTGTGGGTACTAGCATATTGGTGAAGTCAGGCAAGGCAAAGCAAGCGTGGATTACAGGTTTGCCTTTAGTTTGGCTACTCAGCATTACCACCACGGCCGCCTTGGAAAAATTATTCAGCCAGGACATTCGTGTTGGGTTTTATGCGGCTGCCAATGACTTGTCTGCCAAATTGGCCTCAGGGCTCCTCCCTGCGGATAAAGCAGCAGTTGCGCCGCAATTGATTTTTAATCAACATTTGGATGCATGGATTACGGTATTTTTCCTATTGGTATTGTGGGTGGTGGTGTTGGATATGTTGGTAGTATTGCTTAGATTCCGTCTAGGGAAACAACATCCTCCATCAACCGAGGCGCCCTACCAAAAAACTATGCTAGAAAATTAGCTGTCAAAGGAGTGAATATGGCGACTGGCGTGATCATTCAAAATCCTAACAATGGATTAACGCGTATTGGTTATTTTGGATTTAGTTGGACCTATTTATTTTTTGGATGGTGGGTGCCATTGATTCGAGGAGAGCTGGGTGTGGCGGCACTACATTTATTGTTTACTATTTGTACATTTGGTTTGTGGCAATTGATTGTTGCCTTCTTGTACAACAAACAATACATGGTGCGTATGTTAGAAAAAGGCTATGTGCTCAAAGACGAGCCGCATCTAATGGCAAGAGCCAGAGCTGCATTAGGCATTGCTGAGGTTTAATGATGTTTACAAGTATCAAAAATGTTTGGGCAAGAATTCGTCAGTTATCAGGCGATGATGCCTATGAGCGTTATCTTCAGCATTACTATGAACATCACGCACAGCAAACAGAGGCTCACGAACCTTTATCACGTGAAGAATTTTTTAAGCAGTGGCAAGACAAAAAATGGACGGGTGTTAAGCGCTGTTGCTAGTGCTTTGTCTGCGCGTCACGCCACAGCCATAGACCAGCTAGTATCATAGGGACACTCAACCATTGCCCCATACTCAAGCCCAAACTGAGCAAGCCTAGATTGGCGTCTGGTTGACGCGTGAATTCCACAATAAAGCGGAAGCTGCCATAAGCAAGCAAGAATAATGCGGAGACAGAACCAATGGCTCGGGGTTTGCGTGAGTAAAGCCAAAGCAAAACAAACATCACGATACCTTCAAGCGCGAACTCATAAAGCTGTGATGGATGGCGGTTAAGATTGTCCACCTGCGGAAATATCATGCCCCAATCCGACAGGGTTGGACGCCCCCACAACTCTCCGTTGATAAAGTTGCCCAAGCGACCGGCGCCCAATCCAAGAGGAACCAGTGGTGCAATAAAGTCCATGAGCGCTAACCAGTGTTGATGGTATTTTTTGGCAAACCACAGCATGGCGACCAGCACACCAAGAAATCCTCCATGGAAACTCATGCCGCCTTGCCAGACGGCGAAAATATCCAGCGGATGTTGCAGAAAGTAAGATGTTTGATAAAACAGCACGTAGCCTATACGACCACCCAACACCACACCTAATGCGCCATAAAAGATTGCATCATCGACCATCGCCTCATTCCATCCACGCCATGCATCGTGACGAGCGCGATATTTTCCAAGCACAATAAAAGCGATAAAGCCTATCAAGTACATCACGCCATACCAGTGGATGGAAATCGGGCCGAGATGTAAGGCAACGGGGTCAAATTGTGGATGTGTCATCATGGTGGATTCTAAAAAGACCACTTATTTTATCCGAAAAACCTATTTTTTGTAGGTTTATTGCTGGCTGAAAATAGCTCTGAAAGCAAGAATTTATGCGGATTTCAGGGAACTAAATAGCGATAAAGATCGGTCGTATAACATGGGTGCTGATTAAGCCCAGCTAGTTTAAAATATCAACTTTATGTTTTAGGAATTCAAAATGCCTGAATATCGTTCCCGTACCACCACTCATGGACGCAATATGGCAGGTGCACGTGCACTTTGGCGTGCCACCGGTATGAAAGAAGAGGATTTCACTAAGCCGATTATTGCCATTGCCAATTCGTTTACCCAATTTGTGCCAGGTCATGTTCATTTGAAAGACTTGGGGCAACTGGTGGCGCGTGAAATTGAGAAAGCAGGTGGGGTTGCTAAAGAATTTAATACGATTGCGGTGGATGACGGTATTGCCATGGGTCATGGCGGCATGCTGTATAGCTTACCAAGTCGCGACCTGATTGCAGATAGCGTTGAATACATGGTGAATGCGCACTGTGCGGATGCATTGGTATGTATTTCTAACTGCGACAAAATTACTCCCGGTATGTTGATGGCGGCTCTGCGTCTGAATATCCCTGTGGTGTTTGTGTCTGGCGGTCCCATGGAAGCCGGTAAAGTGAACTGGCAGGGAACCTTGCATAAATTAGATTTGGTCGACGCCATGGTGGCCGCGGCTGATGACAAGGTAAGTGATGCAGAAGCTAAAGCTATCGAAGAGTCCGCTTGCCCTACCTGTGGTTCTTGCTCAGGTATGTTTACTGCCAACTCCATGAATTGTTTAACTGAAGCTTTGGGCTTGAGTTTGCCAGGCAATGGCTCTACTTTGGCGACGCATGCTGCGCGTAAAGAGTTATTCCTTAAAGCAGGGCGTTTGATTGTTGAAAACACCAAACGTTATTACGAACAAAATGACGAAAGTGTTTTACCGCGCTCGATTGCGAGCTTTAAAGCTTTTGAAAACGCAGTCAGCTTAGATGTTGCCATGGGTGGATCGACCAATACGGTATTGCATTTATTAGCTGCCGCCTACGAAGGCAAAGTAGATTTCAGCATGAAGGACATTGATCGTATTTCACGTAAAGTTCCTTGTGTATGTAAAGTGGCGCCAGCTACCAACAAATTCCATATGGAAGACGTACATCGTGCGGGTGGTGTGATGGGCATTTTGGGTGAGTTAGATCGTGCTGGTCTGATTCATCGCGATATTCCTACGGTGCATAGCAAAACCATGGGAGAGGCGCTGCAAAACTGGGATATCAAAGTCACCCAAAACGAAGTGGCCCATAAACTTTACTCCGCTGCACCTGGTGGTATTGCTACCACCATTGCGTTTAGTCAATCCATGTTATGGCCAAGTTTGGACTTGGATAGAAGCGAAGGCTGTATCCGTGATCAACAGCATGCTTATTCACAAGATGGTGGTTTAGCAGTGCTCTACGGCAATATTGCTGAGGAGGGCTGTATCGTTAAAACTGCCGGGGTGGATGAAAGTATTTTGACCTTTACTGGGCGTGTGCGCATCTTTGAATCTCAAGATGCCGCAGTAGAGGGTATTTTGGCTGACCAAATCGTCGCTGGCGATATCGTGGTGATTCGTTATGAGGGCCCTAAAGGGGGTCCTGGTATGCAAGAGATGTTATATCCCACCTCTTACTTGAAGTCTAAGGGACTAGGTAAAGTGTGTGCACTATTAACGGATGGTCGTTTCTCAGGGGGGACGTCGGGCTTAAGTATTGGCCATGTTTCTCCAGAAGCTGCAGAGGGCGGAGCGATTGCCTTGGTCGAAGAAGGCGATATCATCGAAATTGATATTCCTAACCGCAGCATACAACTCAAAATTAGCGATGCTGATTTGGCCAAGCGACGTGCTGCGATGGAAGCTAAAGGTAGTGAAGCTTGGCGACCTGCCAATAGAGTCCGCCATATATCTCCGGCCTTACGTGCTTATGCAGCGATGACCACCTCTGCATCGCGCGGCGCTATCCGTGATGTCACTCAAATAGAAAAATAGTATTTAGCAAAAAGGAAAATAATGTTTCATATTCAACAGCCACTCCACCAGCAAACCAAGGGAGATGGAGTGGTGCAGTATCAGGACAGTAATGACCTGAGTTTCTTATCCATTGAGAATGCCCACGCGACTGCCACTATTGCCTTACAGGGGGCTCACGTGATGTTGTGGCAACCCAAAAAAGCCAAGCAGCCAGTACTCTGGTTGTCGAGCAATGCGCGCTATACCAAAGGACGCTCGATACGCGGAGGCGTGCCCATTTGCTGGCCATGGTTTGGTGCGCATCCCACCGATAGTAGTTATTGCCCGCATGGTTTCGCGCGGGTGATTCCTTGGCAATTAATCGAGACGAAAGTCCTAGAGAATGGTTCGACTCGATTAGTATTAGAAATGACACAAACGGATGTCGCCAAGCGCCAGTTGTCATATGCCTATCGTTTTCAATTAGCCATTATTATTGGTCAGACGCTACGTTTAGAAATGAAGACCACCAACCTTGCGGATCATCCTTTTATGATAGGTGAAGCCTTCCATACTTATTTCCGTGTCAGTGATGTGGAAAAAATTCATATCACCGGCCTAGAGAACTTGGTGTATTCAGACAAAGTGGCTGGCTATGAACGCAACATCCAACACGGTCCGGCTAAATTTAATGGTGAGTTTGATCGCGTATATTTAAATAGCCGACGCGACTTGGTCATCCACGACCCCGGTTTCGAGCGCAAAATCCGCATTACTAAATCTTGCAGTCATACCACGGTGGTGTGGACCCCATGGCATGATAAAGCAGGGCAATTAGGGGATATGGGCAATGCGGATGAATGGCGTCAAATGATATGTCTTGAATCTGCCAATGCAATGGAAAATAGCATAACCATCTATCCGCAAGATACACATGTCATGGTCTCGGAGTATAGTTTGGAAGCGGTAAACTAAAAGCAGTTACGCGATACGCAACATGCAAGTTTTGCCTTGATAGCGATAAAAACCTTGGATTTATGATTATTTTTCGCAATAAGTGTTAAAAATTTTTAAATAATTGAGTATCATTACAAGCGGCAGTAGTTTAGATTTTTGAATTTAAGGAGATAGCATGAAAGCATTAGTAATGTCATTGGTGGCTGCTGGTTCTTTAGCTTTGGCGACTCAAGCCAACGCAATTGACGATGCTGGCGCAAAAGCCTTGTTGCAAAAAAGTGGTTGTTTAGCATGTCACGCTGTTGAACAAAAAGTTCTTGGTCCTTCCTACAAAGATGTTGCTGCTAAGTACAAAGGCAAAAACATGGAAGAGAAGCTAATTGCTAAGGTTAAAGCGGGTGGTAGTGGTGTTTGGGGTCCTATCCCAATGCCGCCTAACAGCCCACAAGTAAAAGACGAAGATATCAAGACTTTGGTCCATTGGATCTTGTCTCTGTAATTTTTTATTACAGTCGAATAAAAAAGCCGCAGATAATGCGGCTTTTTTTTGCTTCAAATTTGCTTATTCTTGGTTGAGTTTGCTGTGACGGATTGAGTAAATAAAATACACCACCAAACCCAAAATGAGCCAAACACCAAATCGCATCCATGCAATAGCAGGCAAGAAAATCATCAGCGCAGCGCAGGATAATAACCCTAAGGTCGGGATTAGAGAGCCATAGGGCACCACAAAGGGTCTTGGTAGTTGTGGTGCGCGATGACGTAATAACATCACGCCACCACATACCAATACAAAAGCAGCTAAAGTGCCAATATTCACTAATTCTGCTAATTCATCCAAGGGAATAAAGCCTGCCATCACTGCCATCAACACACCGGTGATGGTAATCACGCGCACAGGACTTTGAGTTTGCTTGTTTAAATGATTGAGAGAATGCGGTAACAAACCATCCCGACTCATGGCATAGATGATGCGCGTGAGACCGTAATACAAAACCAGCATTACCGTTGTCAGGCCAGCAATCACGCCGGTGGAAATTAATGCGGCAGCCCAGTTGAAACCTATCTTTTGCATCGCATATGCCACTGGAGAATCAACCCCCAACTCATGATAAGGCAATAAGCTAGTCAGCAGCGCAGCAACCACAATATAGATGACGGTACAAAAAATCAGGGAGTAGATAATGCCTCTGGGCACATCGCGCTGCGGGTTACGCGCTTCTTCGACGGCAGTCGATACAGCGTCAAATCCAATATAAGCAAAGAACACGACTGATGCGCCAGCAAGCACGCCCACCGTCTTTCCATCTGGCATCGTATCAAACCAACCATAGGGCATAAATGGGCTCCAGTGACTGATGTCCATATTGCCACTCGCCAAAGCAATAAATACTGTAATGGTAAGTACCTTGATAAACACCATGCCCGCATTGAGTCGCGCACTTGCTTTGACGCCCACAATCAGCATTAACATGAGTGCCAAAATAATCAATGCCGCTGGCAAATTCACCATGCCACCTTTAGCCGGCGCGTGGGTGAGCATGTCGGGTAAAGGATGTCCCATGGCGCTGAGGGCATTACTAAAATATCCTGCCCAACCATTGGCTACCGCTGCGACACTCATCCCATATTCGAGTATCAAATCCCAACCCACTATCCAAGCAATAATTTCACCAAAGGCAGCGTAGCTATAACCATAAGCGCTACCGCAGCCACCGACAGTTGCAGCCAGTTCTGCGTAGCAAAGGGCAGCAAAAGCACAAGCTAATCCAGCAAAAATAAAAGATAGAGTCACTGCAGGGCCTGCCTGATGGGCGGCCGCATGACCAGTCAGAACGAAAATACCTGTGCCTATGATGGCGCCAATACCCAGTAAGGTAAGATCAGTAGCACTTAGGCATTGCTTTAATTCGGAATCTTGTTGCTGGGCTACTCGCTTGGTGCGCAAAGTAGTTTTGATTAAGGGCTGCATAATGTTCCTTCTCTATCATCCAAAATGATGTGCTCATGGTGATGCATTATTATTTGCGCAAACTGCGCGGCGAAGTTAGTGTTACTTTTGATTTGCAGTATTCAATATTTCTATTGAGTGATTAAAAAATCAACTGGAATAGAAATGTGTTAATACCCGAATCATATAGTCGATGTCGAGTATACCAGCGGTTTCACGTATGCTGTGCATAGACCACATCGCGCAACCAACATCTACACAATCGACTCCAAGCTGAGCCGCAACCATAGGCCCCACGGTACTGCCGCAACCCAAATCGCTACGATGACTGTATTGCTGATAGGGCACACTTGCTTCTTTACAGAGCTGTATAAAACGTGCGCTACTTTCTAAACCGGTGGCATAGCGCTGATTCACATTATGTTTGATTACCGGCCCTTGATTGATGCTGACATGATGACAAGGCTCGTATTTATCAGCGTGGTTAGGATGGAAAGCATGCGCCATGTCGGCACTAATCACAAAGCTTTTCGACAGACTCTGAAGATGTTGGGGTTGCGTTAGCCCCAAGGCATGCGATATGCGTGACAAAGTGTCTGATAAAAAACTGCCATCCGCACCACTGGCACTCTCGCTACCCACCTCTTCATGATCAAATAGTGCGCATACCATATGTTGCTGATTGGCTTGGCTAGCCAGCAGAGCGGATAAGCCACTATGGCAAGAGGCCAAATTATCTAGCTGACCATCACTGATAAATTCCTCATGCGCGCCCCATATTGCGCCGGCTTGCAAATCCACCACATTCAAGTCCATGCTAAGGATTTGCTCTGGGCTACACCCTGCGTTTTCTGCGATGAGGCTTAACAAAGTCTGCTCTGCATCTGCGCTGCCTTGCAACTGACCCAAAATCAGCGGTAACTGGGTTTGTTTGTTAAATTTGAGGCCTTGATCGTTAACATCGCGATTGAGATGTATCGCCAAGTTGGGTAAACGCAGAATAGGGCGCGCAATGGATACCAGGCGATATTCGGTTTTACCCTCAAGCTGAACGGCAACTCGCCCTGCTAAACCTAAATCACGGTCAGCGAAAGTCGCTAATATGGGGCTGCCATAGACCTCTACCCCGATACGACATAAGCCATCAGAGCTGTATGCAGCGCGTGGTTTAAGCTTTAAGGTAGGCGAATCCGTGTGGGCACAGACAAGACGAAATCCAGCATTCGCTTGTGCTGCCAAACTGAACGCGATTATCGAGCCAGCACCATGGCAAACGAAATAACTTTTCCCCGCTTGTAATTGCCATTCCTCATCAGCGTTGAGCGCTTGGTAGCCAGCAGTGCGAAGACGTTGTTGGCAAGTCGCAATCGCATGTGCAGGGCTAGGACTTTGGTCTATAAAGCGAATCAAATCTTGTGCAATTGCGCTCATGCTTGCCTCATTGTTTAGGAGTGGTGTTTAGGAGGACTGAATACCTAGCCAGTCCTTAGCAATTAAAAAGTCAGTGTACAGTTTGGACTCGGCACTACCGGCTTCAGGTTTCCAATCATAGCGCCATTTCACGATGGGTGGCATGGACAGCAAGATGGACTCGGTGCGGCCATTGGATTGCAGGCCGAATAAAGTACCACGGTCAAACACTAAATTAAATTCCACATAGCGTCCGCGTCGATAAGCTTGAAAATCCCGCTCGCGCTCCCCGTATGCAATGTCTTTACGCTTTTGCACGATAGGAATATAAGCATTCAAGAACGCATCACCGACCGCACGTTGCATGGCGAAACTTTGCTCAAATCCGAGTTGATTGAAATCGTCAAAAAAGATACCGCCGATGCCGCGAGGTTCGTTACGATGTTTCAAGAAAAAGTAGTCATCGCATTCATGTTTGAATTTGGGATATAGCGCGCTATCAAAAGATTGCAAAGCATCACGACAAGTGCGGTGAAAATGCACAGCATCTTCCTCAAAGCCATAGTAAGGGGTGAGATCCATTCCACCACCAAACCACCAAATATCTTGGTCACTAGCATCTTGTCCATTGGCTTTTGCCACAAAAAAACGAACGTTCATGTGCACCGTAGGAATATAGGGGTTGCGCGGGTGAAACACTAAGGACACGCCCATCGCTTCCCATGGTCTGCCAGCCGCTTCTGGATGGGCTGCGGTTGCGGCAGGTGGTAAGCGTGTGCCTAATACATGCGACAAACCGATACCAGCGCGTTCAAATACGCGGCCCTCTTCCAGCATACACGAAGTGCCACCGCCACCCTCAGGGCGTTGCCAGCTGTCATGTAAAAAATGTTTGCCATCAATCAACTCAATTGCTTCGACAATGCGATTTTGTAGGCCGGTTAAATAATCCAAGACAGCGGCAGGTTGGATGGCGTTATGCATATTAACCCTTGATTGCTCGATAGCCGATATCACTACGGAATTGGGCACCATCAAATTCGATATGTTGAATCGCTTCATAGGCTTTGCTTTGCGCGTACTTCACGGTCTCGCCCAATGCCGTCACACATAACACGCGACCGCCACTGGTCAGCACCTGACCATCTTTTAAAGTCGTGCCCGCATGGAAAACTTGTAAATCTGGATTGATGTAATCATCAGGTAAGCCGGAAATGGCATCGCCAGTCCGTGGATTATCAGGATAATTTTTGGCCGCCATCACGACACCCAAAGCAGTGCGTCTGTCCCAATCGGCTTCAATTTGATTGAGCTTGCCATCGACAGCGTGTTGCACCAAGGCAACTAGGTCAGTGCGTAAACGCAACATAATGGGTTGCGTTTCTGGATCGCCCATACGGCAATTAAACTCTAATGTTTTTACCTCGCCAGCAGGACTAATCATGACCCCTGCATATAGAAATCCGGTGTAAGGAATACCATCACTGGCCATACCTTCAACCGTCGGTTTGATAATCTCACGCATAATTTTTGCGTGTAGCGTTGGCGTGACCACTGGCGCAGGACTGTAGGCACCCATACCGCCAGTATTTGGACCTTGGTCTTGGTCAAGTAATCGTTTGTGATCTTGGCTAGTCGCTAGTGGCAAAATATGTTGTCCATCGACCATCACAATAAAGCTCGCTTCTTCGCCCTGCAAAAACTCTTCAATCACCACGCGAGCCCCTGCACTACCCAATTTGTTGTCTGATAGCATGGCGTCAATGGCTTGGTGCGCTTCGGCCAATTCCATGGCAACCACGACACCTTTGCCAGCAGCCAAGCCATCTGCCTTAATCACAATAGGCGCACCTTGTTTGTCTACATAAGCATGAGCGGCTTTAGCATCAGTAAAAGTTTCATAAGCAGCGGTGGGGATATGATGGCGAACCATAAATGCTTTGGCGAAATCTTTTGAGCTTTCCAGTTGCGCCGCGGCTTGACTGGGTCCAAAGATGCGCAGGCCATGGGCGCGAAATGCATCCACTACACCTTGTGATAAAGGCGCTTCAGGCCCAACTATGGTGAGCTCAATTTGTTCTTGTTGTGCAAATGCCACCAACTCATCAACCTTGCTGATAGGGACATTTACCATATCTGGATTCAGCGCCGTACCAGCGTTACCCGGAGCGACATACACGCGACTAATAGATTTATTCTGAGCGACTTTCCAAGCAAGCGCGTGTTCGCGACCACCGCCGCCAATAATCATTACTTTCATATGCACATCCTAATGCAAGGGTTTGTTCTTGAGTTGCTTAGTGGCGGAAATGGCGATAGCCAGTCAACACCATGGCTAAGCCATGCTCGTCTGCTGCAGCAATCACGTCTTCGTCACGTATGCTTCCGCCTGGTTGAATCACGCAACTGGCACCTGCTTCAGCCAATACATCCACGCCGTCACGGAATGGGAAGAAAGCATCCGATGCGACCGCGCAGCCTTGTAAGGATAGGCCAGCATTTTGTGCTTTGATGGCAGCAATTCTCGTGCTGTCCACACGACTCATTTGACCTGCGCCAACCCCCAAAGTCATACCATTGCCACAAAATACAATGGCGTTGGATTTGACGTATTTGGCTACACGCCAAGCAAAGAGCAAGTCTTGCATTTGCGCCGCGGTGGGTTGTTTTTTGGTGACTACTTTAAATTGATCAGGCTGCACATTCAGTGCGTCTGGTGTCTGTAACAACATGCCACCACCCACACGTTTGTATTCTAGAGAGTTTGCTTGATTGCCCAAGGCAACAGTGAGTACGCGCACATTCACCTTAGCGGCAAAAATCTCGAGTGCTTGCTTGGAAATGCTTGGCGCAATCACCACTTCAACAAATTGTTTAACAACGGCTTCGGCGGTATTGGCATCAATCTCACGGTTAAAGGCAATAATGCCGCCAAAGGCTGAAGTAGGGTCTGTACTAAAAGCTTTTTGATAACACTCTAGCAAAGTAGGTGCAATGGCCACCCCACAAGGATTGGCATGTTTCACAATCACACAAGCAGGGGTGTCAAAAGTCTTGACGCATTCCCACGCAGCATCGGCATCAGCGATATTGTTATAAGACAACTCTTTGCCTTGCAATTGATTAAAGCTAGCTAATGCCCCTGGAGCTACTTCTGCGTCACGGTAAAAAGCTGCTTCTTGATGCGGGTTTTCGCCATAGCGTAAATCCATGACTTTATTGAGTTGCACATTAAATTTATTTGGGAAACGTTGTTTATCCTGACCTGTGGTCAAGCTAGTCAAGTAGTTACTAATCGCACCATCGTATTCTGCAGTATGAGAAAAGGCTTTTTTAGCTAACTCAAAGCGTGTTTCAGCACCTACGGCACCTTGGCTGGACTGCATCTCGCGCAACACCACAGCATAATCTGCTGGGTCAGTGACAATCGCCACATGATGATAATTTTTGGCAGCAGCACGCACCATGGTTGGGCCGCCAATATCAATATTTTCAATGGCATCCTCAAGGGTACAATTAGGGTTAGCAATGGTGGCACGGAAGGGATACAAATTCACCACCACCATATCAATATTGGGAATGCCAGCTTGTTGCATCGCACTCACATGTTCAGCTAAATCGCGGCGACCTAGGATGCCGCCATGGACTTTCGGGTGCAGTGTTTTCACACGGCCATCTAACATCTCGGGGAAGCCGGTGTAATCACTCACCTCAACCACGGGAATATTATTTTCACGGAATAATTTGGCAGTACCACCGGTAGATAAAATTTCTACACCAAATTTTTGCAGGGCTAGGGCAAATTCCACCACCCCTTGTTTGTCGGATACGCTGATAAGAGCTCGTTTGATTACAGGCATAATTAGGAAAAATATATAAAAAGAAAAGTTATTCGATACCGTGCTGCTGTAATTTTTTACGCAGCGTATTACGATTTAATCCGAGAATTTCAGCCGCTTTGCTTTGATTTCCACCAGCGCGACGCATGATGTATTCCAACATAGGCTTTTCCACACAATTCAGCACCATGTCATACACTGCATGGGGAGCGTGACCATCTAAATCTTTAAAATATTCATCCAAGGCACGCTCTACGGAGCTTGCCAGTTGTGTTTGTCCACTCATGCGGCAATCTCCTCTGCATCATCGCTGGCATGCTCAGGAGCATATTGCAGACGGTGATCTTGTTGATGCAAATGATCGAAGAATGCCTCGATAGCAGCTAATTGTTCAGGGATACTTTGCAGTTGATTCATTTGATGGCGGAACTGAGCGGAGTCTTTTAATCCCTTGGTGTACCAAGAAATATGTTTACGCGCTACACGCATACCCGTCAGCTCGCCATAGAATTCATACAAATCGTGCAGGTGCTCTAACATGACACTGCGGATTTCTTCTACTTCGGGCGCTGGCATGTGTTCGCCAGTTTGCAAATAGTGCTCGATTTCACGGAATATCCAAGGACGGCCCTGTGCAGCACGGCCTATCATGACCGCATCTGCGCCCGTGTAGTCCAATACATATTTGGCTTTTTCTGGAGTGGTGATATCACCGTTGGCAATCAGCGGAATCTCTAAAACCTCGCGCACTGCAGCAATAGTGTCGTATTCAGCATCACCGGTATACATACAAGCGCGTGTTCTGCCATGCATGGCGAGAGCCTGAACGCCGATATCTTGTGCCATTTTAGCCACAGCGATGGCGTTACGATTTTGTTTATCCCAGCCAGTACGAATTTTGAGCGTCACCGGTACATCGACAGCTTTAACGACTGCCTTAAGAATTTGTGATACCAACGGTTCATCACGCAACAAAGCAGAACCGGCCATCACATTACAAATTTTCTTGGCAGGGCAGCCCATGTTGATATCAATGATTTGTGCGCCATGTTTGACATTGTGGATGGCGGCTTCCGCCATCATTTTTGGGTCAGCCCCAGCGATTTGCACAGAGATGGGCTCGACTTCACCCTCATGATTGGCGCGTCTCAGGGTTTTTTCACTGCCATATAACAGCGAATTTGAGGTCACCATCTCAGACACGGCCAAGCCTGCGCCCAGCTTTTTACAAAGCATGCGGAAAGGTCTATCGGTCACCCCAGCCATAGGGGCGACGACAAGATTGTTGCGCAGTTGATAAGGACCGATTTGCAAGATAGTGCCAATGTTCAATAGAGGGTGGCTATTTTAGCTTTAATCAGGCTAAGTTAAAACCAAAATTTGCTTATTTTTTGAACAATTTACGCTGGCTGAATGAATCCAAATTTGTGCCTTGAAAAGGTGCAATTTTGCCCAAACAATGGCAGTCAGAAATCTTACTCGCTTACAGCAATTCCTTGCCATTCATAACCCATCTGGCTGATACGCTGACAGATTTCTTGCATGGCTAATTCGACTTGCGCCAATTCACCCTTCATTCCCAACTCTATCGTGCGTCTTTTATCCAGTTTGGGCAGGCTAAAAAGTTTGAGTTGTGGGTAGCGCTCCACAAACTCATTCATCATGTCCAGCAAAGTGCTTTCGCCTGCATCCATCACCAAAATGGCGCGTTCGCTAATGATTTGTTGTTGAAATAAATCGGAATAGTAATGCTCGAGTACCCACTCCATCATAGGGTGAGCCATTTCAGGGAAGCCGGGCATGAAGTAATGATGTTGCAAACTAAAACCAGCGACACGATTAATGGGGTTGGGAATAATATCTGCCCCGACTGGAAATTCTGCCATGATGACGCGCTTTGGATAGGCCGCTTCGCCATATTGCGCCTCGATTTCGGCGACTGCTTGCGGGTGACGTTGGATATCTAGATGAAGCGCTTTTGCTGCAGCTTGACGCGTGTAGTCATCGGGCGTGGCACCTATACCGCCGAAGCAAAACACCACATCTTGTTGGGCAAAGCTGTGCTGAAATGCACTCACTAAAGCTGCTGGATCATCTGCCAAATAATGTGCCCAGCTTAATTGCAAACCACGCTGTTTGAGAGTTTGTATGACAAAGTTGAGATGTTTGTCCTGGCGTTTGCCGGACAAAATCTCATCACCAATAATGTAAGTGCCAAACCTTTTCAATGCGAACTCCAAAATTTAGTGGGCGGCTTCCCAATTATGACCAACGCCAACTTCTGCAATCAGTGGAACATCTAGTTGAGCGACATGCTGCATCAACTTAGGTATCTCCATCTGTACCAAGGCTAATTCATGATCAGGAACTTCCAGCACCAA
>RFPI01000013.1 GCA_009926205.1 Methylophilaceae bacterium
TGTATAGCGCTTACCTGAGTTTGACATCTCTAATCTCCTTACCAATTGATGAGTCTATCCTCTCTCAATACCTGGTACAAAAAATTAACTCAGTTCAGTAGCCTTATACAGCTTATAGTTGGCCAAGTTGCTGACTAAATATAAATTGTCCTTGCCGTTGCCAGACTGGGTAAAATCAAAGGTGACTTGGTTTTCTACACCGATATAAACGGAGTCGACTTTATTGGTGCCATTGATATAGATGGTTTGGTTATCTAATACTGCGTCGGAATAGTCGATATTGAATTTCGCTAGTCCACTGGTATTGTTTTTCATAAAATAACGCGAGACTTTTGCCATTTAGCAATCCTTTTTAATTTTTTGCGCTTTTCTTGTTGTTATGCGCTTGTTAGGTGGGCATGGTGCCCAATTATGAAGATTATAATACCATTAAATATGTATGAATGAATTATTTAGTGTACAAATTGCAAGTCACCCGATTGGCTTAATTAGGGTAAAATGGGCAAGTTTTTAACAACTTTAAAACCCAGTTTATTTAAGGAACCGTCATGGCTACTAAACAACCGGCAGCCCAACCATCAGGAGAGGCGCAAGCCGCTGCTCAAAATTCAGATCCTAGCTTTGTCATTGAAAAGCTCTATGTAAAAGATATGTCTTTGGAAATCCCTAATGCACCGCAAGTGTTTACACAGCGTGAAGTGCCACAAATTGGCATTGAAATCGGTAATTACTCTGCTGTATTAGAACAAGGCATTTATGAAGTGGCTTTGCGTGTCACCGTAACGGCTAAAGTGGGTGAATCCACTGTGTTTTTAATCGAAGTACAACAAGCTGGTATCTTCCGCGTACAAAACGTACCTGACGAACATATTGAGCCTATCTTGGCGATTACTTGCCCGAATATTCTGTTCCCTTATGCACGTGAAGTGGTATCCGACATCTCCATTCGTGCAGGTTTCCCGCCAGTGACTTTGTCACCGGTCAATTTTGAGGCGATTTATGCGCATCAAAAGGAACAAGAAGCACAACAAGCGCAAGCAAAGCACTAATTGAATAGTGATCAGCGCCCCGTCAGGGGCGTTTTTATTCAAGGCTATTTCAAGGTCAAGGAGTGGAAATGAAAGTTGCAGTGTTGGGCGCTGGCGCATGGGGAACGGCCCTTGCGATGCATATTAGCCAACAGCATTCGGTATGCTTGTGGGCACATAAGCAATCGCATGTGGATGGCATGCGTCGCGTACGCGCAAATCCCATGTATTTGGGCGACTTTCCTTTTAATGACCATTTAAGCGTATCAGCTGACTTAGCCGAGACCATCCAAGGTGCTGCCTTTGTCTTGAGTGTGGTGCCAACTTCTGGCTTTAGAGCCACCTTGCAACAACTCAAGGATTTGCAGTGTCAGGTGCCGATTGTTTGGGCGAATAAAGGCTTGGAGCCACAAACAGCACTGTTGCCGCATGAGGTTGCTGCAGAAGTGTTGGGTAAAAATTATGCTTGGGGTGCTTTATCTGGCCCAAGTTTTGCCGCGGAATTAGTGCGGGGATTACCTACGGCAGTGACATTGGCGATGAATGATGCGAGCGCAGCTAAGCTTGCTGCATCAGCTTTGCATGCAGGTAGTTTGCGCATTTATACCAGCGATGATGTGACTGGTGTCGCGGTAGGTGGAGCGCTGAAAAACGTGATGGCGATTGCCGCCGGGATATCCGATGGTATGCAGTTTGGTAATAATGCGCGTGCCGCGATGATTACGCGTGGCTTGGCCGAGATGACACGGTTTGGTGTTGCCTTGGGCGCACAAAAAGATACTTTTATGGGGTTGGCAGGCGCGGGTGATTTGATTCTGACTTGTACCGGACAGTATTCCCGTAATCGTGAAGTTGGCTTGCAACTTGCCAGCGGTCGTCCTTTAGAGGAAATCCTGAAAACACTTGGTCATGTGGCGGAGGGCGTATATACCGCCCGTGAGGTGTATCAGCGCGCCAAAACACTAGGGGTTGATATGCCCATTACGGACGAGGTCAATCAGGTATTAAGTCATGGCAAATCAGCACGCGATGCGGTGATGGATTTGCTTGGGCGTGAGCAAAAAGCGGAGAACGCTTAAAGCAATTCTGGCGCTTGAGTTGCCTACATCCCGCCATCAAAACCAAGCTGTCGCCAAGCTTCATACAACACGACGGCGACCGAGTTAGATAAATTTAGACTGCGACTTTCCGGCAGCATAGGCAATCTTAATCGATGCTCAGCGGCAAATTCTTCTCGAACTTCCAATGGCAAGCCGCGTGTTTCAGGGCCAAATACGAATACATCCTCATCGGCAAATTTTTCCAAATGATAATGACGTGAGCCTTTGGTGGTGAGCGCAAACATGCGTTTACCGGCAAGGGCCTGTTTGCAATGTGCCCAGTCTTCATGCACTTGCATACTGGCGAACTCATGATAGTCCAGCCCAGCACGGATTAATTGCTTGTCTTGCAGACGAAACCCCATGGGTTCAACCAAATGCAATTGCGCGCCAGTATTGGCACATAAGCGAATGATATTGCCGGTGTTGGGAGGAATTTCTGGTTCGAATAGGACGATATGCAGCATAACAATATAGGGTGGGTTAACTCTTTGTTAATCGTGGTGTTCTGTTCTTGCGACCAACCAACATTGTACATGAGCTGCCCCATGTTGTTTTAGCTGTCGGGCCAGTTCATTCAAACTCGCACCTGTGGTCATCACATCATCCACAATGGCAATTTTTAACCCTCGTATATCTTGCCCACAACTAAAGGCGCCTCGAATATTACGAATTCTTTGTTGCGCATCCAGACCGGCTTGCGGCGGTGTATGGATGATTCTTCGACAGCATTGCTGCAGCGGAATATGCAGGGCTAGGCTGATCATCTTGGCGAGTTCAAAGGATTGATTAAAGCCACGCTCAGCAACACGCAGCGCGTGCATAGGCATGGCTATGATGATGTCAGGCCGTTGTTTAAGTTGCTGGGCTAGTGTGACGATGAGGGCTTGTGCCAATGGCAGAGCAATATGCTGTTGCTGGCGATATTTGTATGCAGCGATGAGCTTTTCGACGGGATAGCGATAATGAAAAGCGGCGATGGTTTGGTCAAAATAAGGGGGTTTAGTTAAGCATTGACCACATAATTCACCCCAGCTGGGATTGCCACACTGCGGACAAGAGGGGCTGTCTCGCCAAGGTAAATGACGCTGACAGTCTTTGCAAATGCAGTTTGGGTGCGGGTTGGGGCTAAGTTTTACAGGGGTTTTGCACAAGACACAACGAGTGCCTAACAAGGCATTTTTGAACAAATGAACAATTTTTAAGCAATTGTTTAGCATTATTTGGTATTATCCTTAACAGCTTGTTTTTACGTGTATAATCGTGCCGTTTTAATGATTTTTATATATGAGAGAAAGTGATGACCGCAGACTCACGTCGTCCTAACAGGACTACTGTCACTCGCCAAATAAGCGCCAAACAACAAATGCGTTCGGCACAGAGTTTTACATTCTTCTCTTGTTTGGCTGTGCTAGCCCTTCCGCTGGTAATCCCTATGTTTATTTGGGTAGCGGCGTCTATTTTTATGTATGCCGCTGCCGCTCACCATCCCAATCCTAAGGTAGTGGATTATGTGCGCTACGCTGGATATCGTTTTTATGCGACGTTTGCATTATTAGTGGTGATGGGATTTTTTGGCTTTATGTTGGCGGAATGGATAGGGCGTTTGAATTTGATTTTGTTAGTTTGGGCCATCACCATCTTGCTGGTGATTCCCTTGGGTGTTCGTGATATGTGGCGTGCGGCAAAAGACGATTGGCAGGATATAACCGTGGAGGTAGAGGCATGAGTGAATTGAGTACGAGCGAAATTGATTTGAGCCAGTTAAAGCGCAACCAACATGAGCATCATTGCTCGGAGTCGGTTGAGCGTTGGACCATAGAGCAAATTGAGGCGTTGTATGCCTTGCCATTTAATGACTTGCTGTTTCAGGCGCAAACCGTTCACCGCAATCACTTCGACGCGAATGCTGTTCAAGTCAGCACCTTGCTCTCCATTAAAACTGGAGGGTGCTCCGAAGACTGTGGCTATTGCCCACAAGCGGCACGCTATCATACAGGCGTAGAGAACGAGCCTTTGATGGCGTTGGATGACGTGCTGCAAGCAGCGCGTGAAGCCAAAGCCAATGGCGCGAGTCGATTTTGTATGGGGGCTGCTTGGCGTAGCCCTAAACAAAAAGATCTAGAGCCCGTATTAAAAATGATTGCCGAGGTGAAATCACTGGGCTTGGAGACCTGTGCTACTTTGGGCATGCTGAAACAAGGTCAAGCCGAGCAACTCAAGCAAGCGGGCTTAGATTATTACAATCACAATCTGGACACTGCGCCAGAAATGTATGGCGATATTATTTCTACGCGTACTTACCAAGATCGCTTAGAGACATTAGATAGCGTACGCGAAGCCGATATCAATGTATGCTGTGGTGGCATTATTGGTATGGGCGAAAGTCGCAGTCAGCGTGCAGGTTTGATTGCACAATTGGCGAATATGTCTCGCCCACCAGAAAGTGTCCCTATCAATCTGCTCACCCAAGTCGAGGGTACGCCTCTGTATGGCACGGATGAACTCGATCTATTCGAATTTGTACGCACCATTGCGGTGGCACGTATTACCATGCCGACCAGCTATGTACGCTTGTCCGCTGGTCGTCAAAGTATGCATGAAGGGATACAAGCTTTGTGTTTCTTGGCGGGTGCAAACTCGATTTTCTATGGTGAAAAATTACTCACCACCGGGAATCCAGAAGCCGATGCAGATCGTCAGTTGTTTGCCAAATTAGGCATACATCCGATTTAACTCTTCCCTCACGATGCTGAAACAACTACAAGCCGAGCTGGCGCAACGCGCCAAATCAGGACTGATGCGTCAGCGCCGTGTGTTGTCTGGAGCTCAACAGCCAGAAATCGACTTAGATGGGCAAGCCTTATTAGCCTTTGCTAGTAACGATTATTTAGGTTTGGCACACCATCCACAATTGATACAAGCCACCCAACAAGCCCTAGGACAAGTTGGTGTCGGCGCCGGCGCTTCGCATTTGATTAATGGCCACCATGCGCTGCATGAGCAAGCCGAAAAAACCTTGGCGGCATTTGTTGGCTACCCAAACGGACTGTTATTTAGCACTGGATATATGGCCAATTTGGGTATCGTCTCTGCCTTGCTTGGGCGCGAAGATGCCTTGTTTGCGGATAAACTCAATCATGCTTGCTTGAACGATGCCGCCATATTATCCCGTGCAAGTTTTCAGCGATATGCGCATCAGGACTTGGCTGCTTTAGAACGATTGTTGGCCAATAGCCATGCGCGGCGAAAGTTAGTCGCGGTTGATGCAGTATTTAGTATGGATGGCGATATTGCCGATGTTCCGCGCTTGTTAGCTTTATGTGAGCAATATGATGCCTATTTGTTGTTGGACGATGCGCATGGATTTGGGGTGTTAGGCCAACAAGGTCGCGGCATCCTCAGTCATTTTTCAGTCAGCTCAGAGCGCATTATCTATATGGCGACGCTAGGCAAAGCTGCTGGTGTGGCCGGTGCATTTGTCGCGGCGACACCAGTCATCATGGAGTATTTGATGCAGTTTGCGCGCACCTATGTGTATACCACCGCAACACCTCCTGCATTGGCGGCTGCGCTGATCCAGAGCGTTGCTGTGATGCAGCAAGAGCCTCAGCGACAGCAACATTTAATCGATTTAATTGCCTATCTGAAACAACATTGTGTATTGCAACATTGGCATTTGATGCCGTCTGATACCGCGATACAACCTTTGTGGGTAGGGGATGCAGAAATGGCCGTCAGATTGAGCCTAAAGTTAATGCAGGCGGGCATTTATGTCCCCGCGATACGCCCACCCACCGTGCCACAAAATAGCGCCAGATTACGCATCTCACTGAGTGCCGCGCATACCCAAGCGCAAGTGCAACAGCTGATAGCAGCCCTGCATCAAGCAGAAAGTGAATTGGCGTGAGTGCCTTGTATATCGAGCAAATAGGAGCGGGTCAGCCCTTGGTGATATTGCATGGTTGGGGAATGCATGGGGGTATTTGGCAAACCGTGCGCGATGGACTCGCCGAGCATCACCGTTTGTATATTGTCGACTTGCCCGGTATGGGATTTAGTGATGCACTGTTGGCCGAGCATTTGCCCCAAGTCGCCAACGCAATGCGCGCCGAATTAAATCAACTGATTGCACAACCATATCACCTGATTGGATGGTCGTTAGGTGGCTTGCTGGCCATGCAGATGGCCTTACAGGAATCCTCTGCCATCGCTAAATTGATATTGGTCGCAACCACGCCTTGTTTTGTCGATAGACACGATTGGCAACATGGGGTGCCTAAACAAGTATTCCACGGCTTTTTCAAAGAGGTGATGCAAGATTTTGCCAGTGCCTTAGAAAAATTTTTGGCGCTGATTGCGATGGGGAGTAGTCATACTCGTCAAGAAGTAAAAATGCTATTGCAAGTAATGCTGCAGCGTCCTCATCCTAGGCTGCAGTCTTTGCAAGCAGGATTGAAATTACTATTAGAGTCAGATTTGCGTGAGCAACTGCAAGATATCCAACAGCCTGTGTTATGGATACATGGTGAGCGCGATCGCTTATGTCCAGTCTCGGCGGCGCAATGGGCGACGCAACAATTGCCCCAAGCCACACTAGAGATTTTTCCGGCTGCAGGGCATGAGCCCTTCATTTCGCATCCTCAACAATTTGTGCAAAGCGTCAACGCATTTTTAGGAACCTCATCGTCATGAGCGACGATCAATACAGCTTAGATAAAGCCCAAGTGCGATTGGCCTTCAGCCGTGCCGCGCAGGACTATGATGCGCATGCGGTATTACAAAGTGAGGTGCGCGCACAGATGCTAGAGCGTTTGGATTTACTCAAGTCGCCGCCTACCCGTATTTTAGATTTGGGTTGTGGCACTGGCGTGGCTGGAGCGGCATTGGCTAAACAGTTCAAGCACGCACACATCATCAGTTTGGATTTGTCCGAGGCGATGCTAGAAAAAGCTCGTGCACAACATGGTGGATGGGGACACTGGCTGCAAAAAGGGTTAGCGAAATTAGGCTTTGCCAAGCAGCAACAACATCACTACCTGTGTGCTGATATGGAGCGTTTACCGCTGGCGGATGCCAGTGTGGATATGGTGTGGTCCAACTTGGCTTTACAGTGGTGTAACGATTTGGATGCCACCTTTGCGGAAATTCATCGCGTGTTAAAACCAGATGGCGCGCTCATGTTTGCCAGTTTTGGGCCCGACACCCTAAAAGAATTGCGTTTAGCGAGTCAGCAAGTAGATGGGCATATACACGTTAATCGCTTTATTGATATGCATGATGTGGGCGATGCATTAGTGCGTGCAGGTTTTGCCGGGGTAGTTCTTGATGTGGACTACTTTACTTTGCAATATGCGGCAGTGATCGATTTGATGCGGGACTTAAAAGCCATCGGGGCACACAACGCTGCGCAGGGTCGCCGACGCGGATTGTCGGGTCGACGCTTTTTGCAAGATTTAGCGCAAGCATATGAAGCTTTTAGACGCGATGACAAACTGCCTGCCAGCTATGAAGTCGTCTATGGTCATGCTTGGCGTCCGCAGCAAAAACCGAGTACCAAGTTTGATATGCCAGATGTTGCGCCTATCAATTTTGTCAGCAAAAAAGACGATGGCTTAGAAAGGTAAATCGCATGCAATCTCAACATCAGCGCGCTATGTTTGTGACAGGGACCGATACCGATGCAGGCAAAACCTATATCAGTGCAGCGCTATTGCGTCATTTTGCTGCGCAGTCCTTGCGCGTCGTGGGGATGAAACCAGTGGCGTCAGGCGTAACTGAATTGGATGGTGTATTACACAATTCAGATGTGACGCAACTGAGACAAGCCAGCAATGTGCAAGCAGATGTGCGCTGGATCAATCCTTATTGTTTTGCCCCGGCGATTGCTCCACATATTGCTGCCCAACAAGCCGGCGTGACCATCGATTTACAACAGATTAAACAAGCTTATGAGCAACTATGTGGCATGGCGGATGTGGTCGTGGTGGAGGGCGCAGGTGGTTGGTTGGTGCCTCTCAATGGTCAGCAAACAATTGCAGATTTGGCGCAATTGCTCGATATCCCAATCGTCTTGGTGGTGCGCATCCGTTTGGGCTGTATCAATCATGCCCTGTTGAGTGTGGCGGATATCCAGCGTAGAGGCTTGACTCTGTTGGGCTGGGTGGCGAATTGTATGGAGGATGAGATGCCGGTCATGCAAGAAAATATTGCCACTTTGCAGCAGCTTATCGCCGCGCCTTGTTTGGCGGTGGTAGGTCATCACGGCCAGGTAAACTTTAACGGAATTTAGTTTTCAATTAAATCAATGAGTCACAGCATACAGGCCATGCTGGGCGATATAGTCTGCCACTTGCGGACACACTAGATGCTGCAAACTCAATCCTTGTTGAACACGTTGGCGAATATCACTAGACGCAATATTGGGTGCGTCTATATCTAGCATCACTATCCGTCCATGTGCTGTGGCATGTAATTCAGACCAGTCCTGAGCGCCATGTTGCTGCCATAACGCTGCTGCGCCACCCTGCCAATCTTGTTCGCAATTTGGTCTGGCAATCACAGCGAAATGGCAATAGTCGAGTAAGCGATCCCATGCTTTCCAATGCTCAATTTGCGCGAATGCGTCGCTGCCTAACAGCCAAACCAAACGGTCATCCCAGCCTAATTCCTCACGCAGGGATTGCAAACTGTCTATCGTATAAGAGGTGCCGCCACGCAATATTTCACGTTGGTCTATGCACATATGTTGTTGTTGCAAAGCGGGCAAGGATTGCAGGGCGAGTTGCAGCATATTCAGCCTATCCAAACTGCTGGTGCTGGGCTGGTCTTTTAGTGCAGGAATCGCGGTAGGGATAAAACGCAGTTGCTGAAGCTTGAGTTGTTTGAGTGCGTTTTGTGCGATATGCGTATGGCCCAGATGCACGGGGTTAAACGTGCCTCCGAGTATGCCTATGGCCGGGAATGAGTCAGCTAAAAGAGGGGCGCTTGGCATCGCTAGAATTAGCTGCGCACCTGACCATCACCCAGCACGATATATTTTTCTGAGGTGAGACCTTCTAGACCGACAGGACCTCGCGCGTGTAGCTTGTCGGTAGAAATCCCAATTTCTGCACCCAAGCCATATTCGAAACCATCGGCAAATCGCGTCGAGGCATTCACCATCACGCTACTACTATCTACCTCGCGTAAAAAGCGACGTGCTTTGCTGTAGTTTTCTGTGACGATGGATTCAGTGTGCTGCGATGAATATTGATTGATATGTGCAATCGCTGCATCCAGTCCCGCAATTACCTTGCAAGAAATGATCGCATCCAAATACTCGGTATAGTAGTCTTGCTCGGTAGCCGCTTTGGCTTGAGGAAGCCATTGTCTAGTCTGCTCACAACCACGAATTTCCATGCCTTTATCCAATAACATTTTGCCTATGAGAGGCAAAGCGCGCTCAGCGATAGAGGCCGCCACCAAGAGTGACTCGGCAGTATTGCAGGTACCAAGGCGCTGCGTCTTGGAATTCTCGACAATACGCAGGGCTTTGTCTAAATCCGCTTCATCATCAATATACACATGGCAGTTACCATCCAAGTGTTTAATCACAGGAATCGTTGCTTCGTTGCTTATACGCTCGATCAAACTTTTACCACCGCGTGGCACGATCACATCGACATATTGTTTCATGGTAATCATGGCGCCAACGGCAGCACGGTCAGTAGTCTCTATCACTTGCACAGCAGCACTGGGTAAGCCAGCGATTTGCAGACCTTGTTGCACGATATTGGCCAATACTTGATTGCAATGAATGGCCTCTGAGCCGCCACGCAAAATGGTGGCATTGCCGGACTTGATACATAGGCCTGCCGCGTCTACCGTGACATTGGGTCTGGCTTCATAAATGATGCCTATCACACCAAGAGGCACGCGCATCTTGCCCACTTGTATGCCTGAAGGACGATATTTGAGATCGCGAATCTCGCCAATAGGGTCGGCTAAGGCTGCAATTTGTGACAATCCTTCGGCCATGCCATGGACGGACTTTTCTGTTAGTGTCAGGCGATCTAGCATGGCGCTATCCAAGCCATTGGCCTTGGCTTGCGCGAGGTCTTGTTGGTTGGCGGCCAAAATTTTGTCTTGCTGACGCAATATCATGTCGGCAATCGCATTCAGCGCTTGATTCTTGGTGCGCGTGTCGGCCTTGGCCATCGCACGTGAAGCCTCGCGGGCTTGCACCCCAACCTGATTCATATATTGCGCAATATCCATGCTATTCCCTGTCTGACTTGTTGGTCTGAATAATGACCATCGTCTTCGTCTGTCTGTAAAAATATTTTATCTTGTTCTGCTTTGTCTGGCGGCTATCCTTGCCAAGCCGATACTCAAGCGGTCTAACTCTAGCCATGGATCGCCTTGCAAAATGCCTTTGACCATTTTATCAATATCCGCCAACTTTAGCAGTGCGGCTTGCAGTTGGCGCAGAGTGTAACGGCTTAGCGCACGTTTGGCCAATTGTTGACGATCGCCAAATAACTTCGCTTGAGCAAGAGCAGTCTGTTGAGACATGCCTTGCGCCTCGGCTTGCTTCACCTTAAGCACGGGGCGTAATGTCCAAATCAAAGGATTCATGACGGCGATGGCGGCTACGCCTTCTTCTTGCAAGCCATTCAGCATGCGTGAGGTGCGAGCAATATCACCATTAAATATCGCTTCACTCAGTTGATTTTCATCAAAACGCGAGACATTCAACACGGCAGCACGGATCGCTTGACCGTCGATGACACCCGCAGGAAACATCAGTGCTAGCTTCTCAATTTCCTGATGAGCGGCGAGTAAATTGCCCTCAACTTGTTGTGCCAAAAACTTTAGCGTGTCGGTATCTGTGCTTTGTTGGTTTGCCGCCATGCGTTGCGCTATCCATGTAGGCAATTGCTCCGGGGGCACCTCTAGCAAAGGGATAAAAACGCTATCCTGTTCAAACTGTTGATAAGCCGTGGCTTTGGTTTCACGCCAGTCTAGCTCGGGCATCATCACAATACACACAGTATCAGGCAGACCATCACGCGCAATTTGCGCCAGTACTGGCCAGCCTTCAACGCCAGGTTTGCCATTTGGAATACTGAGTTCTAGGATTCTCAAACTCGAGAACAGGGATTGGGATTGCGCAAAGGTTTGGATTTGCTTCCAATCAAAATAGCGGTCGCAGATAAAGGCCTGCCGCTCTGAATAGCCTTTTTGCTTTAGGCTGCTTCGTAATAAATCTAGGGATTCTTTTAACGCGAGAGGTTCATCTCCGACCAAGGCATAACAAGGTTTCAAGCCTTTCTCTAGATGCGCGGCGAGTTGTGATGCCTGCAATCTCATGGTGATTATTGCGGAGTTTCGGTTTCTTCGGATTGATTGCTGACCGAGGGTTGATGAGCAGAGAGTGCGCGCATAATTTGTCTGATGGCGTCACTACGCATATTGTCATATAGGATAACTTCCTCATAAGCTTTACCTAAGGCTTCAGCATCTGCATAGGAGAAATCACGGCGATTTTCAATCGATTGGCTTCTGGCCCAAGTGCTCTGGCCTTTATCTTTCAATCTATAAGATACAGTATAAAAAAGCTCAAATTCACGCACCGCACCGCTACTGGTACCTACCGAACTACCCAAGGATAAAATACGCTTAGATTTACTTTCATTCATTATTTCTAAGCTGACATCAGCAAGATCGGGATTGTTGACGACTTTGACGCCGCTATTTTTCATACTGCGTGTCAATTCACGCCCCAACTCTGATTGGCCGTTAGAAATATAAATCGTTTTGAAAGAGAGGTTAGCGTAACCTTTTAGATGAAAGCCACAAGCACTGACCATCAATAACAATGCGATTAACAGGCCTCTTAAAGTCCTTTGGGAAATAGAATTGTTAATGTCAGCCAATTGCATGTTTACCCCACCACGATATTCACAAGTTTGTTTGGTACGACGATGATTTTACGCACACTCGTGCCTTCTGGCATAAATTTTTTAACAAAGTCTTGTGCTAAGGCGAGTTGCTCAATCTCTTCTTTGCCGGCTGTTTTGGCAACCGTGATATTGCCACGTAGTTTGCCATTCACTTGCACGACTAATTCCACCTCATCTTGCTCCATGGCACTTGCATCAGCCTCTGGCCATGCCGCATCACCAATATAAGCACCCGCACGCAATTCCGCCCACAGCGCTTGGCAAATGTGAGGCACGATAGGGGACAGCATCAATACGCAGTTTTCTAGTACTTCCTGACGAATAGCCCGGGTAATAGCATCTTTGCCATCCACTTTGGCATAGGCGTTCATCAATTCCATCACCGCAGCAATTGCCGTATTAAAAGCATGACGGCGTGCATAATCATCTGCTACTTTGCTGATGGTTTGATGTAGTTGGCGACGCAAAGTCTTGAGCGTGGCGTTGAGTTCGCCCATAGCCGGTTGATACGCCTCACAAGCACCTTGTTCAAGGTGTTGATGGACGAAACTCCATAAGCGACGCAAGAAGCGATGAGCTCCTTCAACACCGCTATCCGCCCACTCTAAGCTTAGCTCAGGCGGGGAAGCAAACATCATAAATAGCCGCGCAGTATCCGCACCGTAATCATCGATTAAGGCTTGAGGGTCTACCGTGTTGCCTTTGGATTTACTCATTTTGGAGCCATCTTTCAGCACCATGCCTTGGGTGAGTAAATTAGTGAAAGGCTCATCGTTTTTAATCAAACCTGCATCACGCATCAATTTGTTGAAGAAACGTGCGTATAGCAAATGCAAAATCGCGTGCTCAATCCCACCGATATATTGGTCAACAGGTAACCAGTAATTGGCGCGTTCATCCACCATGCCGGTATTGCAATCATGGCTAGCATAGCGAGCGAAATACCAAGAGGACTCAAAGAAAGTATCCATGGTATCGGTTTCGCGGGTAGCGGCTGCGCCACAAGTTGGGCAGGTAGTATTGTAGAAACTGGCGTCTTTCTTAATGGGTGAGCCAACCCCGTCCATCACGACATCTTCAGGCAGAACTACTGGCAATTGCTCTGCCGGTACAGTCACTTCGCCGCAACTCTTGCAATGCACGATAGGAATCGGGCAACCCCAATATCGTTGACGAGAAATACCCCAGTCACGCAAGCGATATTGCGTGCGGCGCGTACCCAAATTTTGTTTGCTGAGGGCATTGCAAATCGCGTCAAAGGCTTGCTCATAATTCAGATCGTTAAAGCGACCAGAGTTGATCGTGGTCAGTAGATTTAAATCTTTGCTGGCATACCAATCACGCCATACATGATGGTCAAAACGTATGCTATCCAGTTGTTCAATGAGACGATTTTTCTCTTCCATATTGGGTGGCGTGTAATCGTCTGGATCGTAGGCAATGGTGATTTGATTCAGGGCTTTTTCAAGTACCACCACATCTTTATGTTGATACACTTGTTTGATCGGGAGTTGGTACTTATTGGCGAACTCAAAATCTCGCTCATCATGCGCAGGCACCGCCATCACTGCGCCTTCGCCGTAGCTAATTAACACATAGTTGGCTATCCATACCGGTAATAATTCATCTGTCAGTGGATGGACCACAAACAGTCCGGTATCCATACCTTTTTTCTCGGCAGTCGCCATGTCGGCTTCGGCCACACTCCCCATTTTGCATTCTTGGATAAAGGTCTGTAATGCAGGATTGTGTTGGGCAGCCAACGTGGCCAATGGATGCTCGGCAGCCACCGCCACATAAGTCGCCCCCATCAATGTATCTGGACGGGTGGTGTAAACCTTGAGTTTGGCTTCGCTATTTTGGATAGGGAATTCAATTTCGCAACCGTAGCTTTTGCCTATCCAGTTGCGTTGCATGGTTTTGACCTGCTCAGGCCAACCATCTAATTTATCTAAATCTGCTAAGAGCTCGTCGGCATAGGCCGTAATTTTCATAAAATACTGAGGAATATCACGCTTTTCTACCACAGCGCCAGAGCGCCATCCGCGCCCATCGATGACTTGCTCATTGGCGAGTACCGTTTGATCAACGGGGTCCCAATTGACGGTGGCCGTTTTTTTATAAACCAAGCCTTTTTTGAAGAGATCGGTAAAAAGCCATTGCTCCCAGCGGTAATACTCAGGTCTGCAAGTGGCAATCTCTCTATCCCAGTCTATGCCCAAGCCCAAGGATTTGAGCTGCATTTTCATATGCTCGATATTGCTATATGTCCAAGCGGCAGGCGCTACTTTGTTTTGCAAAGCGGCATTTTCCGCGGGCAAGCCGAAGGCGTCCCAGCCCATTGGTTGCATGACGTTATAGCCACGCATACGATAAAAGCGACTGAGTACATCCCCGATTGTGTAGTTGCGCACGTGGCCCATATGCAGACGACCGCTAGGGTAGGGGAACATAGACAGGCAATAATATTTCGGTTTATCGCTTTGCTCGGAAGCTTTAAAAGTCTGATGTTTTTCCCAATATTCTTGGGCGATTCGCTCAACTTGTTTAAATGGATATTGCGCTTGCATATAGGTGATGGATACTCAAAAAAATGCTAATTATTATACCTGAACAGGGCTCATGGGTTCTCTGCGTGCCGCGGAACTAGACGTTAAATCTAAAATGCATCACATCGCCATCTTGCACGATATAGTCTTTACCTTCCAAGCGCATCTTGCCGGCTTCTTTCGCCGCTTGTTCACCCTTGTACTGGATGTAGTCGGCATAGCTAATCACCTCGGCACGGATAAATCCACGCTCAAAGTCGGTATGAATCACACCCGCAGCTTGAGGTGCCGTTGCGCCTTTGCGTATGGTCCAAGCGCGAACCTCTTTCACCCCAGCGGTGAAATAGGTCTCCAACCCTAGTAACTGATAGGCAGCGCGGATAACGCGATTTAGGCCAGGTTCATCCAAACCCAATTCGGATAAAAACAATAATTTATCTTCATCACTAAGATCAGAAATTTCTGCCTCAATCTTGGCACAAATGCTCACCACGGGCGCATTTTCTTGTTTGCCTAGCGCCAACACTTTGTCTAGGTGAGGATTGTTATCAAACCCTTGTTCGTCGACATTGGCGATATACATCACCGGTTTTACAGTGATTAGACACAAGGGCTTGATTAATTGATATTCGTCTGCGCTAAGTCCAAGCGTGCGCGCTGGTTTGCCTTGATTCAGACCTTCTTGGATGCGATTAAGGATGGCACATAAAGCAATGGCCTCTTTGTCTCCGGATTTGGCTTTTTTGCCCTCGCGTTGCAAAGTCTTTTCAACGGTTTCCATATCTGCCAATGCTAATTCCGTATTGATGGTTTCAATATCTGCCAGCGGGTCTACCTTGTTGGCCACATGCACCACATTGGCATCATTAAAGCAACGCACCACATGGGCGATGGCGTCGGTTTCGCGAATATTGGCCAGAAACTTATTACCCAAACCTTCACCTTTGGACGCACCAGCGACCAAACCTGCGATGTCGACAAACTCAACGATGGCCGGCTGCACCTTTTGAGGTTGCACAATATCAATCAAAGGTTGCATGCGTGGATCGGGCACTTCCACCACGCCCACATTGGGTTCTATGGTACAGAAGGGATAGTTCTCAGCTGCGATACCTGCTTTGGTAATGGCGTTGAACAAGGTGGATTTGCCTACATTAGGAAGGCCAACAATACCGCATTTCATAATTTACTCACTTTAGCGTTTACTTATTTGATAGATTTGCTTTTGCATCTGTATGCAAGCGTAACATGGCTTGTTCAAAATCACCCTGCAATAGTAATGGAAGCACAAGCAGACTCTGATCCATAGATGATTCAATCGCATTCATTTCATTCAAGCTAGGGGCGCGCAACACAAAATTGACCACCTCTTCGCTTTTGCCGGGATGGCCTATGCCCATTCTTAGCCGCCAAAAATCTGGGGTACCCAAGGCGGCAATAATATCGCGCAAACCATTGTGTCCGCCGTGCCCACCCCCCTTTTTGAGCTTGCTTACGCCCACAGGCAAATCGAGCTCATCATGGATGACCAAAATCGCTTGTGGTGGGATTTTGTAAAACTTGGCCAAAGCTGACACCGCACGACCACTCGCATTCATAAAAGTGTCAGGTTTTAATAACCAAACATCCTGTGATGGTTTGCTCGTGGCAGATGAAAAATTGAGTTTGCCAGCCTGACCGAAAAATTTACTTTCTTGATTCAAGCGACTATTGCTTTGCGCGCACAACAAATCCACCCACCAAAATCCTGCATTGTGGCGGGTTTTGCTGTATTCGTTACCCGGATTACCGAGCCCGACGATGAGTTGTATCGCTTGCATTAGTTAGCCTCAAAAAAATAACGCGCGTCCTGATAGGAATCGCGCGTTATATTTTGCATCATGGCAATATTAGCCTTCGGCAGCTGGTGCCTCAGCAGCTGGTGCCGCGCTGGATTCTTCATCAGCACTTGAGCTACCACGAGTCTTAGCAACGCTGGCAACTGCAGCGTCGTTACCATGGGAGAGTTGTACGAACTCTACGCCAGATGGCAATTTAATTTCGGACAAGTGGATAGATTGACCGATATTCAGGTTGCCCATATCGACTTCGATAAATTCTGGCAAGTCTTTAGGTAAGCAGCTGATGTCAGCTTCGGTCAAGATGTGTGCAGGGATACCGCCGTTTAACTTAACACCAGGACATGTATCTGCATTCACGAAGTGCAATGGCACCTTCACGTGAATCTTCTCTGTCGCGCTCACACGTTGGAAGTCGATGTGTTGCAAGGTATTACGCACTGGGTGCATTTGATAGTCACGTAATAAAACGGACTCTTTATTACCTTCAACATTCAAGGTCAAAATTGACGCATGGAAAGCTTCGTGACGGAACTCTAAGAACAGTTCTTTGTGGTCAAATTCCACATTGACTGCATCCTTGTGTGCGCCATAGATAATGCCTGGTACTTTACCTGCGCGGCGAAGACGGCGGCTCGCACCCGTTCCTTTCGCGTTACGCAGTGTTGCTCTAATTTCAATAGCCATTTGCTACTCCTAAAAATAAATTGGCTCGGTATTGCAACCGAACCAACCGGTTTATGCTGACACCCGCGACCAGATGACAGCGATGAATGGCAAAGTGTTGAGACTTTGCCGAAAAACTTAAATTCTTTGCAACAAATTAGTCCTCAAACAGAGAACTAACAGAATCTTCATTACTAATGCGGCGTATGGTTTCCGCCATTAATTCGCCTACGGTAAGCTGGCGTACTTTCTTGCAACGCACAGCGTCATCACGCAATGGGATGGTATCTGTTACCACTAGTTCATCTAAGTCAGAGAACTCGATGCGTTCTACCGCAGAACCTGACAGTACTGGGTGTGTACAGTAGGCGACTACTTTTTCTGCGCCTTTTAGTTTCAACGCAGTCGCTGCTTCGCAAAGGGTATTCGCGGTATCCACCATATCGTCCATAATGACGCAGGTACGGCCAGCAACATCACCAATAATATTCATTACTTTCGAAACATTGGGTTTGGGACGACGTTTATCAATAATCGCCAAGTCAGAGCCCATTTGTTTCGCCAATGCTCGGGCGCGAACTACACCGCCTACATCAGGAGAAACCACCACTAAATTATCGTGGTTCAGTTTTGTTAAATCGCTCAATAACACCGGTGAGGCATAAATATTATCTACCGGGATATCAAAAAACCCTTGAATCTGGTCTGAGTGCAAATCCATAGTGAGCAAACGATTCACACCTACGCTGGTGAGCATATTCGCTACCACCTTAGCGGTAATGGCGACTCGTGCAGAGCGTGGTCGACGATCTTGGCGCGAATAACCAAAATAAGGAATCGCTGCAGTAATACGACCCGCTGAGGCACGACGAAGTGCGTCAACCATCACCATCACTTCCATCAAACTGTCATTGACAGGCTGGCAAGTGGATTGCAACAAAAACACATCTTTACCACGCACATTGTCGAGGATTTCGACCATCACTTCGCCATCACTGAAGCGGTCGACCGTAGCGCGCCCCATTTGGATACCCAAATGCTTTACAACTATCTCGGCCAGCTTTGGATTGGCTGTGCCGGTAAATACCATGATGTCGCCTCTGGCCACAGTGGGATTCCTCGTCGTTTTAGTGCATGATACAAAAACAAAAAAGCGTGTATTGCCTACACGCTCCAAAAAATTTGGCTGGGGAGGAAGGATTCGAACCTTCGCATGCCGGAATCAAAATCCGGTGCCTTAACCAGCTTGGCGACTCCCCAAACGCATTCTGCGTTAAGCACTCAAATTATACAGCGGATGCTGCGTTAAACCGAGAGCAAAACAAGAAAAAAGTGCTACTCCAGCAAGCTGATTTGGTATGTTGAGCTGACGCATATACAGGTCGGCATCATTCACCATCTCTGACTGTTGAAGTTGTATAAATGCCGAGGCACCTGAACCACTCATTTTTGCCCTTCCATGCATAGATAACCATTGCAGGCAGGCCTTTACAGCAGGGTAACGTTGACATACCACAGCTTCTAAATCATTGTGAAATTGCTTGGCATTTTCATCTCGATGAGAAACTGAATCTTGCTTGCTTTCAGAGGTAGGCAAATTGCCTGCCTCGAAAAAGGCGGCTATTGTCGTGGGATTTGTGTTTCTTGTCAATTCCTCAGCGCGAAATATTTCAGCGGTAGAGACATGGATATGTGGCGTTAATACTAGATATTGGGCAGGTGCTAAGTGAATTGGGCTGAGCTGTTCCCCTATGCCTTGCACCCAAGCGTTTTGGCCAAAAATAAAAAATGGCACATCTGCGCCCAATTGCAATCCCAAGGTCATTAATTGCTGGCGATTTAAACCGCACTGCCACAGGTGATTGAGCGCGATCAAAACTGTTGCAGCGTCCGAACTGCCGCCGCCTAGTCCCGCACCCATAGGAATGCGTTTGTCCAGTGCTATCTCTACCCCATGTGGAGATTGCGTTTCGCTTTTCAGTAATTGAGCTGCACGAACGCACAAGTCTTGATCTGGCGGCGTGTTAGGCAGAGGTGTGAGTTGGCGTATTTGCCCATCATGGTTGGTTTTGAGATATACCGTGTCTTGCAAGTCAATCAGACGGAACACGCTTTGTAACAGGTGATAACCATCGTCACGCCGCCCTGTAATATGTAAAAATAAATTCAGTTTGGCGGGTGCGGCAAAGGCTTCAAAGCCTTGTTCAGTCCAATGATGTGAGCTAGCAGATTCCATAAGGATGGAACTCTAAAGCATGACTTGCCAATCGTCTATGATGAAACGCAGATAAATTTTCGGGTGGCGTAGGGTGAGTTTGGTCGGCAAACTATACTTCTCCACCTCTTTGTATTCAGCATATTCAACAGACCAGTCACTTTGATTTAATTTGATTAATTTGCCAGCGCTATCCCATTGTTGCGCAATCACTGGCCCTGGAGCAGGGCGTCCTAAAATCCAATCATGCAAAAGTCTGACGGGCAAAGGCCAACCGAGGATTTGTTCAGTCAGTTGTTCGGCATCTTGGGCAGAGTATTGTTTATTATCACTCGTGACCAACATCACGCCATCTGCGCTTGCATTGATATCAGCGATGGTATTGCCTAGAGGGGAAATAAGAGAGATTTGTTGGCTATCCCCTGTTTTATGCCAATGAATTTGGCAACTGTAACCACGCCCATCATATTGCACTGCCATACGACCTTCCAGGGCAAAATCATTCAGACCTACCAAGCTATGTTGATGCTGAAGAGCTGCTAAAGGAATGTCATCGGCAAACCCCATTATCGGGCATATTAAAAAGACTACAGAAACTAGCCAAGCTAATAGCACACCCGGCAAATCAAAACGACTTTGCCGGATGTATTGATGGTTGGACAACAAGAGAATCACAGAGAGGGAGCTAAGCGTTTAATAGTCGCTTTTAAAGCATTGTTATCAGGATGCATTGCAGAGGCTTCATTCCAAATACGCAAGGCCTACCTTTTGCCCACAGCACTTCACCCAAATGCGCTGAAATTTCAGGATCGGCTTGGGTTTGGTGGGCAAGTTTTAGGTAATGCAAGGATTCGTCATACAGACCCAATCGATATAGCACCCAGCCCAAACTATCGATTACATAGTGGTCATTTGGGTTGATTTGCAATGCGCGCTCAATCAGATAGCGAGCCTCTTTCAAATTAATATTTCTATCAGCGAAAGAATAGCCAAGTGCGTTATAGGCTTGGGCATGGTCCGGACGATTGGCAATGATGCGGCGCAGCTGTTTTTCTAGCACGTCATATTTCTTAAGCTGCTCAGCTTGCATAGCATATTCATAGGCCAAATCATAAGCGTCAGGTAAGTTGGTGACCGCTTTGCTCAGCAGGTCAAAGGCCTGTTGATGACGATTCGCTTGGCTGAGCAAGTTGGCTTGCATCAAAATGACTGAAGATAGCTGCTGATTCGTTAAGTGGTGCATTTCATCTAAAAATGCCACAGCGGCATCAACACCCTTGCTACGGTTGAGCAGGTTAGCAATATTAAGGTTAGCCTCTACATAATGATTCTGTGAGGCGAATTCAGGATGATGCTCCGCCATCATATTGTCATTCTGTACTTGCTTGTACCAAAAGATGGCTTGCGCCTCATCAAGTTTTTTCTCAGCCACTTGGCCTAGGTATAAATAAATTTGATCCTTATCTTTTATTTCAAGGTTCAATGCTTGCTTGAAATACTTTTCAGCGCCGTCATAGTCGCCAGACTCTGCAGAGAGAAGACCTAACACGATAGTGATTTCGGCTACATGATCTTTCACGGCCAACAATGAAATCAATTCTTGCTTGGCCTCTAAAAATCGTTTGCTAGCCACTAACATTTTGGACATATTCAAACGGGCATCATAGGCCTCTGGATGTTTGCTAATAAATCCTTGATAGAGTTTAACGGCTTGTTCTGGCGAGCGTCTAAACAGTGCGTCAGCCCAATGAATGATGCCAATTTCCCATTCAGGATGTAATTGGTTAGCACGCTCTGCCTGACTGATGGCTAATTCAATATTGCCACTATGCAAAGCGGCTTGGCTAATGGCTAAGAATGCTTCTGGTAAATCGGGGTAAGGCTGAGCAAGTTCTTGCACGAGATTGAGCACGGCACTTTTGTCTGGTTGAGAGCCAAGCAATGACTCCAACTGAAGAAACGCGGTCGGCCTATTGTCGCTGAGGGCCATTAACTTTTTTAAGTAGGGCTTTGCTGATTTAGGATCGCCAGAAAAGATAAAAAACTGAGCTACAGTTTGATTAGCTTCGATAGACTCAGGAGCCAATGTCGTCCATAGCTTTGCCGCCTCAAGCGCTAACCTTGGTGATTTGGCATAGAACGCCATTTTAGTGGAGCGTTCTGCAAAACTTGCATCCCCTAATGCATTGGCTAATTCAAAGAATAATTGCCCGGATGCCAAAGGTTCGCCACGTTGGCTGGCAACTTCAGCAAGAAGATACTTGAATACATATTCAGCCTGCTTATCATTTTCGTTAGTGGACTCAACACGAGCTGGGGCAGCAGCCTGCGGAGCTTTCTTTTGCGTTTGGCTCGCCTGAGGCTTATCTTTTTTTACGTCTGCATGCGTACATGCAGTGAGGCCAAGTAAGCTGGCAATAAGCAAGCAAGCGGGAAGGTTTTTTAGCGTCATCGTCTCTACTTTATATATATTTATAAATAAGCAAATTTTTTACATTCGCCAAACTGTTTGGATAAGGACTTTATCAGTTCTTTAGTCAGTGACAGCGTCAGCAAGTTCATACATAATGAGCGCAGACTATAGCCGCTTCAGGGAAACTTTCCAATAGCAAGCGCTCTAAGCCATGTAATTAAAGCTTTATAGCGTGTCGCGGGCAAGTTTCAAACTTTTTTTAAGTCGATTTTTATTCGGAACGGCGAACTCAACATTAGTGCCATTAATCAAACGCTTGACATCTGTCAGGCGTTTTTTTAATGTGATGCCCCCTCATGACAGGGCAATAATACATCTCGGAGTGAAGTTTTAAATGGCAAAAGAGACAAAAACCAATATGGCTGAAATCACTGTTAGTGCCAACCATCTAACCCGGTTATATGGTGGCAGGGCTGCCGTGAGTGATGTGAGCTTCACCCTTAGTAAAGGTGAAGTGTTAGGATTTTTGGGCCCCAATGGTGCGGGTAAATCTACCACGATGAAAATGTTGACCGGCAACTTGGCCCCTAGCGCTGGTAGTGTGAAAATTTGTGGTATCGACATGATAGAGAATCCCAAAGAAGCCAAAGCATTGATAGGCTATTTGCCCGAGACTCCGCCGCTTTATCGTGAATTGACAGTGGATGAATTTTTGACGGTCACTGCTAGATTGCATGGAATCTCCTCTAAGGCCATTAAGTCTGCGGTTGATCGTGCCAAGCAGCGCTGTGGTTTAACTGAAATGAGCAAGCGTCTGATTGAGAATCTTTCTAAAGGTTATCAACAACGTGTCGGTATCGCCCAAGCGATTATTCACAATCCTATGGTAGTTATCCTAGATGAACCAACAGTCGGTTTGGATCCGATTCAAATCCGAGATATTCGTACATTGATTAAAGAGTTGGGTAAAGAACACAGTGTGATTCTCTCTACTCATATTCTTCCAGAAGTTGAAATCGTTTGTGATCATGTACAGATTATTGATAAAGGCCAGTTGATATTCAATGGCTCTATTGATCTGTTGAAAAAACAGCGTCAGGGTAATCGTCTATTAATAGGTTTGCGTAATGCACCAACATTAACTTCACTTGAGAAAATTGCTCAAGTAGAGAAAGCAGAGTCATTAGACAATGGCTTGATTCGCGTTTACTTCACTCCCGGTGAGTCACCTGCAGAAAAAATTGTCGCAGCAGCGGTGAAAGGTGACTGGGGTTTATTCCAAATTCAACCTGATCAAACATCCTTAGAAGATGTATTTGTTCAGTTGACGCATCAATAATTTTTCAAGCGAGCATAGATATGATTTGGCATTTGGCGAGAAAAGAAATTAAAAGTTTATTTGCTTCCCCTATGGGCTGGGTGATTTTGGCTCTATTGCAATTCTGGTTGGGGCTGAAGTTTTACAGTGGCATCAATAATTATTTCCAAGTGATGTCCGGCATTATTCGTCCTGCGGAACGTATGGGGGTGACCTCTTTTATAGGACAAAGTGTATTCGGTGACGCTTCCTTCTTTATGTTGGTGGCGGTTCCTTTGCTATCCATGCGCTTGATTAGTGAAGAGCGTAAGAGCAATACCTTGCCATTTTTAATGACTGCACCTATGTCACTGACACAAATCGTGATTGGCAAATTCTTAGGTTTAGTGGCGTTCTTATCCATATTGATTGGCTTTGTACTCATTATGTTGTTAACCCTAGGTTTATGGGCCGACATCGATTATGGCTACTTAGTCTCCAATACATTGGGTCTTTGGTTATTGGTGGCCAGCTTCTGTTCTTTGGGCTTGTACTTTTCTAGCTTGACGGCGCAGCCTGTGGTGGCGGCCATCATCACCTTTATTGCTTTATTTGGCTTGATGATTTTCGATCGTTTCTTTACCGGCAACGAGGGTAGCATCATGAATTACCTCTCTATGATGCAGCATTTTCAGCCCTTTGCGCGTGGCTTGATTGACACCGCAGATATTGCCTATTTCTTGCTGTTTATTATTGCTTTTTTAACTTTAACCATACGCCGCCTAGATGCGGATCGTCTGCGCGGATAAAGGTTGCACGATGAAGACTCAACTCAAATTACGTTTACAGCTGCTGATGCAAAATAGCTTTTTTGTTATTTTGTTTTTGATATTAATTGGCTTGATTGGCTGGATTACACATCAATACCATGTGGCCACCGATGTCACACAGAGCTCACGCAATATTCTCAGTGAGGGTAGTGTGAATGTCCTCAAACAAATGAAGTCTCCGATCACGATTACAGTGTTTGCCTCGGCAGATAATGCCTCTCATGGGGAAACTTATCGTAAAGGTGTGAAAGACTTTATCTATCGTTACCAACGCACCAAACCGGACATTAAAGTCGAATTCGTTAGCCCAGCCGAAGACCCCAAGCGAACCCAGGAAGCTGGTGTTGTCGCAGAGGGAGAGCTGATTGTCGAGTACGAAAAACGCTCGGAGCATCTGTTGCCACCCTATGCGGAACAAGAGATGACTAATTTGTTAGTGCGTTTATCACGTACTCGTCAACAGGCGATTATGTATCTGGACGGCCATGGTGAAAGAAATCTGATTGGTAAAAAAGATCATGATATCGGAGAGTTTGGTAAACAGCTTGAAGATAAAGGTTTCAAGTTTGCGAATCCAGACTTAGTCAGTGGTAAAAACATTCCAGAGCAAAGCTCTATGCTGGTGATTGCTGGCCCGCAAAAAGATCTTTCAGACATCGAAGTAAAGAAAATCAAGGCTTGGTTAGATAGCGGTGGCAATTTACTTTGGATGTTGGATGATGATAATTATCGTGGCATGAAGGTCATCGCTGAATACCTAGGATTAAAAGTTTCCAGTGGTGTTGCAGTCGATCCATCTTCATCAAAAGATGGCGTCAGTGCTAAACATGTATTTAGCTACCAGTATGGCGACCACGCAATTACTCGTAACTTTATGCTTCGCACCTTGTTCCAAGAAGCTCATCAAGTCAATGCGCAAGGCAATGATGACAACGGTTGGCAAGTATCCAATCTGATTGATGTTGCGGCATCTGGTTGGTTGGAAAATGACCGTAAAGAGTTATCAGGCGATGTTAATAAAATTAGCTATGATGCCAAATCCGACGTTTCAGGACCGATCAATATTGCCGTTGCTCTTGAGCGCAAATATGGCAAAAAGGGTCAGCGTGTGGTTGTCATCGGTAACGCTAATTTCTTGTCGAATACCTTTGTGGCTACCCAAGGTAACTTAGACTTGGGCGTGAATATTGTGAACTGGCTTGCAGGGGATGATTCTTTAATTACGATTCAACCAAAACCTCTGAAAGATGCCAATGTGAATATCAAACCAGGTATTCTGACATGGCTGATTTTCTTGCCTATCTTTGATAAACCTCTAGGTTTATTTATGGTGGTGATTCCTTTGGCATTGTTGGTATCCGGTATTTTACTTTGGTTGAAACGCCGCAAAGCCTAATGGATTGATAGCAATAAATGGAGTGAGATGCTGAAATGAAGTCGCGCTGGATTTTAAATTTTGTATTGTTATTGGTGGTGCTGATTGTCGGTGCTGTGGTGTATTTTAGCCCCAAACAATCACAACAGCAGGTACAGGATTATGAGGTCTCTTCGTTAAGGTTGGCGGATATGAATGCCATCAGCATTGAGTTTCCAGCCCAAGCCTCATTGAAGTTTGAGAAGCGTGATGGCTTTTGGTACTTGCAACAACCTTATGCTGCGCGTGCTGACCAACAATTGGTAGGCAGATTGATGTCGATTGTGGCAGCTCGCAGCAAACAAAAATTCCCTGCAGATGATGCCGCTAAGTTTGGCTTGGACCAACCTAAGTTGGTATTGCGTTTAAATGATGCGGTGTTTACTTTTGGTACCTACAACACAGTCAGCCAAGAGCAATATGTTGCATACAATGGCTCGGTGTTTATGTTGCCCACCATCTATGCCGAAAATGCACAAATCCAAGTGACTGAGTTTCTAGATAAGAACTTGTTCCGACCTACTGAGAAGGTTGCTGGTTTTGATTTTGGGCATTTGGAGCAGTGGCAAGGGACTAAATTAAATGTAGATTTAGTGGATGGTAGCTGGAAAGTTTCTTTGCCCAAGGCACAGGCAAAACAGTCAGAAATGCAAGAGTGGTTTGATGGGTTTTGGCGCAATATTGCAGCCCCTCGTGTTGAGCCTGACAAAATTGATAAACGCATGAACTATCCCTATTTCGATGTCAAAATGCAAGGCGGTAGCAAAGTGCGCTTTTATAAAGTGCAAGAGTCACCAGAGTTGTTGATTTATCGCGACGATGAGGGCTTGTTATACCATTTGCCTTCAGACCTTGGTTTTACCTTATTAAACCCACCAGTCAATTTGCCTGACGATAAAAAGTCCGCTGGCGCAAAATAATCCTGTATCCCTTCAGGAATCTAGACCTTGCCCGAACTACCCGAAGTTGAGATTAGCAAGCGAGGTCTAGAGCCCTTGCTTGGCGCCACTATCGCGCAAGTGAATATCCATTTCCCTACCTTGCGCTGGCCTATTCCTCCAGAGCTCAGCAGCGTATTGCCGCAGGCTCAGGTCGCAACATTATCCCGCCGTGCAAAATATATTTTGGTAGCGTTTCGCAATCAACAAGGTCATTTAGGCACGATGCTATTGCACTTGGGGATGTCGGGTAGATTATGTTTGTTACCAGCGCAAGAGCCTAGGGCTAAGCATGACCATATCGAGTGGTTATTTACCGATGGAAGAATACTGCGCTTACGTGACCCGCGTCGATTTGGCGCAGTGCTATGGATTCCTGCAGATAATGAGCAAGCCCAATTGCAGGCCTTACAGCAACATCCTTTACTAAAATCTTTAGGACCAGAGCCCTTGTTGGCAGACTTCGACGCTGAATACTTATACCGCAGTACGCGAGGTAAAACTGCTGCAATTAAATTGGTCATTATGGACAGCCATATGGTGGTGGGGGTGGGGAATATATATGCCAGTGAAAGTTTGTTTAGGTCTGGCATACACCCGCAAAAACCGGCTGGAAAACTAAGCAAAACGCAATGTGCTAGATTGGTAGAGGAAATTAAATCCACATTGGCCGAGGCGATACAGGCGGGTGGAAGTAGTTTGCGTGATTTTTTTGGTGCGGATGGCAACCCCGGCTATTTTCAACAGCACTACTTCGTTTATGCGCGACCAGGTTTGGCATGCGAGAGATGCCAAAGCGTTATCCGACAAATCAAACAGGGACAGCGCTCAACCTTTTTCTGTCCCAAATGTCAGCGCAAATAGCGCAACTGTACGCCGCATCTTAACGGTTTGAGTGCGAAGCATGTTCGTGCAAATAGCCACGAGGATGCTCAGGCAGTTCATCGCGTATCCATTGTGGAATTAAACTGCCTATCAACATTCCCAATGCGCTCGCAATTAAACCAGCAAGTTGTGCAGGAATCAGCGGATCATCGGCAAAAATCAGCACGCTTAACCAAGTCAATAAGCCTGCGTAGATGGCAAACAAGGCGCCCTGATTGGTCGCGCGTTTCCAGAATAAGCCGCATACCAATGGAATAAATGCCATCACCAAGGTGACTTGATAGGCGTTCTCGACCATCTTAAAAATACTGGCCTTGGAATTCACTGCATACAAGGTCACCAAAATAGTAAAGATAAAGGTCACGCCGCGCATGGTGGCCAACAGTTGTTTGTCACTCATCCCATGTTCGCCGCGGCGACGAATTAGCATAGGCTTTAAAATATTTTCGGTGAAAGTCACAGATGGCGCCAATAGCGTCGCAGAGGCACAACTCATAATGGCAGCCAATAGTGCGCCAAAGAACATGACTTGAGCGACAAGCGGCGCATGTTGCAAAATCAATGAGGGCAGAATCATTTGTGGGTCAGCGTTAATATGACTTTGCACTAGGTTTGGATCTATGAGTGTGGCGGAGTAAGCCAAGAACATAGGCACAAAGGCAAATAAGAAATATAGAGTGCCACCAATCACCGAACCCCACACCGCAATTTTAATCGTCTTTGAGGATTGTACGCGTTGGAATACGTCTTGTTGTGGTGTTGAGCCCAGCATCATGGTAATCCATGCAGCAAAGAAGGCAATCATTTGCTTGAGATCCGCCTGAGGCCAAAATTCGAATTTACCAGCATTACGTGCATGTTCAATCACCGTGCCCACCCCACCCAATTGATCACTCAACAGGAAGCCAATAAAAAGCATGCCAACCATAATCACTATCATTTGGATAAAGTCAGTAATGGCGACCGCCCACATCCCGCCATGGACGACGTAAACCAAAATAGTCATCGAGCCCATCCACATCCCCGTGGTTTTGCTGATCATGCCATCCGTGAGCACGTTAAATACCAAGCCTAGAGCAGAAATTTGTGCACCTACCCAGCCCAGGTAAGAAATCACAATCGCAATCGAGGTCAGTGCTTCTGCTTTGCCCCCAAAGCGACGGCGATAGAAGTCACCGATGGTCAATAAATTCATCCGGTATAAAGGGGCGGCAAAAACCAAGCCAACCAAGATTAAGCAAAGTGAAGAGCCGAACGGATCGGCCACCACGCCATGCAATCCTTCTTTCAAAAATACGGCAGGAATGCCAAGTACGGTCTCTGAGCCAAACCAAGTCGCGAATACGGTGGCAATGACGATAGGCAAAGGCAAATGCCGACCGGCAATGGCAAAATCTTTAGCGCTATGAACACGAGAGCTGGCATACAAACCGATGCCAATCGACAAAATCCAATAAGCAATCACAAACCAGAGTAACAAGCGGCTCTCCAGGAGAATATTGAGGGTTGATGATGTTGTAAGGGCATGCGCCGCTTCCGCTGATAATTTTAACAAAAAGCGATAGGGCAGGGCGAGCCCATAGCATGGTCAGCGTTAATTTAATTCGATGGACTCGCCTAAGAAAATATTCTTGACGGCTCAACAAGAGACGCTAGAATGAAGAACATTGTTTACAAAATAAAAAATAATATTGTGAACAGAGCCTATTGACCAAACATAACAATAAATGCACTCGAGGCGATATATGCGAAATCCATCTCTATTGCAAAATGCAAAGCCGCAGACTTCTGTGCGCTCAAATCAATCCATCAATATCCCCGCTTTATTTCAACAGGCAACACACTGGCATCAGCAGGGAGATCTGAATAAAGCCGAGCAACTGTATCTGCAATTAGTGGCGCGCAAACCACATCACTTTGACGCCTTACATCATCTTTGTATGATTGCACTGCAGAAAAAAGAGTTGTCACAAGCCTTAAATTGGATAGACCGCGCGCTTATAGAAAATCCCCTGCATGCCCTTGCCCATGCCAATCGCGGCATCGTGTTACATCATTTACAGCGTTATGCTGAAGCGGTGCGAAGCTACGACCTTGCAATACGCTTACATCCTCAGTATGCTCAAGCATATTGCAACCGCGGTATAGCATTGCGTGAATTAGGCAGTGTCGATTTGGCTATTAGCAGTTACGACCAAGCCATCGCACTAAAACCTGACTATGCAGAAGCCTATGCTAATCGTGGCAATGCTTATTTAAAATTAAATGCGTTGGAGCAGGCTCTTCAGGATGCCAGTCGTGCCATCCAACTCAAGCCAAAGATGGCGCAATACTATTGCAACCGGAGTGTCATTTGGCATGCCATGCAGCAATTCACGGAGTCCTTGCAAGATGTCAATTATGCGATTCAGTTGCAGCCAGATAATGCTTTGGCTTATTGGAATCGCTCTAATATTTATTTGCTGCATGGGCAATTTGATTTGGGTTGGCAAGATTATGAGTGGCGTTTGCTGCTTGAGCATTATCCGGCGACATGTTTCACAGCACCACGCTGGCGTGGTACGCAGTCGCTGCAGGGAAAATCCATCTTGCTGTATGCCGAGCAAGGCTTGGGCGACACCCTGCAATTTTGCCGTTATGTCCCATTGGTCGCGGAATTAGGTGCCAAAGTTTACTTGCAAGTGCAGCCAAGTTTGCGGGCTTTATTACAAACCTTGCCTGGCGTACATCGATGGGTTGATGAAGGTGTTGATACCAGCCAGATGGACTATCAATGCGCTTTGATGTCACTGCCTATGGCATTTAAAACCAATCTGCAAAGTATCCCTAGCCCCCGTCATTATTTATCTAGCAGCCACGAATATAGGCAGTTATGGCGCAAAAAATTAGCTAGCAGTGATCGTCTGCGCGTTGGCATCGTATGCAGCGGAAGCCCAAGCCATGCAAATGACAATCAGCGATCTATTCCCTTACAGATATTGCTAGATGCCTTACCTAAGAATATGCAATTGATCAGCTTGCAAAATAATATACGTCACTCCGATAGTGCTGCGCTTAAAGCAGGAAGAGTCAAATATTTTGGTCAAGAAATACATGACTTCAGAGATACGGCGGCTTTGTGCGATTTGGTCGATGTCGTGTTGACCGTTGATACTAGTGTGGCGCATTTGGCTGGCGCCATGGGCAGGCCTACTTGCCTGTTATTACCTTTCTGCCCAGATTGGCGCTGGTTATTACACAGAACAGATAGCCCTTGGTATCACTCAATAAAAATATATAGACAGAAAAAGCAAAATTGTTGGCACGAAATTTTGACTGAGTTGTCTCAAGATTTACTGAGCAAATTGGATCATTTCAGCCAACAAGCAAGCTAGTAAAACCCTTTATCAGTATTGGATGCCCCTCAAGATTAGCTTTATTTTAATCAATCTCGATACTGACATCTTTTTATTAGAAAAAAGTATAATTCCGCCGCATTTTATGCAGTAAAATGCGCGCCGTATTGATTAATTTTCTGCTTGTGTTGATTTACATCAAATCATGAAATGCTTTTCCTCGGTAACCTTTGGGCGTTGCGATGCTTAACCGTCGTGCTTCGCTCTGTATGCGTCTTTTCACTTTGTGAGGTCGATTGTGCGATTCTTATGGCTGTTAATGCTAATGAGCGTATTGCTTGGATGTACTCAAAAATCAGAGACATTCACGGCCACCGATGTGACAGGCGCAGACTTTGCTCATGGGTTTAGTCTGACGGCGCAAGATGGCACGCAAAAAAGTTTACAAGATTTCAAGGGTAAGGTGGCAGTGGTGTTTTTTGGCTATACCCACTGCCCAGATATTTGTCCGACAACGATGCATGACCTTGCCAACGTCATGAAATTATTGGGTAAAGATAGTCAGCAAGTGCAAGTGTTGTTTGTGACGCTTGACCCAGAGCGGGATACTGTGGCGGTATTGAAACAATATGTCCCTGGCTTTGATCCGAGTTTTATTGGGTTGACCGGTTCATCAAAGCAGATAGAAGCAGTGGCGCAACAGTTTAAGATTTATACGCAGAAGCAAGCAGGCAAAGATGCTCAGCAATACAGCATAGACCACAGCGCTGGTGCTTATGTGTATGACAAACAAGGTCGATTAAGACTGTACTTTAAATATGCGCAAAGTCCTGAAGACATGGCGCATGATTTAAAATTATTGATGTAAAAGATTTTTGTTTTTGACAAGCGATGTCATTTGGTTAAGCGCCAAACAACATGTTTGTGAGAAATAAAATTTAGGCTCCCTTGAGAGATTTTTTGTGTGAGTTGTTAATTTAGTTGCAGGAGGCGTGGTAATGGCCACAACCAGTACGATAAATAAGGAACAATACGATTACGATATTATTCGTAAATTTACGATCATGACTCTGGTTTGGGGGGTGGTGGGTATGCTGGTCGGGGTGTATATCGCCTCTGAATTAGCTTTCCCAGTGCTCAACTTTGACATTCCTTACATCACATTTGGTCGTTTACGCCCAGTCCACACTGGGGCGGTGATTTTTGGTTTTGGTGGTAGTGCGCTATTCGCGACGTCCTATTATGTCGTTCAACGAACATGTCAAACGCCTTTGTTTGCTAAGGGATTGGCAAACTTCACTTTCTGGGGTTGGCAAGCGGTGATTGTGTTTGCCGCCTTGGGCGATGTGATGGGGCATACGCAAGGCCGTGAATATGCTGAGATGGAATGGCCGATAGACTTATTGATTGAAGTGGTTTGGGTGGCTTATCTGGTCGTGTTTGTGGGCACCTTGATGCGTCGTAAACAACCGCACATCTATGTAGCAAACTGGTTCTATTTGGCGTTTATTTTGGCAACAGCTTTGTTGCATACCTTTAACAATCTTGCTGTTCCTGTCAGCTTGTTCTCCATGAAATCCTATAGCTTGTTCTCTGGTGCGCAGGATGCGATGACTCAGTGGTGGTATGGTCACAATGCGGTTGGCTTCTTCTTGACGGCTGCCTTCTTGGGCATGATGTACTACTTTGTTCCCAAGCAAGCCGGTCGCCCTGTATATTCATATCGCTTGTCGGTATTGCACTTCTGGGCATTGGTCTTTATGTACATGTGGGCTGGTGCACACCACTTACATTGGACAGCAATTCCAGACTGGACCTCTACTTTGGCAGCGACCTTCTCTATCATGTTGTTACTCCCATCATGGGGCGGTATGGTGAACGGTATTCTGACCTTGTCCGGTGCTTGGGACAAAATGCGTACCGATCCAATTATGCGTTTCTTGATTGTGGCATTGTCTTTCTACGGGATGTCTACTTTCGAAGGCCCGATGATGTCATTGAAAGACGTCAATGCCTTATCACACTACACTGACTGGACAGTCGGTCACGTTCACTCTGGCGCTCTTGGTTGGGTGGCGATGGTGTCTTTCGGTAGTTTGTATCACTTGATTCCAAAATTGTGGAATACGCAAACCTATAGCAATCGTCTGATCAATGTGCATTTCTGGTTGGCCACAATCGGCATCTTGCTGTACATCACTGCGATGTGGATTTCCGGCATTATGCAAGGTCTGATGTGGCGTGCATTTGATGATTTCGGCAACTTGCAATACTCATTTATCGAGTCAGTAGCTGCCGCACATAACCTTTATGTGATGCGTGCCATAGGCGGACTATTCTTCCTGAGCGGCATGGTAGTGATGGTCTACAACATGACCAAGACTATCCGAAGCGGCAAGGTTTAAGTGGCAAAAGATTGAGACTTGGACTGGATCCAAGTCTAGTCAGATTAAAAGTAATTAAAGTCTAGTGAAACTGGAGTTAGCATGAAACACGATAATATTGAACGCAATGTAGGGATACTTTTGGTACTCACTATGTTGGCTATCAGTGTAGGCGGTATGGTTGAAATTGTTCCGCTGTTTTTTATCAAAGAAACGGTGGAAAAAGTCGAAGGTGTACGCCCTTATTCGCCACTTGAATTGCGTGGCCGCGATATCTATATCCGCGAGGGTTGTTATTTGTGTCACTCACAAATGATACGTCCATTCCGCGATGAGGCTTTGCGTTATGGTCACTATTCATTAGCAGCTGAATCTAAATATGATCACCCATTTCAATGGGGTTCAAAACGTACAGGTCCAGATTTGGCGCGTGTAGGTGGCAAGTATTCTAATGACTGGCATACCCAACACTTGACCGCACCAAGATCATTGGTGCCTCAGTCTGTGATGCCTAACTACCCTTGGTTGGTAAAAACCAATTTGGATTATTCCGATATTCAGGGGCGTATGAAAGCCTTGCGTGTAACAGGCGTGCCATATTCCACCAATCAAGCTGAGTTCGAGCGTAATGTGAAAGAGTTTGGTGAAGAGGTTGCCAAGAACCTACACATTCCAGATGCTGAAAAGAATCTATTAGCCCAAGCGCAAGCCGGCAACTACGACACAAATCCAGATAATTTGACCGAGATGGATGCATTGGTCTCTTATCTGCAAGTGTTGGGCACGATGGTCGACTTTAAGAAGTACGACGACGATTACTTTGTGAAATTCCGCTAGACGGAAACAGAGTTGCAACAAGACTAAGAAGGAATGTTTTAAATGGACTGGATATTATGGTTTACCAAATTTGAGAATACCAAGCCATTGGCATTGGTAATCTTTTTTGCGGTTTTTTGCGGGGTGGTGTTCTACCTGTATGGCAATAAAAACCGTAGTGAAAAACTAGAGTCTTATAAAAACATCCCTTTGCAAGATGATGACAATTAGGTAGGGAATTGATGATGAGTCAGGATAAAAGAAACGTAAATAAACAGACCACCGGTCATGTCTGGGACGATGATCTGGAGGAATTAACCAATCCGCTACCGATGTGGTGGGTATGGGGCTTTTATATCACTTGTGTATTCGCCATCGTTTACTGGTTGCTATATCCAGCATGGCCAGTTGCGAGCAGCTATACCAAAGGTCTGCCAGCGATTAATACGATTACCTATACGGCGACAACGGTGGATGGTAAAGAAGTACAAAAAACCACGCACTGGAATATGCGCTCTAAATTTATGGCCGAGATGAATGAACTCAAGGCAGCGCAAAAACAATGGTTCGACAAAGTGGCTTCCACTTCTTATGAAGCCGTTGCCAGTGATGCGGACTTGATGCAATTCGTGAACTCAGCGGGTAAAACCTTGTTCACTGATAACTGTATGCCATGTCACCAAGCGGGTGGCCAAGGGAAAATTGGTATAGCACCTAACTTGACCGATGACTATTGGCAATACGGTGGCAGTTACCAACAAATCAACACCACTATAGTGGCTGGTCGCCACGGTGTGATGCCAGCATTCAAGCAGGTGTTGAGTGCAGATGAACTCAATCAAGTGGTTAATTATGTCTTGAGCTTGTCAGGCGAGCCTCACAATGCTGACAAGGCTAAAGCAGGCGACAGTTTGTTCCATGGCCCTAAGGCTGGTTGTTATGTTTGTCACGGCGATGATGCTAAAGGCAAAGTGGAATTAGGTTCTGCGAATTTGACCGATAAGATTTGGTTATGGGCAGACGTTGCTGGAGCAGCGAATGAGCAAGAAAAGGTGACTTTGCTCACTAATCTGATTTACGCCGGTATCAACCGCGGGGTCATGCCAGCTTGGTCTGCACGACTAAATCCAGAGCAAATCAAGTTGCTGACTGTGTATGTTCACGACAGCCTTGGTGGTGGTAAGTAATTAGCATGGCGGAGGGCGCGAGCCCTCCCTATGTGGAATCATTCAAGGCTTGCATGAAATTGCGAGCCTTTTTTGTTGTCATACGATGTTGTGGGTACTTTACGCACCATCGAGAAGGTCTAAATCATGGATAGTCATAGCGTTGAAAAACCGCTTTATCAAAAGCATATCCCCATTATCACGCGTTCAGTTCAGGGAAAGTTTAGAAACTTCAAGACGGCAATCCTGATACTCGCTTATTCCGTTTTCTTCCTTTTGCCTTGGTTGCCATGGGCAAGACAAAGTGGCGCACCACAGGCGATTATGTTTGATCTGTCATCCAGACGTTACTTTATTTTCGATTTAATCGTATACCCTCAAGACGTTTTTTGGTTGGCGATGCTGTTATTTATTGCGGCTGCATTTTTGTTCTTTATCACAGGCCTGCTTGGTCGTGCATGGTGCGGATATTTCTGTTTTCAAACCCTGTGGTCGGACTTATTTATTTGGATAGAGCATTGGTTACAAGGCGAACGTCCTGCGCGTATGAAGTTAAAAACGCAGCCATGGAATCTAGAAAAGATATTTAAAGTCGGTGGTTCACACCTGCTGATGATATTGATTTCATTTTGGACCGCGGTCACCTTTTGTGCTTTTTTCACCTATACCCCCCAATTTGTTCAAGATGTATTTAGTTTGAATGCGGCCGCTGGCGGCTATTTAGCGATTACGGTTTTGACTGTCACGACCTACTTGGCTGGAGGTGTGGCACGCGAGCAAATTTGTATGTATTTCTGCCCGTATGCCAGATTTCAAGGGGTGATGTATGAACCTGATACCTTGGCCGTTAGCTATGATGCGCGTCGTGGTGAGGGAGAACTTGGACGTGTCGCGCCCAAAGCTGGATTAAAAACCCATGAGGAAAGGCAGGCGGCAGGCCATGGCGATTGTATCGATTGTGGCTTCTGCGTGCAGGTTTGTCCCACCGGTATCGATATTCGTAATGGTCTGCAATATCAGTGTATCTCCTGCGGTTTATGTATCGATGCTTGTAACAATATTATGGATTCAGTCGGCTATCCACGT
>RFPI01000014.1 GCA_009926205.1 Methylophilaceae bacterium
TCAGCGTCGTCTTACCATGGTCAACGTGTCCAATCGTACCAACGTTCACGTGCGGCTTGGTACGTTCAAATTTGCCTTTCGCCATAATGTATTTCCTCTAACAAAAATAAATTAGCTTTTCGTTTATCAAAATTTTGCGCATTAAACATCATGTTTGATACGCCCTTTAGCAAGCATTACTCACTACCAAGCACTACTCGTGGTGCCCATGGCGGGAATCGGACCCGCGACCTCTCCCTTACCAAGGGAGTGCTCTACCACTGAGCCACATGGGCAATTCCTCAGTCTAAAGACACTTATGCCTAGGAGACCCCGCGCTATGGAGCGGGTGATGGGAATCGAACCCACGCCATCAGCTTGGAAGGCTGAGGTTCTACCATTGAACTACACCCGCAAAACCGCTATCAGCTCAGCTTAAGCCTTTAAATAATTTATACTGGTGGAGGGGGAAGGATTCGAACCTTCGTACTCTGAGAGAACGGATTTACAGTCCGTCGCCTTTAACCACTCGGCCACCCCTCCCAACCGAACCTGCAATTATGAGGTGTTTTCCTGATGTTGTCAATCACACAACTGCGCATAAGCCTGTATTTATGCACTTATGAATACCACGCTATTGTCTTGAGGACGTCTGGGGTTTTAAAACTAGAGAATGGTGCCGGATGTCGGAATCGAACTGACGACCTTCGCATTACAAGTGCGCTGCTCTACCAACTGAGCTAATCCGGCTTCCCGAAAAGAGGCGCTATTTTATCAGCTTTAAATGATTTTTTTTAGTTTTTGCTGAAAAATTTTTTTCAACCTGGCTGGATGCCTCGCTGGGCTTGGTTTCCAAGGGGTGGTCTGGCGGACTCGCCTCAAAAAACATTCCTTGACCCGTCTCCTTGGCATAGATGCCGCTGACCGCATGCATAGGAATATACAAGTTATGGGGCACGCCTGAGAAGCGGGCAGAAAAAGCAATGTGGTCGTTAAGCATTTGCAAATTACCAACGGCCTTGCCGCCCAGATTAAGCACAATCTCGCCATTTTGCACAAAGTCCATGGGCACCAAGGTCTGCTCATCGACTAGCACCATCAAATATGGCGTATATCCACTGTCCATACACCACTCATAAACCGCACGAACAAAATAGGGACGTAAAGTATTCATGCAAGAGCAATAGGTTTAACGCAAATTATTTGCGCATGGCCTTTTCAGATGGGGTCATGGCCTCAATGTAAGCAGGGCGTGAGAAAATTCTTTCTGCATACTTGAGCAAAGGTGCTGCTTGCTTAGGTAATTCTATGCCGTAGTGGCCTAAACGCCAGAGCAGTGGAGAAAGTGCTACATCTAACATAGAGAACTCTTCACCCAGTATGTATTCTTGTTTAGAGAAAATAGGGACTAACTGTGTCAAATTATCACGAATAATCGCACGCGCCTTATCCGCCACTTTACCATCAGGATTAGCTTCGAGCTCGTCGACGTGACGATATAAATCTCGCTCCATCTCAAACAGTCCCAAACGGGCTTTGGATCGCATTACAGGGTCTGCCGGCATCAATTGCGGATGCGGGAAACGCTCATCAATATACTCATTAATGATGTTGGCTTGCTGCAACACTAAGTCTCGCTCAACCAATACCGGAACTGTGTTGTAGGGATTGATGACGGCTAAGTCCTCAGGCTTATTGGCCAAATCGACATCAATCACTTGGAAATCCATGCCTTTTTCAAATAGCACAATACGGCAACGGTGACTGTATGGATCTACGGTTCCGGAATATAAAGTCATCATGGTTATTTTTCTCCACCAAAGCAAAAGCGGGAAGGCTGCCTAGGCGACCACCCCGCTCAAATTAATATTAATGTATATCTTTCCAGAATTCTTTTTTCAGTGCATATGTCAGCACTAATAACAGACCCAAGAAAAGCAGGACTAAAATACCCAAGCGCTGATCTTGCTGTTTATATGGCTCAGCCATAAACACCAAATAATTCACCAAATCAGCCACCATCAAATCATACTGAGCTGGAGATAAAGTTCCTGGTTTATCCAGCACCAATTGGTGACTGTGGTGCTCTTCATCTTCTTTGAGCACTTGCTGACCTTGCAATTGCCAAAGCACATGGGGCATACCGACTTTATCAAATACTACATTGTTCCAACCTGTAGGCCGGCTACTGTCTCGATAAAAACCGCGCAAATAAGAATACAGCCAATCGGCACCACGCGCTCTTGCCTCCACTGACAAATCAGGCGGTGTAGCACCAAACCACAGCTTTGCATCAGCTTTCGGCATCGCAACAGTCATGGTGTCGCCCACTTTTTCACTGGCATACATAAGATTAGATTTAATCTGTGCTTCAGTCAGGCCGATATCCATCAAACGGTTATAGCGCATAGACATTGCACTATGACAATTCAAACAGTAATTCACAAAATACTTTGCGCCACGTTGCAGGGATGCTTGATTGTTCGGGTCGATAGGCGCGCGATCTAATTTCACATGCTCATTAGCCAAAGCAAGTGAAGCAAATAACAATCCAATTACTAAAACAAATTTTTTCATTATCCAGTCACCCTATCAGGCACACGTTTAGTCTTATCCTTTTTAGTAAACCAAGGCATTAAGATGAAAAACGCGAAATAAACCACACTAAAAATTCTCGCCACGACCGTTGCGCGATCAGCACCGCCAACAATCAGGGTAGAGGTGTCAAACTGACCCCAAACATTCGATGGCTCAGTGCCCAAATAACCCAAGATTAGGAAACTGACGACAAAAGCAGCCAGCCATGACTTGTATAAATTGCCACGATATCGAATGGATTTCACTGGACTCTTATCCAACCATGGCAAGAATGCAAAACCTATCACAGATAAGCCCATTGCAGCGACACCAGGGAATTGCGAATTCAAAATTGGAGGGACTGCACGCAAAATTGAGTAGTAAGGAGTGAAGTACCACACTGGTGCAATATGTGGGGGCGTCTTTAATGGGTCTGCTGGAATAAAGTTATTTGCCTCTAAGAAATAGCCACCCATCTCAGGTGCAAAAAACACAATCACAGAAAACACAATCAAGAACACGACCACACCGACCAAGTCTTTCACGGTGTAATAAGGATGGAAAGGAATGCCGTCCAACGGGATCCCTGTTTTTGCATCCTTCTTTTTCTTAATCTCTACTCCATCAGGATTATTCGAACCTACTTCGTGCAGTGCAATTAAGTGCGCCACTACCAAGCCCAATAACACCAAAGGTAAAGCAATCACATGGAACGCAAAGAAACGATTTAAGGTGGCGTCAGAAACGGTGTAATCACCACGTATCCACAAGGAAATATCAGGGCCAATAAATGGAATCGAGGTAAATAAGTTAATAATCACCTGCGCACCCCAATAAGACATTTGCCCCCATGGAAGAAGGTAGCCAAAGAATGCTTCACCCATCAAGACCAAGAATATGCCTACACCAAACAACCAAAGCAATTCACGCGGTGCACGATATGAGCCATACATAAGTCCTCGGAACATATGCAGATAAACCACCACGAAAAACATAGACGCCCCAGTGGAGTGCATATAGCGAATAATGCGCCCCCAAGAAACATCACGCATAATGTATTCAACCGAAGCGAAGGCCAAAGAGGCTTCTGGTTTGTAATTCATGGTCAGGAAGATGCCCGTCACAATTTGAATCACCAATACCAACAAAGCCAAAGAACCAAAGAAATACCAAAAGTTAAAATTCTTAGGTGCGTAGTACTCGGTGAGATGGGTCTTGATATTGGACGAGAGCGGGAAACGCTCATCAATCCAATTGATTAACTTATTTTGCTTACTCGCAGCCATTAAGCAACTCCTTTAGCATCTTTACCAATCACAAGCATGTTGTCGCCAACATATTCATGAGGAGGAACAATCAAATTGGTTGGCGCAGGAGAACCCTTGAAAACTCGACCTGCCAAATCAAACTTAGAGCCATGACATGGACAGAAGAAACCACCTGGCCAATCAGCTCCCATATCTGCACCACTTTGTAATTTTGGTGAAGGTGAGCAGCCCAAATGCGTACAAATGCCTACCATTACCATCACATTTGGCTTGATAGAGCGTGTTTCATTTTTACAATAGTCAGGTTGTTGTGAGGTCACTGCTAGAGATGGGTCAGATAAGTTGTCGTTATGACTTTTCAGTGTCTCTAACATGGACTGAGATCTATTCAATATCCAAACTGGCTTACCTCGCCATTCGACGGTAAGAATTGAACCTGGTTCAATTTTACTAATATCAACTTCTACGGGAGCGCCCGCAGCTTTAGCGCGTTCACTAGGTAACATACTCGAAATAAATGGAACTGCCACAGCGGCAGCTGCCACACCACCAGCCACAGAAGTAGCCGCAACGAGGAATCTGCGTTTACTTCTATCAACTTCCTGATTTGCCATATATATCCCTAAAACTATGATTAGCTGAGAACTCAGCCATTTAAGAAATAAATTAATCGCATATTTTACAGGGTTAGTGGGAAAACTTAAACCCTCAACAGCCGCTATACCGCGGAATTAGTCATAAAAAGAATCTAATTAGACTGGATTGTCGATATCTATAAATTCAGTCGGCAAGGAAAACTCCTGCGCTAAAAGCTGTGCCAAGGCCATGGGCCCATAGCGCTCAGTGGCATGGTGCCCAGCTGAGATATATGCAACACCTGACTCATTTGCTGTGTGCACAGTATTTTCAGAGATTTCTCCACTGAGATAGGCATCAATATCTTGATCCCATACATCAGCAAAATAGCCTTGTGCAGCACCCGTGCACCAAGCAATTTTTTTAATCATCTTATTTTCTTGACCAATGACCAAGGGCTGTCTAGCGAGCTTGTGCTGGATATGTTGCGACAACTGCTTAAGTGACATGGCTTGGGCTAGGCTTCCCACACTCACCAGCGGTTGCAGAGCCAAGCTAGATTGTTGCCGAAAGCCCAAAACCTTTGCAAGCTGAGCATTATTTCCATAGATGGGATGAGCATCCAGTGGAAGATGATATGCAATTAGATTGATTTCATGCTTCAACAAAAAGTCGATTCGCTTTTTTTTAAGGCCTACTATCGTGGGAATTTCGTTTTTCCAAAAATATCCATGATGAACCAATACCGTATCAGCCCCTTGTTGATGAGCACGCTCGAGAAATTCCATACTGGCCGTGACGCCTGCAACAAGTTTTTTGACATCATCTCGTCCATGAACTTGTAATCCATTTGGGCAATAATCATTAAAGCGATTTACTTCTAATAAATTATCTAAATATTCAATGATAGAATTGATATGCATTTAAGGATCCGCTATGAAAAACAATCTAAAAAAATTATGGTTTATTTTCGCACAAACTGTCACCGTCAGTTTAGTGCTTGTGATTTTGCTAAAGATACTTTTCCCTGAGCTATTATCGGGGCAGATGCATCAAGCTAACTTTATTTCTCGACAAACGCCCGTTGAGTCTTTTCATGCAACAGCTGCAAAAGCGATGCCCTCAGTAGTCAATATTTTTACCAGTAAAAAAATGCGTGCTCACCCAAGATTTCATGACGATGAGTTCTTTCAGCGTTTTTTTGGTGAAAGCTTTCCTCATCCCATGCCCAAAGATAATCGTTTGGGCTCAGGTGTGATTGTTCGTGCGGATGGCTATATCGTCACAAATCATCATGTGGTGGAATCCGCCGATGTCATTCAAGTTGCACTGAATAATGGAAAAATTTACTCAGCGAAAGTAATTGGTAGCGATCCAGAAAGTGATATTGCCGTATTAAAAATCAATGCCAATCAACTTCCGGTGATTGATTTTGCTGAAGTGAACACCAGTCGAATTGGTGATGTGGTTTTGGCCATCGGCAATCCATTTGGTGTCGGTCAAACCATAACCCAAGGGATAATCAGTGGATTGGGTAGAAACCACCTAGGTATCAATACCTTTGAGGACTTTATTCAAACTGATGCCGCTATTAATCCTGGAAATTCAGGAGGCGCCTTGGTCAATACTAAAGCGCAATTAGTTGGCATCAATAGTGCCATTTTTTCCAAAGATGGTGGGTCTATGGGGATTGGATTTGCGATCCCTATTAGCATCGTCAAAAAAGTGATTCCGCAAATTATTCAACACGGCAGTGTCACAAGAGGTTGGATAGGCATTCAAGCGCAAGATCTTACTGAAGATTTAAAAAAATCTTTTAATTTAGATGTCACTTCTGGTTGTTTAATTACAGCTGTTGTTCTCGCCAGTCCAGCAGAGCAAGCAGGTTTAAAAGCTGGTGATGTGATTGTTGAAATTGACACAAAAAAATTCTTCGACACTTCATCCATGATAGGGGTGATTTCTGAACTCCAGCCTGGCAGTAAAGCGAAAGTGAAATTAATCAGGGAAGAGAAATTGATGACGATGGAAGTGCAGGTGGGTAAACGTCCAAACTTAATCAACTAAAATTTACACAGGGGAATACTAACTGTCTGCATTATCAATACGATTGATGTTAGGGCTAGAAATAAAATATTTTGAAAATAATACGCCAAGCTCATACAGCAAACAAAGTGGGACCGCCAATAAAAACTGAGAGAGTACATCTGGTGGCGTAAAAATAGCGCCAATCACAAATGCTCCAACAATGACATATGAACGCACTTCAATCAAAGTTTGTACTTTCACTATCCCAGCACGAACCAAAATCACGACCAACACTGGTACTTCAAATGCCAAACCAAATGCAATCAGCATGGAAATCACAAAATCCAAATAGTGACTAATATCCGTCATCACCACCACACCTTCGGGAGCAGTGTGGGTGAAAAAAGCAAACACCAAAGGCAAAACTATTTGATAGGCAAATAGCATACCTAATAAAAATAAAATAAAACTCGCGACAATCAATGGTAGTACAAAACGTTTTTCGTGTTGATAAAGTCCTGGCGCAATGAATGCCCATGTTTGATAAAGCATAAAAGGAGAAGAAATAATAACTGCCAATAACATGGCAGCTTTCATTGGCACAAAGAATGGCGTAGTAATTTCTGTCGCAATCATATGCGCACTACTCGGAAGATTGACTAAAAGCGGAGTGGCCAACCAGTGATAAATATTATTTGCAAAGGGTAACAGACATATCAAAACAAACACAAAACCTAAAACCATTTTCAGCAAGCGCTGACGCAACTCGATCAGGTGTAATAAAAAACCGCTGGTTAAACTCATACAGTAGATTTACTTTTAACTGATTTCTTGGTTGTAGATTTTTTTGTGGATGATTTTTTTTGTGGTTGAGCGTTGATTAATTTTTCTGTATTCGTAGCGCTGTTTGCAATGGTATTTTGCAAATCTTTTAATTGCTCTAGTCTTACTTCACGTTCCATCTCTGATTTGACTGATGCCACATAGCGTTGCATACGACCAACCATGGAACCCAAAAATCTTGCGACCTGTGGAAGTTTATCGGGGCCGATTACCAATATGGCAACGACCCCGATAACGATTAGCTCAGTAAAGCCAACATCAAACATATCATGTCGATGCTAGATTACTTTTTAGCGGCTGGTTTTTTTGCTGCTGGTTTTTTAGCAGCCGGTTTTTTAGCTGCTGGTTTCTTTGCCACTGTTTTCTTAGCTGCTGGTTTCGCTGCAGCCTTAGCAGCTGGCTTCTTAGCTGCTGGTTTCGCTGCAGCCTTAGCAGCTGGCTTCTTAGCTACTGGTTTTTTAGCAGCTGGTTTCTTCGCTGCTGGTTTTTTAGCCGCTGTTTTTTTAGCTGCTGGTTTCTTCGCTGCTGGTTTTTTAGCTGCTGGTTTCTTAGCTGCTGAAGTTGCAACAGATGTTGAAGCAGAAGAGTTTTGCGCTGGGGCTGACTCGTCTTTTACTGCATCCTTGAAACCTTTTACTGCACCACCCAAATCGCTACCTGCATTACGTAGTTTTCTAGTACCGAAAATGACCAGCACGATAACCAGTAATACTACTAAATGCCAAAGTGATAAACCACCCATTTTTATGCTCCTAAGTTAAGTTATGTTTTAGGTAAATTTGCACCGCCACCAAATACATGAACATGCAGATGGAAAACTTCTTGCCCACCTTCACGACCAGTATTAATCATTGTCCTGAAACCTTTTAGCCCGTGCTCAGTTGCAAGCTTTGGTGCTAACAACAACATTTTGCCTAACAGATTTTGATGCTCTGCTTCAGCATGGTTCAGAGACTCAATATGCATTTTTGGAATAATCAAAAAATGCACTGGTGCGATTGGACGGATATCATGAAAAACCATCAAATCGCTATCTTCGAAAATTTTTTTCGAAGAAATTTCACCAGAAATTATTTTACAAAAAATACAATTGTCTGACATCATTTATTTCCCACAATAACACTTATTGCTTTTCTCTAGAAGCCTTTTCGTCAATTCCGGAAATACCTTCACGCCTTGCCAGCTCGTTTAAAACTTCACTGGGCTTGATATCCGCGTGTGTCAGCATCACTAAAGTATGAAACCATAAATCTGCAGTTTCATAAATGATTTGTTCTCGATCACCATCTTTAGCAGCAATAATAGTTTCAGCAGCTTCTTCACCAATCTTCTTAGTAATTGTATTAATGCCTTTATGATAAAGCTTAGCAACATAAGAATCTTCTGGATTTGCTGATTTTCTTTGTTGCAGTACTTCTGCAAGACGATCAAGTATATCGCTCATTTTTTATATATTTCCTTCGGGTCTTTGATGACAGGTTGATCAGTCACCCAAGTTGCATCCACTAATTTTTCAAAGAAACAACTTTCTCTTCCAGTATGGCAAGCAATACCACCTTGTTGTTGAACTTTGAGAAGAATCACATCACGGTCACAGTCTAAACGAATCTCGACAACTTTTTGCACATGTCCAGACTCTTCACCTTTATGCCAAAGTTTTTTTCTTGAGCGAGACCAATAAACTGCCTCACCAATTTCAACAGTTTTTAACAACGCTTCATGGTTCATAAAAGCAAACATCAACACCACACCAGTCACACTATCTTGCGCAATGACTGGGACTAATCCGTCACTCCAATTGATCTGCTCTATCCAGTTCAAAGTCTGACCTCTATGCCTTGTTGTGACATGAATTGTTTTGCCTGTTTAACGGTGAATTCACCATAATGAAAAATGCTTGCAGCAAGAACAGCGTCTGCTCCACCTTGCTCAACCCCATCTACTAGATGTTGCAAATTACCAACACCCCCCGATGCAATAATGGGGACATCTACGCTATTACTAATGGCTCGATTCAATTCATTATCAAAGCCAATTTTCGTACCATCTCTATCCATGCTCGTGACCAATAATTCACCGGCACCGAGAGCCACCATTTTTTCTGCCCATTGTATCGCATCTAAACCGGTAGGATTTCGACCACCATGGGTAAAAACCTCCCAGCGATTTGGATTGGATTGCACACGTTTTGCATCGATTGCAACCACAATACACTGAGAGCCATATCTATTTGCTGCATCGGCGACAAGTTGAGGATTTAAGATAGCGGAAGTATTGATGCTCACTTTATCTGCACCCGCGTTGAGCAAGCGTCTGACATCTTCAACACTTCTCACTCCACCCCCTACCGTTAATGGAATAAAAACTTGCGAAGCGACATCTTCAATAATATGCAAAATCAAATCACGATTATCTGAGCTTGCTGTGATATCAAGAAAAGTTAACTCGTCAGCTCCTTGATCATCGTAACGCTTGGCAATTTCAACTGGATCACCCGCATCTTTTAACTCAAGAAAATTGACACCTTTTACAACACGCCCATTGGTCACATCCAAACATGGAATGATGCGTTTAGCTAGCATTAAGACATCCCAAGTTCGTCAGCAAGTTTTTGTGCTGCTGTAAAATCTAGAGTGCCTTCATAAATGGCACGACCTGTTATCGCACCCATAATGCCTTCAGCCTCAACTTCACACAATTTTTTGACATCATCCAAGTTGGTAATGCCACCGCTCGCAATCACGGGGATGGTGAGTGCTTGGGCCAACTTCACTGTCGCTTCGATATTGACACCTGATAACATACCGTCACGTCCGATATCCGTATACACAATCGCTTCGACACCATAATCTTGGAATTTCACAGCCAGATCGATGACATCATGTCCAGTTAATTTGGACCATCCATCCACTGCCACTTTGCCATCTTTTGCATCCAACCCCACAATAATTTGACCTGGGAATGCATAACATGCCTCGTGTAAGAAGCCAGGATTTTTGACGGCAGCAGTACCAATAATCACATAGTCAATCCCATCATCCAGATAGCGTTCTATGGTATCTAAGTCGCGGATACCTCCACCCAACTGAATAGGGATCTCACCCCCACAGGATTTCACAATTGCTTTGATAGCTTCTTCATTCACTGGCTTGCCAGCGAATGCACCATTCAAATCCACCAAGTGTAATCGTTTCGCACCAGCATCTAGCCAGTGCCTACCCATTGCGGCTGGATCTTCGGAAAACACTGTCGCGTCTTCCATCAATCCTTGTTTTAGTCTAACGCAATGACCATCTTTTAAATCTATAGCAGGAATAATCAACATAACCGTATTAAATAAATCAACAATTAAAACTCACTAAATTGTGCCGTCCCACGCCACAAAATTTTTCAGCAACTGTAATCCAGCATGCTGACTTTTTTCTGGGTGAAACTGCACGGCAAAAATATTTTCACAGGCAATCACGCTAGTGAATTTGTCTGGATATTCAGACACACCTGCAATGATACTCGTCTGTTGAGGCTCTACATAGTAGCTATGCACATAGTAAAAACGCTCTCCATCTTCGATATCTTGCCACATAGGATGCTGGCGTGTTTGATAAACTTGATTCCATCCCATGTGCGGGACTTTAAGTTTATTCCCTGCAGCATCATGCATACGCGCTGCTGGAAATTTTTTTACCTGACCGGGCAATATCGCCAAACCTTGCGCATCACCTTCTTGAGAATGTTCAAAAAGCAATTGCAGACCTATACATATGCCGAGGAAAGGCTTTTGCTTGGAGGCTTGTATCACCGCTTGCTTTAACTGACGCAATTCTAATTCGCGCATGCAATCAGGCATAGCACCTTGACCGGGAAAGACCACTTTATCTGCAGCGTGAATTTGCTCAGCCTGATCGGTTACCACAATATTTAAATGGGGTGCAACATGCTCCAACGCTTTAGAAACCGAACGCAGGTTACCCATGCCATAATCGACTACTGCAATATCTATTTTCATGTGCTTTTTAAACTCAACAGGCAATTTTTTCTAGAGCTTACAGTGTACCTTTAGTTGAAGGAGTAACCCCTAACATACGCTGGTCGACTTCTATCGCCATACGCAACGCACGACCAAAAGCCTTAAACACCGTTTCAGCTTGATGGTGTGCATTTTCTCCACGCAAGTTATCAACATGTAAAGTGACAAAAGCGTGATTCACAAAACCTTGAAAAAACTCGTGCACCAAATCAACGTCGAAATCACCAATTTGTGCTCGCTTAAATTCGACAAAAAATTCTAAACCTGGGCGACCTGACAAGTCTAATACGACACGAGAAAGCGCTTCATCAAGTGGGATATAAGCATGACCATAACGGCGTATACCTTTTTTATCTCCAATCGCTTTGGCGAATGCTTGTCCCAAAGTAATGCCGATATCTTCCACCGTGTGATGCGCATCAATATGCAAATCACCCTTTGCTTCAACGGTAATATCGATCATCCCATGACGTGCAATCTGATCAATCATATGATCCAAAAAACCAAGTCCGGTAGATAGTTTAGACACGCCCGTGCCGTCCAAATTAATATGAACAAAAATTTGGGTTTCTAATGTATTACGACTTACTTCTGCACTTCGCATAAAATCAATTCTCTAAACAAAAAACCGCCGCAAAACCATTTCAATGTTTTGCGGCGGTTAAATCAAACTACTTCCTGATACTGATTAGCTGAATAAACGTTTTAACCAGCCAAACAGACCACCGCCGTTAGAACCTGCATGAGCAATCGCAGTAATTTCTGCAGCTGCAGCAGCTGGATCAGCAGCACCGTAGATAGCAGCACCAGCTACAACGATTGTTGCGCCAGCATCACGTACTTGTGCAGTTGTAGCAGCTTTAACGCCACCAGCAACAGAAATATCAACGCCCAAGTTCAAGCTTGCTACCATGCCCAAATCGGCAAAAGGTGTTTGACCTGCTGCTTGTTGGTCCAAACCAGTGTGAACGCCAATGATGTGCGCACCTAATTTAGCAACTTCTTTAGTGCGTGCTTTCTTGTCAGCAACATTGATCAAGTCAACTTGAGCTTTTTTGCCGTACTTGTTAGCAGCGTCAATCACGCCTTTGATTGTACCGATATCTGCAGTACCCAATACTGTACAAATGTCAGCACCAGCTTTGTAGAAAGGCTCAGCTTCGTAGAAGCCAGCGTCCATTGTCTTCAAATCAACCAAAATTTTATTTTTTGGGAATTTTGCGCGCAATGTTTCTAACAATCTGATACCGTTGTGTTTGATACAAGGTGTACCGATTTCCAAGATATCAACGTGTGGTGCTACTTTAGTAGCCAGCGCCACGGTTGCGTCGAAATCCAATGAGTCTAATGCCATCTGTGTTAAAGCCACGATATTTCCTCCACTTAAATACACGTCGCGTTTTATTGTTTACGCTTCATGATCTATTTAACGAAAAATGAGTGGTAAATCATTTCTTGATGAATTTTTTTACCGAACCGCCTTTATATAACGTTTTTGCCCTCAGGTCAAAGCAGATTTGAGCAAAACCGCCAAGGTTTTGATTAATTTTTCACACTGCTGCTCGTCCCCAACAGTGATTCTGAGAAAGTTATTGATACGTTCAGGCTGAGCAAATCTGCGCACAATAATGTCATGCTGACGTAACTGCTCGATTAACCACGCTGCTTGATGTTGAGAATGGCGCGCAAAAATAAAATTGGCCATCGATGGCAACACTTCAAATCCCATCGCTTGCATTGCTTCTACCAAATGTTGTCGTGAGGCAATCACGCGATCTCTGGTCATCTCAAAATAGGATTGATCTTGAAAAGCAGCAATTGCACCTGCTTGTGCGAGTCGATCTAAAGGATAAGAATTAAAACTATCTTTCACTCTGTGCAAGCCTTCTATCAAGGCGGCATTGCCCAAAGCAAAACCAATACGTAAGCCAGCTAATGATCTTGACTTAGACATCGTACTCACTACCAACAATTGTGGATATCGATGAATCAAACTGGCAGCACTCTCGCCGCCAAAATCACAATAAGCCTCATCCACTATCACGACAGAATCAGGATTGGCATCTAACAATCGCTCTATTTCTGATAACTGCAAATAGACACCAGTCGGGGCATTCGGATTCGGGAAAATAATGCCACCATTGGCTTGCAGGTAATCATCGATATTGATTTCAAAATGTTCATTAAGCGGCAAGCAACGATATTGAATACGATATAAACCGCAATAGACCGGATAAAAACTATAGGTGATATCAGGAAATAATATGGGTTTGTCTTGCTGAAAAAATGCTTGAAAAGCATGCGCCAATACTTCATCAGAACCATTGCCGACAAATACTTCCGCACTTTGCAAATGATAGTAATCAGCAATAACTTGGCGCAAAGCGTCCGAGCCGGGATCGGGATATAACTTGAGCGCATCACTCGCCTGCTGTTGCAACACAGCAATCACCTTAGGACTTGGGCCGTAAGGATTTTCATTGGTATTCAGCTTGGTTAGATTGGCTGACTTAGGTTGCTCACCGGGCACATAAGGTTTTAATTCATGTACCAAGGGACTCCAAAATTTACTCATGACTTCAACCTATACTCCGCAGAACGAGCATGCGCTTGCAAACCTTCTCCATAAGCGAGCTCTGCTGCCACTTTACCCAAACTTTGCGCACCAGCCTCTGATACCAGAATCAGACTAGAACGTTTTTGGAAATCATACACACCCAATGGGGATGAGAATCGCGCAGTACGCGATGTTGGCAACACATGATTGGGACCGGCGCAATAATCGCCCAAGGCTTCACAGGTATTTCTACCCATAAAAATAGCCCCTGCGTGACGAATTTTTTTACTGAAATCTAATGCATCATCCATGGATAATTCCAAATGTTCGGGTGCAATAAAGTTACAGATTTCTGCAGCTTCATCCATATCACGCACTTGTATCAAAGCGCCACGACTCTGCAAGGATTTACTGATAATGTCTTTTCTTGGCATTTGTTCAACCAAACGATTAATCGACTGCTGAACTTGATCCAAAAAGGCTGCATCTGGACTCAGTAAAATGGATTGTGCCAACTCATCATGTTCCGCCTGGCTAAACAAATCCATGGCAATCCAATCAGGATGCGTTTTGCCATCACAAATCACCAAAATTTCAGAAGGGCCCGCCACCATATCAATACCCACTACACCGAACACTCGGCGCTTTGCTGCTGCCACGTAAGCATTTCCAGGACCCACAATTTTGTCCACTTGCGGAATACTCTGCGTACCATAGGCCAATGCACCAACCGCTTGTGCACCACCAATACAAAAGACTTGATCAACCCCAGCAATCGCTGCTGCGGCTAGCACCAAATCATTTTTCTCTCCATTTGGAGTAGGCACCACCATAATCAAGTCTTGCACACCAGCCACTTTGGCAGGAATCGCGTTCATTAATACTGAGGATGGGTATGCTGCTTTACCACCAGGCACATATAGTCCAACGCGATCGAGTGCTGTGACTTGCTGTCCGAGCAAATTGCCTTCAGCGTCATGGTAATGCCATGATTCCATCAATTGTTTTTGGTGATAACTTTTCACACGATCAGCCGCTGTCTGCAATGCTTGACGTTGCGCTTCAGGAAGGGCATGCAAGGCTTTACGCAAATCATCTTGGCTTAAATGTAATTGCGCTACAGACGATACTTGTGTTTTATCGAAGCGATTGGTGTATTCCACTACCGCCTCATCGCCACGCTTTTTGATATCTTTAAGTATGCCAGCGACGACCTCATCAATACTGTCATCTTGCGCAGTTTCAAATGCTAATAAAGCATGAAGCTGCTCAGTGAAAGTTGATTGAGCAGATGACAAACGTTTTATATTAATTTCCGACATAAGAACTCACTTAAAATTTTCAAGCATTGCTACGATTTTTTACAGCCTGTGCAAACGCATCCATCATGGGCTGAATAAGATTTTTATTTAGTTTAAATGAGGCTTGATTCACCACTAAATAAGAACTCACATCTGCCACATGCTCGACGGCAACCAGATGATTGGCTTTGAGTGTACCGCCAGTACTGACCAAATCGACAATAGCATCTGCTAAACCTACCAACGGTGCCAACTCCATAGAGCCGTATAATTTAATCAAGTCGACGTGCATGCCTTTTGCAGCAAAATGTTGTCTTGCTGTCTTGACATATTTTGTGGCTACTTTCAAACGCGCACCACTACGCAAACAGGCTTGGTAATCGAATCCCTCGCGCACTGCCACCATCATTTTGCAACGGGCAATTTGTAAATCTAGTGGCTGGTAGACACCTTGCAAATCTTGCTCATCTAGTACATCTTTACCAGCGATACCCATATCAGCTGCACCATAACGCACATAGGTTGGCACATCCGAAGCACGCACAATAATCAAGCGCACGTCCTCATGGTTAGTGCCGATAATCAATTTGCGTGAGGTTTCAGGATCTTCGTTCGGGACAATACCTGCTGCTGCCAGCAATGGTTTTGTTTCCTCAAAAATTCTACCTTTAGATAACGCAATGGTAATCATGCTTAATGGTTTCTCTTAATATTGGCGCCTAGCGCACTGAGTTTTTCTTCAAGCATCTCATAACCTCTATCGAGGTGATAAATACGCTCAATGGTTGTTTGTCCTTGAGCAACTAAACCTGCCAACACTAGACAGGCAGAAGCACGTAAATCCGTTGCCATCACCGTTGCACCATCCAAACTTGGCACACCGCGGACTAATGCAGTGTTGCCGTCAATTTCAATTTTAGCACCGAGTCGCTGTAACTCCTGCACGTGCATAAAACGATTCTCAAAAATTGTCTCAGTGACTTTTGCCACTCCTTCTGCCACGGTATTCATCGCCATAAACTGGGCTTGCATATCCGTGGGGAATGCAGGATGAGGGGCAGTACGAATATTCACCGCTTGCAATCGTCCTTGCGAGCGCACACGTATCGTTTGCTCGGTACAATCAACTTGTGCACCTGCCTCGCGCAATTTTTCGATCACAGCATCCAGCATATTCGCTTGCACGCCTTGTAAGGTTACATCGCCTGCAGTCATCGCCGCTGCCACCATATAAGTACCAGCCTCAATACGGTCGAATACCACACTATGTTGCGCACCATGCAGTGCGGCGACACCGCGAATAGTAATCACATCCGTGCCTGCTCCAGAAATATCTGCGCCCATGCTGATTAAACAGTTTGCTAAATCCACCACTTCGGGTTCTTTGGCTGCATTTTCTAATATGGTGACGCCATCAGCCAAAGTTGCCGCCATCATCAAATTCTCGGTGCCGGTAACCGTGACCAAATCCATATAGTAGCGCGCACCGCGCAAGCGTTGATGAGGCAGATGTTTGGTGCTGGCTAAAATATAGCCATGTTCAATAGAAATTTCTGCACCCATGGCCTGCAGACCTTTGATATGCAAGTCCACCGGTCTTGAGCCTATGGCACAACCACCCGGCAAAGACACTTTGGCCTCGCCGAATCTTGCCAATAAAGGACCCAACACCAAAATCGATGCGCGCATAGTTTTCACCATTTCATAGGGTGCATCTAGATGTTGGATATGGCTAGCATCCAAGCTAACACGATCACCATGACGCTCGACAAGCACGCCTATATGCGCCAACAACTGCTTAGTGGTGGCGATATCTTTGAGTTGCGGCACATTGCTAAGTTGTAATGTATCGGGTGCCAATAAAGCTGCACAAAGGATGGGCAAAGCGGCATTCTTGGCGCCAGAGATTTTCACCTCACCACGTAATGTCGCGCCCCCCTGAATCAGCAATTTATCCAAAATTATTCTGCGCTTTCACTCAATAATTTTTGCAATTCACCTTGTTCATACATAGCACGCATAATGTCTGCGCCACCAATAAAATTACCGTGAATATATAGTTGTGGAATGGTCGGCCAATTTGAAAACACTTTGATGCCATCACGAATGGCTGGGTCCGCCAACACATCCACTGCCAAGTATTCCTTGACACCAGATGCAGCCAAAATTTGTGCAGCCAAGCCTGAAAATCCACATTGTGGAAACTTGGGACTACCTTTCATATACAACACCACTGCGTTGTCTGAAATCTGCTGTTGAATTAAAGCTTGTGTATCCATATTACCCTCTCATTAAACCTGATTGACTCCATGCGTCGGGTGTAAAAGTACGCATAGACAATGCATGAATTTCATTGCCCATACGCTGCCCTAGCACCTGATAAACCATTTGGTGCTGTTGCACCATATTTTTTCCTTCGAACGCTTTGCTTACGATAATCGCTTCGAAATGCTGACCATCATCGCCCAGCACCTGCAAAAATTCACAAGCCAAACCATTACTAATATAAGTTTTAATCTCTTCTGCAGTTAACATGAATTATCCACGCAATTTATATCCAGCTCTAAGCATCAATATGGTGATGATAGACAACACCAGCAAACTAAACACCACAATACTCAAGCTCAACCAAGGGGAAATATCCCCCACACCAAAAAATCCAAAACGGAATCCATCTATCATGTAAAAGAATGGATTCAAATGTGACACCTTTTGCCAAAAGGGTGGCAATGAATGTATGGAATAAAACACGCCAGACAAGAAGGACAGAGGCATAATCACAAAGTTCTGGAAAGCGGCCATCTGGTCAAATTTCTCGGCCCACAAACCTGCAATAATACCGAATGCGCCAAGCATTGCGCTGCCCAAAAATGCGAATGCCAAAATTATCCAAGGATGCTCTAAAGGTAAATCAATAAATAATGTCGATACCAGATAAATACAAAACCCAACACAAACTCCACGAATGATGGAGGCTGCCAAAAAGGCTAAGAAAAATTCCAAATATGAAATGGGGGTAATGAGTATAAAAATAATATTCCCCATGACTTTGGATTGAATCAAACTGGATGAGCTATTAGCAAATGCATTCTGCAAAAGCGACATCATGATCAGACCAGGAATTAAGAAAACTGTGTAATCCACTCCCGGATAAATCTCCACATGGCTTCCTAATACATGGGAAAAAATCAGCAGGTACAAAAGTGCAGTAATTACTGGAGCTGCGACGGTTTGGAAACTCACTTTCCAAAAACGTAGCAATTCTTTTTTAAACAGCGTCCAAGCGCCCACCATAGAAGGGGTAATCATGATGACTTACCTACCATTTCTACAAATACATCTTCCAAGTCAGGCTCAATCAGTCGCAAGTCCTCAAGCGCAATATCAGCTTGGCGCAAATTGACCAATACATGTTCTAAAGCAGAAACTTCATCCAACTTGAGCAAATAGCCTTCAGGATTTTTTTCTTTGAGCATGGGGATTAACGCAGCAGGTAATTCCCCAGAAAATTTCAATTGCAATAGTTTGCCGTGCATGGTGCGCAAGAGATTGGCGGTAGTATCTAATTTGATAATCTTGCCTTGTTTCAATAAGGCAACGCGCGAACATAATTCCTCAGCCTCTTCCAAATAGTGGGTGGTGAGAATAATAGTGTGTCCATCTGCATTTAAACGTCGGATAAATTCCCATAGCATATGGCGCAACTCTACGTCGACACCAGCAGTGGGCTCATCTAATACAATCACCGGAGGTTTGTGCACCAATGCTTGAGCAATCAATGCGCGACGCTTCATGCCACCAGACAATTTACGCATATTAGTCCCGGCTTTATCACTGAGGCCGAGACCTTCTATTACTTCATCTATCCATACATCATTGTCTTTGCGTTTGCCGAAATAGCCCGCCTGAAAGCGCAACATCTCGCGCAAAGAAAAGAAGGGATCAAATACCAGCTCTTGCGGTACCACACCCAGTGAACGTCTCGCTTCACGATATTGTTTGATGACATCAAAGCCCATCACTTCAACACTGCCTTGTGATGGCCGCAGTAGGCCTGACAAGATATTGATCATGGTGGATTTGCCTGCCCCATTGGGACCAAGCAAAGCAAAAAATTCACCTTGCTCAATGCTCAAATCAACACCATCCAGTGCTTGCAATGCACCGAAATGTTTAGAGACATCATGAAATTGGACGGCAGCTGGCATAAAAATTGTTTTCCTGAGCTACCGATTTAGGGCTTTTCGGGGATAAGTCCATCCACACCATAAAGCGATAATAAGCTACGCAAATTATCAGGTAACTTGATGAAGCTAAGATGGCAACCTGATGAGGTGGCGTTTCTCAGCAATTCAAACATAATGCTGACGGTGGCAGTATCAACATGCGTCACAGCTGAAAAATCAATAGCCAGTTGCGTACCTCGAGGCAAAGCAAGCGCCTCAGTACGCAACTCCAAAATACGCTTAATGGACATGTCACCATGCAATTTCCACAAGCCATCTAATTTTTCGATTTGTGCCACCTAATTCCTCAGTACTATTTTTTCGCTGTTACGTTTTCTTTGTTTTTGTCAGCAAGTTTTTGAATCAAACTATCCATACTTCCCTGACGGATTTCATTACCAAACTGGCTGCGATAGTTGGTGACCAAGCTGACACCCTCAATAGTGATGTCATACACTTTCCAACCGTCGTTGATAGCTTCTAGCGTGTAATCCACACCAATCGGTTGGCCACCAGGTTGCAAAATCAAAGTTTTGACTACAACTTGCTTATCATCTGGGTAGTCTTTCATTGGCTTATATTCGATCGTCTGGTTGCGATACTTAGACAACGCTGAAGCATAGGTATACAACATCAAGGTACGGAATTCTTTTTGGAAAGCATCTTGTTGTTCTTTGCTTGCCTTAGCAAAATTTTTGCCTAATACCAAGCGACAGACATGTTCAAAATTGAAATGTGGAAGAATTTTTTCCTCTGCAAGAGCAAATACTTTTTGTTGATCGCCAGACTGTATTTCTTTGTCTTTTTTGACAATAGCTAACACGTCATCTGCAATCGCCTTAACAAATGCGTCAGCAGCTACCGCAGCCCAAGCGCCTTGTGCCAACAGAGAAAACGTTGTGATTATTAAAAGCTGTCTAAACAATTTCATTATTCCACCGCCTTAGTATCAGTTTTATTTTCAGAAGCTTTGCTATACAAGAATTGGCTAATCAGTTTTTCCAATACCACTGCATCTTGTGTATGAGTGATTTTATCACCGTCCTTCAGGTTGGTTTCCTCACCGCCCACCTCAAGTCCTATATATTGCTCACCCAACAAACCTGCGGTGTAAATATTGGCAAAGGTATCTCTGGAGAAAGTATAACGCTTATCCAACTTGAGACTGACCACGGCCTCATGGTTCTCATTGTCAAAATGGATACTATCCACACGACCAATGACAACACCAGCACTTTTCACAGGCGCTCTAGGTTTTAGACCGCCGATATTTTCGAAAGCAGCTGTTACCATGTAAGTGTCACCCAAGTTACTAGAGGTCAAGTTACCTACTTTGAGTGCAAGACCAAAAATGGCTGCTATCCCCAATGCAACGAATACCCCAACCCACAAATCTATCGTTGTTCTTTCCATCGTTCCCTCACATACACGCTTAAACGTTAATCATAAATGAAGTTAAAACAAAATCTAAACCCAATACTGCCAATGACGAATACACGACAGTACGAGTAGTTGCGCGGCTAACCCCCTCGGCAGTAGGGGGTGCGTCATAACCCTCAAACAAAGCAATCATGGTACATACCACACCAAACACTACACTTTTAATCACGCCATTAATAATGTCTTCTTGGAAATCGACATTGGCCTGCATCTGCGACCAAAACGCGCCACTATCCACACCAATCACAGGCACCGCAACAAAATAGCCGCCCAAAATACCTATCATAGAGAACAGTACCGCCAAGATAGGCATGGAAATCGTCCCCGCCCAAAATCTCGGGGCCAACACTCGTCCGATCGGACTGACCGCCATCATTTCCATCGCTGATAATTGCTCGGTAGCACGCATCAAACCAATCTCTGCGGTAATGGCTGTTCCCGCGCGACCAGCAAATAGCAAGGCTGTCACTACTGGACCCAATTCTCGTACTAGCGATAGCGCCACCAACACCCCTATCGCTTCGGAAGAGCCATACTTTTGTAAAGTGTTATAACCTTGCAGACCTAACACCATGCCTACGAAAAATGCCGAAACAATCACAATCAATAAAGAGAGTACGCCTGTCGCAAACACTTCTTTAATAATTAGGCGCGGACGCTTAATACTCTCCAGCAAATATAAAGCCACATAAAAGAATAATCGACCTCCGGCACCCAGGTGCCAGATTCCGTTAATCATGCGATGACCAATAGCCTGAAAAAAGTGATTCATGCGTCTCATAGTGCCGGCACTCGTAACATTTCTTGTCGGTAATCTCCTGCTGGGTAGTGGAACGGCACAGGGCCATCCATTTCACCATGCACGAACTGATGCACAAATGGCATCTTAGATTTTTTCAATTGATCCGGCGTACCTTCTGCCACCACAACGCCTTCCGAGACAAAATAGATATAGTCTGCAAATAAAAACGTTTCATGCACATCATGGGTTACCACAATCGAAGTTGCGCCCAGCGCATCATTCAAACTACGTATCAAATTACACACCACACCCATCGATATCGGATCCAAGCCGGCAAAAGGCTCATCGTACATAATAATTGAAGGATCTAATGCCACGGCACGGGCTAGCGCAACGCGTCGTGCCATCCCACCGGACAACTCTGCTGGCATCAAGTGATAAGCACCACGCAGACCGACTGCATTGAGCTTTAGCATGACAAAGTCACGAATCATGGATTCTGGCAAATTGGTATGTTCGCGTAAGGGGAAAGCGACATTTTCATACACGGACAAATCGGTAAAAAGCGCGCCAAACTGGAACAACATGCCCATTTTGCGACGGATTTGATAAAGCTTTTCACGGCTTTGTTGGTGGACGATTTCGCCGTCGACCAGCACCTCTCCCTTGGTTGGCACCAACTGCCCGCCTATCAGGCGCAGCAAAGTGGTTTTGCCGCTACCACTGCCGCCCATAATGGCCACCACTTTGCCTCGTGGGAACACCATATTGATGCCCTTGTGTAGCAAGCGGTTTTTATAACCAAAAGAAAGATTGTTAATCTCTACGAGATTGTCAGCCATAGCATTCAAAGTATCGGTGAGTAATAGTTAGCTATTTTAAAGCAAAACCCTGCTTAGAGTAAGGCAGAAAAATCACATTTCCGCCCCTTGCTGACATGCTGTTATGCTAAAAACCCATACAGACAGTATATTTGCTTGTGTCCAATATATTGGGCGAATTGCCAACCGATGTGACCGCCTCTGCCGCCGTCAAACCCGTCACATTCTCTGCTGCCATCATATTGCCGCTTGCGGTATTGCCGTTATCTAACATGGTCTCTAGTTGTTTGACAAACTTACCCAATATATTTTGCGAGCAGATTGCCATCGAGCCGGTCATCCCTGAGATTGTATTTTCAGGCTTGGATTGCACACCCAATCGACCTCCTTCCGCATTGGTGGGCAAATAAGTTGCCTCTCCAAGCACAGTAGATCCGTTAGCCAATCCAGATTTACGCAAATGCTGCCAAAGCGTATAACTCTCGGCAGTTTGAGGTGGGTTCAGCCATACTCCATCAATTTGGCCATCGCCGTTTCCATTGTTATCTGCGCCCACATGACCAATGGCGGCGATATCATCTCCGGGCAAAGCATGAAACTTGTCTTGGTAGGAAAACAACTGCATTTGGATATTGCGAAAATCATTGGCCAGATTTTTTACTTTGGCGCTACTGATCAGCTCTTGACCCTTTAATACGCCACCCAATAAAAGACCAATAATGACTAGCACGATAGCTAGTTCAATCAGAGTAAAACCAGATTGGTGTCTCATGATACTGTCTCCTTTAAATGAATAGAAAAGACAGCGTAAATAAAGCGAATTAATTATGCAAGATATTGTTTTAAATGATTTTTTTAATTTTTACTAGGGTAATATTTTTGCTATTTTTACCAAATTTTTTGGGGCTCAATATAAAAAATTGAGTGAAAGGTCCATGTGTTATTGGCATGGACGCAATCACTCAACACATAGCGATGACCAGTCAGATGGTCGAGCGCGGGCTATAAGGTCCCGTAAGAATGTAGCCCTGACAGGAACATATTCACGCCCAAAAAGGCGAAAGAGGTCACGATCAGGCCAATCAGCGCCCACCATGCCAATAAATTGCCACGCAAGCCTTTGACCAAGCGCAAATGCAACCAAGCTGCGTAATTCAGCCATACGATCAAGGCCCAAGTTTCTTTCGCATCCCAAGACCAATAGCTTCCCCATGCTTCAGCCGCCCACATCGCGCCTAGTATGGTGGCGATGGTAAAGAAGATAAAACCTACAGAAATAGAGCGATACATCAAATCGTCTAACAGGGCTTTTGCAGGCAATAATTTTTGCCCCCAGCCACGATCTACTAGCAAATAAGCCGCTGCTACCATAGCGGCTAAAGAGAAGGCGCCATAACCAATAAAGTTGGCAGGCACATGAATCTTCATCCAATAGGATTGCAAAGCGGGGACCAAAGGCTGAATGGTATTGGCCTGACGATCAAAGGTATACCAAAGTATAAAACCGACCGCGGCACTCACCACCAACATCACCAAACCACCCAACTGACGCGTTTGATAGCGAGCCTCATAGTACAAATACATCATGGAGGTAATCAGACAGAAAAGAATAAATACTTCATACAGGTTGCTTAGCGGAATATGTCCGATATCAGGTGCAATCAAATATGACTCGTACCAACGCACCATCAAGCCGGTCAGTCCCATCACTACCGCAGACCAAGTCAGGAAAGTGGCCAATTTCCCAGTAAACGCTGATTTGCGGAACAGTGCCAACCAGTAAATCAATGTCGCCAAGATCAGCAATACATTCATCCACATCACCGCGGATTGGCTCGAGATGAGGAATTTGAGTAAGAATTTTTGCTGCATCAAACTCAAATCACCCGCATACAAAGCAATCGCACTCAAACTCAGCGCTGCAACACCCGCAATCAAGCTGCGGATAGGCGACCAAAACCAGCCCAATAAACTAAAGCCCACCACAGAAGAGGCCAAAAAGAATACCTCATAGCCATCCATCAAGGATTGATAATTAGCATATACGCCTGCAGCACCTAGCAATAGCAAAATACTGAATAACCAATCGGTCCAATCGCGTGCTTGCCAAAAATGCTTACGCCTAACATTGCTTGATTGCATGCTTACTCTCCATTATTTTTCTGACCGCAACGCAAGCTTACAACGTTGCAGCAGTTGCTCATAATCTTGATCAAAATCGTGATTCTTACGGTTGGCACTCATCGCCAATAATACTTGTTTGGCATCTGCTTTAAACAGCAACCAAACCCGTCGTTCACGAATATACATCATGGCAAAAATCCCCATCACCAACAAGATAGAACCCAAATATACTAAGTTTTTTCCTGGTGAGCGGGTCAATTGCAAACCGCTTGCCTCATGATGTTCATAGTTGGTCAGCGATAAGTAGAAAGGGGTTCCATAAAAAAATAAATCGCTGATGGAATTCAGGCTGTCTAACAAGAATTTATCCTCTAGGCTCTTATTCGCTTGCACCTCCGGATGTTGTTGTAATGCCATCTGATAAGCTTCTTGTGCCGCCACATTGATAATTTTGATATAGGTCTTAGCCACTTGCTCACGCTGTGCTTCTGGTACTGAGGACTCAATCAAACGCGCAACACTGCTATAACCACCTTGAGTAAATTGCTTCAGCAACTGTACTACACTAGACTCAAATTTTTGTGTCGTCTGTGCATCGCGATGCGCTTCAGGCAATAGTCGAGATACTAAGCGATGGGCAATCTGTTCATGCTGGCGCTCATCAAATAAAGCTGCACGCAACAGCATAAAACTATTCAATGTCATATTCTCATCCGCGGGTATACGCAGATATTTATATTCTTCTTGTGCCGTGGCACGCATACCAGAGACAAAATAAAACTGACCATCCAAATTCAGCGGCTGCATGTAATTCAAGTATTCTTTGGCCTGACCGGCACTATCGCGCACTTTGAAAATCATGCTTGGGCCAACGTTGCGCGGCTTAGCTTTGATGTCTTTGCTCAAATTCAACACATTGAATTTTTTAAAGTCATCAAACTCGATTTGTAAAGCTCCCTGTCCTTCGCCAACTTGCGTTTGCTGAAAAATTTTCCCTGCCAGCTTGACGGGTTGATTGCGTGCGCCAGTTAAATCCCAAGCGTTCAACTGCAAGTCAGTACCGCCATCCTGAAAGTCGGACTGATAAATCGTGATGCCTTTATAAGTCAGTGGATGGTTGACCTTGATGGTTTGTTTCAGTGGTTGTTTTAATTCGGGGTCCATAATCACCAAATCACTCTCGAACGACTTGGGCTGGCCGGTGGGGTAGTGCTCGATACGGAAATCTTCGAGGGCTAAAGTGAAAGGTAATTGTTGCACCATATAGCCATCGCGTACCCGCTCAAAAGCAACATCAGCACGACTGCCCTCAGGTAAGGTCAGATTGGCGCGGAAAGATAAGTTGCGTACTGACAATTTACTTTTTTCGGACACTTGGCTGACAGGAATATCGCGTGTTTCAACGACTTTGTCGCCCAATAATTCTTGAATTTTGAGTGGCACATTGCCATCCATCAAACCACCAATACAAATGATGATAATCGCCACATGCGTAAATATATAACCCAGCTTTTGATAATTACCCGTCTTGGCTGCCAACATCACACTGCCGTCGGCGTGGGTTTCCTGACGCCAACGATAGTCATGCTGTTGTAAAACATCGCTTAACTTTGCCTGCGCTTGCGCAGTTGAAATAGAGTAGGCGAGACTTTTTTGGTGGGTAAATTGGCGTAGCGACTTTTCATTCAAGTGCTCACGGTACTGGCGCATATCTTTCAAAATTTGTGGTGTTTGGCGATACACACACAGACTGGTAGAAGTCACCAAGAAAAGCAAAATCAACAAGAACCATGCACTATGATAAATATCGTACATGCCTAGCATTTTGAAGAAATCAAACCAGTAAGGGCCAAACTGAATCAGGTAATTGTTATAAGGCTCATTCTGCTTTAATACCGTACCGATGATAGAGGCAATACTCACCACCGTCAGAACACTGACGGCAAATCGCATTGAGCTCAATAACTCATACAGTTTTTTAGAGAAATACATTCAGTTTTACCATCTTAGCATTCGAAAATTCAGCGCCGAACAAACACAAGTCGGGCGTTAGAAAGAGAAACGACTATTCATTTATATTCCATGTAGCCTGGTTAGAAAAGGTCGACGTGGGATTAGTTTCAAAAAATAAAGGGTGACCGAAGTCACCCTAAGAATTGCTGCGATGGATTAGCGTAGGCCTTGAATATAATCAGCCACTGCTGCCATTTCATCATCACTCAATTTTCTCGCAATCATACGCATCACCTTGGCATTATCATTGGCGCGCTCACCTGCTCGGAAAGCCTTCAATTGCGTCAAAGTATATTCAGCGTACTGACCGCCCATGCGTGGGAACTGCGAAGGGATACCGGCACCATTTGCACCATGGCAAGAGGCACAGGCAGGCACGCCATTTGCCGCAATACCGCCTTTGTAGATTTTTTCGCCTAAGGATCCTTTGCCGTTACTTTTTGCAGAGCTAGGACGCACTTGCTGTGAAGAGAAATAAGTGGCGAGCGCAGCCATATCTGCATCAGATAAAGCGGCGGCCATGCCGGACATCACTGCATTTTGACGTTCACCAGATTTGAAATTGGCTAATTGTTTGTGTAAATACTCTGGATGCTGACCTGCCAACTTGGGATACATGGGTACGGCACTATTACCATCGACGCCATGACAAGCAGCGCAAACGGTATTGACGATTTTTTCTGCGTTTGGTGGCTCAGGTTGTGCTTCAGCTTTCGCTGGCGCTGCATTGGCAACACCAAAACTAAGCACAGATAGACAAGCGAGGAATACATTGAACACTGCAAGCACCAACAAATTACGCGAATTCATAAGGACAATCCCAAAAATAAAGCCTTGAAACAAGAGAAATATTAACTAGATAAACAACGATATTTTATCGAAATTAGCCTAATCGTGGTAGCATTTTTAGCCCTTAAGGAAACCACAATGCCGCTATTCCAAAACGCTCAGTACTATATTTCAGCGCATCACTTATCCGATTTACCAGTGCCAGAAGGCATAGAGATTGCCTTTGCTGGCCGGTCTAATGCTGGCAAATCGAGTGCCTTGAACACGCTTGCCAACCATAATCGCTTGGCTTTCGTGAGTAAACAACCAGGCCGCACACAGCTGATCAACTTTTTTGCCTTGGGGCATCAACGTTATTTGGTCGACTTGCCCGGTTATGGCTATGCCAAAGTGCCTGAGAGCCTCAAACTGCATTGGCAACAAGTATTGTCCAGCTATTTGATGCACCGCCCGACCTTGTATGGTTTGGTGTTGGTGATGGATACCCGTCACCCGCTCACCAAATTGGATACGCAAATGCTGGACTGGTTCTGTCCCAGCGGCAAACCAGTGCATGTGTTACTCACCAAGTCAGACAAGTTATCCCGTAATGCCGCCAATCAAACCTTGCTGGCAGTGCGTAAGCAATTAGACGCTGGCTGGAAAAATTGCACAGTGCAATTATTCTCCAGCCTGAAAAAGCAGGGCGTGGAAGAAGCAGAAAAGATTATTGGGGCTTGGTTGCAGCAGGCGGCTTCACAAACACCAGATCCCACACCCCATGACCCAAGTTGATACCGCGCTGCTCAAATTTTGTCATCGGTCGGTAAGCGGGTTTTTCTGCGTACTGTTGCGCTCCCGCTGAATTCACCAAGTGGGCTTGGGCTGACAGCACTTCCATTATCCACTCGGCGTATTCTTGCCAATCGGTCGCCACATGCAAATATGCCCCCGGTTTTAGACGGCTCACCAACAATTCAACAAATTCCGCTTGTATCAATCTGCGCTTATGGTGGCGTTTTTTATGCCATGGATCGGGAAAAAAGATATGCACCCCATCCAAACTATTGGGCGCCATCATATGCTGCAATACCTCCACAGCGTCATGCTGAATAATGCGAATATTGTCTATGCCTTGCTCCAACATCAGCTTTAACAAGCTGCCGACGCCAGGCGTATGCACTTCCACCGCAATAAAATCTTTCTCTGGCATGCCAAGAGCAATTTCTGCGGTACTGTTGCCCATGCCAAAGCCAATTTCCAAAATTCGCTCACTGCCGCTACGCTTGAAAGCGGCATCCCAATCCAACAGACCCGCTTGATAGGCTTGCACATAGCGCGCTGAGCCTTGTGCGATGGCTCTCTCTTGGCCTTTAGTCAGACGGCCTTGGCGTAGCACAAAGCTACGAATACGTCGTTGCCAAGATGAGCCCTCGCTATCTTGTTCAGGATTGGTTTGTTTTGACTCTAATTCACCCATAAATACTCTTTTTTAAATGTGGCTTCACAGCCTGAAACTTTGATCACCGCTTTGGAAGCCCCGATAATCTGGGATATCGATGCCTTTTTCAAAGGCAATCACTTTGAATAGCTCGCCCATTTCAGCAGGCGACAATAGTGTTTGTACCGCCGCCGTTTGACGCAGATGCGTCTTGCTATCCGTCTCGCTCTGTTCAGCCAAGGTATCCAATATGCCGCAGTTAAGCAGGAAATTGGCTTGAGGCAAATACCCCACTAGTTGCATAGACGCATCACAGGCTGCTTGCGCAATGGCAGTGAAATTCACATGCGCGGTGATATCTTGCAAGCCTGGATAATAAAACGGATCGTGATGGGCATAATGGCGATAGTGGCACATCAAAGTACCTTCATGTCGTTGCGCATGATAATAGGTCGCCGCATCAAATCCATAATCAATCAATAGGACAAAACCTTGTTGCAAGCAATCCGCCAAGCTCTGTACCAAAGCCTGTGCATTAGCGCATGTCTCAATGATATAACCTGCGGGCAATTGGAATTGCTGTTGTATTGCGCAGGGCAAAGCATGGGCCTGTGACTCAACTTGCTCGCTTATCAGCATATTTTGATTCGCGTCTAGCGTGACGCCTAGTTCATGGCAAGCATGCGCGCCTACACGGAATTGCTTAATCGGCAGCGCATCTAATACTTCATTCGCTAAGATGACACCATGCCAAGTCTGCGGCAATCGCTCAAGCCAATGAATCTGCCCATACAGCTCAGGCGGCAATAGAGCAGATAAGGTCTGCTGTTGCACTTCACGCAAGTGCGCACTCACCTCCAAGATATAATAGGCTGGCAATCCTGAGGCAGAATCCGCCAGTCCAGCCTGTTGCAAGGCCAATAAAATTTGCGCCGCCAACTTGCCCTGACCGGCACCCAGCTCAAGTATTGCTGGTGTATTTTCAGCAAACTGGGCACACTGCAGAACCTGCAAAATAGGCTGCGCTAAACAGCGTCCAAACAAGTCGGACAGTTCAGGGGCGGTAACAAAATCACCCACGGCGCCGAACTTTTTAGCCCCAGCGCTGTAATAACCAAGTCCAGGTTGATATAAAGCCATATGCATATATTGGTCGAATGGAATCCAGCCACCCGCCTGTTGGATGGTGTCTCGAATCACACTGGAAAGTGATTGGCTGTGCTCTACAGCAGCCGCTGAGGGTGAAGGTAATGCATGCATAACGCGGCATTATAAAGCCATGACTTATAATAGCCAGCTAATTGAAAAGGATAATGACGTGGAACTCAACAACAAAGTCGTGCTGATTACAGGAGGAGCCAAACGGGTAGGCGCCTCTATTTGCCGCCTACTGCATAGTGCTGGCGCAAATGTCATGATTCACTACCGTCAATCCAAAAGCGAAGCGGAGCAGCTTGCCGCCGAGTTAAATCAACAACGCCCGAACTCAGCCGCGATCATCTGCGCAGATTTAAATCAAATCGAAGAAGTAACAACATTGGCCAGCGGAACGCTAAAACATTTTGGTCAGGTCGATGTGCTCATCAATAATGCATCAAGTTATTATGCCACCAAGTTAGGTGAAATAGATGAGCAAGCTTGGCAAGAATTGATGGGCTCGAATCTCAAAGCCCCCTTATTTTTAGCGCAGGCACTGGCCGACGAGCTGCGCAAGCGTCGTGGTTGCATCATCAATATTGCCGATATGCACGTAGAAAAACCCAAGAAAAATTATATTGTGTACAGCCTCGCCAAAGCTGGCTTAATTACTTTGACCAAGTCACTGGCGCGCGAGCTCGCACCACAGGTAAGAGTGAATACCGTGGCGCCGGGCCCGATTATGTGGCCGGAAAATAATCCTGATTTTGATGCCAACTACAAGCAAAAAGTGATTTCTGAAACACTATTGAATACAATAGGCGCGCCAGAGGATATCGCCAAAGCGGTTAAATTCCTGATTTGCGATGCCCCATTTATTACTGGTCAGCTGATTCCTGTGGACGGCGGCCGCTCATTGAATATATAAGTATGATTAAACATTTACCTGACAACCCATCGAGCAATTTTATACGCCTGCGTAACAGCCTAATTACCGCCACCGGTAAAGCCATAGGCGATTACAACATGATAGAAGACGGCGATACCGTGCTGGTGTGCATGAGTGGAGGTAAAGATTCGCATACTTTGCTGATGATGTTATTGGCACTACAGCAACGCGCTCCGGTCAATTTCCGCCTGATCGCCATGAACCTAGATCAGAAGCAACCGGGATTTCCCGCAGACGTATTGCCGCGCTATTTTGAACAACTAGGTGTCGAATATCGTGTGGTAGAGGCCGACACCTACTCTATCGTGAAAGAAAAAATACCCGAAGGCAAAACCACTTGTGCATTATGCTCAAGATTGCGCCGTGGGATTATTTATAAAGTTGCCAGCGAATTGGGTGCTAACAAAATTGCACTAGGTCATCACCGCGATGACATCGTTGAGACGCTATTTTTGAATTTATTTTTCAGCGCCAGCATGAAGTCTATGCCGCCCAAGCTAGCCACCAATAACCAGCAACATATCGTGATTCGTCCATTGGCGTATTGCACAGAAAAAGATATCGCTGCCTACGCCAGACAAATGCAATTCCCCATTATTCCTTGTGACTTATGCGGATCACAACCCAATTTGCAAAGACAAAAAGTGAAACTGATGCTGCAAGATTGGGAGCGCGAGCAACCCGGCAGAATCAATAATATTTTCCGCTCTATTTGTAATGTAGATGTCGCAAGACTAGGGGATACTCGTTTGTATGATTTTAAAAATTTGAGCCAAGCTAAAGCGGAAGACGAAGACCATCTATTCGACACCGCCGAAGAAAATGATCAGATTAATGCCGTGCTCAACCTGATTAAATCCGAAGGTAGTCGGATTGAATTTGTAAGAAATACCAAATAAGCTAAAAAAGCAGCTAAAAAATAAAGATTTATGCAAGCCGCCTTGTAACTCCGCGTGTTTGCTTTTATTATCAGCGACATTTAACCGCAGCCTTTGCCTAAATCTGCACTTGAAAACTCGGACAACAAGCCTAACCCAATGACAAAATTATTGATTGTAGAATCACCTTCGAAAGCCAAAACACTAGAAAAATATCTAGGCAAAGATTTTAAGGTACTCGCTTCCTACGGACATATCCGTGACCTCATTCCGAAAACTGGTGCAGTCGATGTAGACCATCAATTCGCCATGAAGTACGACATCATTGATCGTAACGCCAAGCATGTAGATAGCATCACCAAAGCGGTCAGAGCCTCTGACGCTGTGTATCTCGCGACCGACCCGGACCGTGAAGGTGAGGCGATTTCTTGGCACATTCTTGAAATTCTCAAAAGCAAACAACTGACCTCCGACAAGCTGATCAAGCGTGTGGTGTTTAACGAAATTACCAAAACTGCGGTGCAACATGCGATTGAACATCCGCGCGATATCTCCATGTCCTTGGTCAATGCGCAGCAAGCGAGACGCGCCTTGGACTACTTGGTGGGCTTCAATTTATCGCCGCTATTGTGGAAGAAGATTCGCCGTGGACTGTCTGCCGGTCGCGTACAAAGCCCTGCTTTACGATTAATCGTCGAGCGCGAGCTTGAGATCGAAGCGTTTAAGAGCCAAGAGTATTGGTCTATACACCTACACAGTCACAAGCATCAACATAGCTTTGCCGCCAAATTGATTCAGTTGGATGGTAAAAAAGTCGAGCAATTTACCGTCACCAATCAAGCGCAAGAGCAAGAAGTGGTGGGCAAATTGATTCTGCAAAGTGCCGGTAAAACGACGGTACAACGCGTTGAAAAGAAACAGCGCAGCCGTAATCCAGCGCCACCGTTTACCACCTCGACCTTGCAACAAGAGGCCGTGCGCAAGCTAGGGTTTACTACCAGCCGCACCATGCGTATTGCACAGCAACTGTATGAAGGGATTAATATTGGTTCTGGTGCGGTAGGTCTGATTACTTATATGCGTACCGATTCATTCAGTTTGGCCAATGAAGCCGTCGCACAAATTCGTGATTACATCAAAAAGAATTACGACGCAGATTATTTGCCCAACAGTCCGATTTTTTACAAAACCAAATCCAAAAGTGCCCAAGAAGCGCACGAGGCGATACGCCCCACCGATATCAATGTGGCCCCAGCCAGCATTCGTCAGTACCTCAGCGATGAGCAATACAAACTGTATGAAATGATTTGGAAACGCGCCCTCGCCTGTCAAATGACCCCTGCCAAGTTTGACGCGGTCACGGTGGATTTGAGTGTTGGCCAAGACGAAGCCAATCTATTCCGTGCCACTGGGCAAACCATGATATTCCCCGGCTTTATAGCCGTGTATAGCGAAGGGGTGGATGACAGCGAGGAAGAAGAAGATAAGAAGCTGCCCATTTTGCATACCGCCGAAGTGCTTGAAGTCGAAAAGATATTTGGCGAGCAACACTTCACCGAACCACCTCCACGTTATAGCGAGGCGAGTTTGGTGAAAGCATTAGAAGAATATGGCATTGGACGTCCATCGACCTACGCCAGCATCATCTCCACCTTGCAAGATCGCGAATATGTCTCGATAGACAAAAAACGCTTTATTCCTACCGATGTGGGCCGAGTGGTCAACCGATTCCTGACCGACCACTTTAATCGCTATGTCGATTACGACTTCACTGCCAACTTAGAAAATCAGTTGGATGATATTGCCGAAGGCGAACAAGAGTGGGTCCCCGTGTTGCAAAATTTCTGGGATGACCTAAGTAAAAATATTGAAAGCAAAAAAGATGTCGAGCGTCCTGGTACAGAAGTACTGGATGAGCAATGTCCAAAATGCGGTCGCCCCTTGTCCAAACAGCTCAGTCGTTATGGCAGCTTTATTGGCTGTACCGGATACAACGAGACGCCCAAATGTGATTACAAACGCAGCTTAAACGGCGCAGAAAATACTGCCAGTGAGCCAACAGTGATTGGCGAAGACCCTGCCAGCAAACTGCCTATCTTGTTGATGAATGGTCCCTATGGCCCTTATTTGCAACTGGGTCAGGCAGAAGCCGACAGCAAAAAGAAACCCAAGCGCGTCAGCATTCCAAAAGAAATTAACCCAAGCACGGTCAATTTAGAAATCGCGCAACAGTTATTAGCATTGCCTCGAGATCTGGGTGCCCATCCCACCACAGGCAAAAAAATCGTCGCCAATATTGGACGCTTTGGCCCATATGTCAATCACGATGGAAAATTCAAATCCATTCCTAAGACGGATAGCGTATTTGATATTACCCCAGAGCGTGCAGTAGAAATTCTCGCCCAAGCCAATGCAGGGCCAACGCCATTGCGCGAACTTGGTGAACATCCTACAGCAGGAGGCAATGTCGCTATTTATTCCGGTCGTTTTGGTCCCTATGTGCAACATGGCGAGATACGCGCCACCTTGCCTAAGAGCCAAGGTCCAGAAGATATCAGCATGGAACAAGCGGTGGAATTGATTGCAGAAAAAGCCGCCAAAGGCCCAAGCAAAAAGGTAAGTGCTAGAAAATCTAGCGCGAGCAAGTCGAGTGCAGGAAAAGTAGCCGCGAGTAAAACCACGGCCAAGAAAACTGCCGCCAAAAAACCGGCTGCTAAAAAAGCCAGCGTAAAAAAATCTAGCTCATAATGACAATAAAAAAGCGGCCTAGGCCGCTT